>CAZHLT010000163.1:0-10408 GCA_964533285.1 uncultured Conexibacteraceae bacterium | reverse complement strand
GGACGGCGTCGGGGTACCAGGGGTCGTGCTCGCCGGTGGTGATCAGCGCCGCCGCGTCGGCGGCGGCGGCGACCCGCACCCAGGCGCCGATGTTGCCCCTGTTGCGCGGGTCCGCGAGCCGGACGAGCGGCGCCGGGCGCGGGTCGGCGAGGACGGCGGCGAGGTCGAAGGCGGGGCGGCGGGCGATCGCCACCACCCCGGTCCGCGGCACCAGCGGCACCAGCCGGGCCAGGGTCTCGGCGTCGACCGGCTCGACCCGGGAGGCGAGGCGGCCGGCGAGGTCGGGGGCGAGCTCGGCGGCCAGATCCTCCAGCGCCGCCGGGTCGACGGCGACCGCCTCCTCCAGCTCGGCGCCGAAGCGCAGCGCGTGCTTGAGCGCGTGGAAGCCCTCGATCACGACCAGCGAGCGGTCGCGGCGGGCGCGGCGGTAGCGGTGGATCAGCTCGTCGCCCACGGCGGCCTACCCCAGCGGTGGCGGCACTGCTTCGCTCGGCGCTTCCAGCACCTCGATGCGGCCCTGCAGCCAGGGGTGGATCGCGCAGAAGAAGTAGAGGGTGCCGGCGGCGGCGGTGACCGGCTGGCTGATCGACTCGCCGCGGGCTTCGCTGAACCAGGAGTCGCCGACCCGGTTGCGGTTGCCCATCGTGCTCCAGCCCGGGGCCCCCGCTTCGGCCGGGTTGAGGGTCACTTCTTCGTGTTCGTCGAAGCCGTGCCAGGCGGCGATCGCGGCGCAGAGGTGGCCCGGTTCGCCGCAGTTGCGGCGGGCGCGCGGGCTACGCGGGATCGCGCCGGGGCGGACCAACGAGAAGGTGTGCGGGCCGACCTGGCGCGGGTTGGTGCGGTTGACGATCCGCAGCTCGTCGCCGCGGGTGACGCTCGGCGGGGCGAGGAACCGCAGCCGGCCTTCGACCACTTCGATCCGGATCGTCTGGGTGACGCCGGTCGGCACCGGCGCGGCCTGGGCTCCCGGCACGGCGAGCAGCGCCAGCCCGAGGAGCGCGAGCGGCGCGAGCTGACGGGGCGAGAGGCGCACGGCCCGCACTGTAGCCTTGACGACGGGTGGCGACGTATCTCCACACCTGCTACCGGATCGGCGACATCGACCGTTCGGTCGCCTTCTACGAGAAGCTCGGCTTCGAGGAGGTGCGGCGGATGCCGATCGGCGACGAGGCGATCAACGTCTTCATGGGCCTGCCCGGCGACGATCCGCGGCTCGAGCTGACCTACAACCACGGCGTCAGCGAGTACGACCTCGGCACCGGCTACAACCACATCGCGATCGGCGTCGACGACCTCGATGGCACCCTCGAGCGCCTCGCCGCCGCAGGCATCGAGCCCGAGAAGCCCCCCTACCGCCCCGGCGGGCGCACCAGCGGCAGCCGCATCTGCTTCGTCCGCGACCCCGACGGCTACCGAATCGAGCTGATCGGCAACTGAACCTCACCGGCCGCGTTTCCATGGAGCCACTGGCAGTTTCGACTGGAGCCGCCGTCACCTATGCGATCGGCCTCTGGCTCCTGCTGGGCGTCGCGCCGGCGACGATCACGGCGCTGAAGGGCCAGTGGCTCCTGTTCTCGGCCGGCTGGCTGACGCTCGGGTTGGTCTGGTGGATCGCCGCCCTGCGGCTCGCCCGGCCCGACTCCTGGTGGGCTCGCTATCGCTACGACGAGGCCAAGCTCGCCCGGGCGCGGTCGCGCTACGGCGTGACCCCGGCCTGACCGAGCGACGCGGTCGCGCGCCCCGCTGACGCGCGGTTCCTTTGTTGCGTCTGCCGCAGCAAAGGAACCGCGCGAGGGGCGGCTCAGTCGTGGTTGGGACCGTGGTGTTTCTCGTGGCGCTTGATGCATTCGCGCTTCTGCTTGCCTTTCAGCCGCTTGCAGGCGTCGTCCTTGCCGTGGCGGCCGCCGTGGTCGGGGCTGGCCTGGGCGATGCCGGCGCCGCCGACGGCGAGCGCGGCGCTGACGCCGGTGACGACGATGAGCTTGGAGATTCGGTTGGGCATGACACACCTCCGGGGTCTTGGACTTCCGTGCACCGGCGTCAAAGCCGGCCTGACCAAGGGTGCCCGCCCGCGGTCAAGGCGCCGCCCAACCGCAGGCAAAGCTCCGGTAAAGGTTCGCGGCGAAGACTGAGCACTTGAGGGGGCCAGGGCCCCCTCAAGTGCTCAGTCTTCGCTGGGACGGCTCAGGCGAGCCCGGCTAGGGGGAGCAGGTCGGGGAGGGTGTCGACGACGTGGTCGGGGGCGGCGGCGCGGGCCTCCTCGGGGTGGAAGCCGAAGCTGACGGCGACGGTGATCGCGCCGGCGGCGCGACCGGCGAGGACGTCGTTGGGGCCGTCGCCGACGTAGAGGGTGCGGGCCGGCTCGGCACCGAGGACGGCGATCGCCGCCGCCACCGCCTCGGGGTCGGGCTTGGCGGCCGCGACCTCGTCGCCGCTGATGCTGGCGTCGAGGAAGGCGCCGATCCCGGTCCGCTCGGCTTCGAGGTCGAGCCGCCGGCGCGCCTTCGAGGTGGCGACGCCGAGCCGCAGGCCGGCGCCGCGCAGGCGGGCGAGGGTCTCGAGCGCCCCCGGGAATGGCGCGATCGTCGTCTGCTTGGCGACGTAGACGCGGTGGAAGACCTCCTCGATCCGCTCGTACAGCTCGCGGTCGCCGCCGGCGATCTCTTCGAACGCCTCCTGGCCGCGCACCTGGACGATCCGCTCGACATCCTCCTCGGCGGTCGGGAACGGCTCGCCGATCAGCTCGGCGGTGGTCTCCTGGAAGCTGGCGACGAGCGCCTGCTTGGAGTCGACCAGGGTCCCGTCCCAGTCGAAGACGACCGCTTGCAGCGGCTCAGCGCTTGTGCTTCGGCTTGTGCTTGGCGACGTGGACGACACGGAAGCTGCGGCTGACCGGGGTCGGATCGACCTGCCCCGAGGCGACTGCCCGCACCTTGAACCGATACCGGCCCGGCTTCAAGTCGTACTTCTTCGGCGATTTGCAGGATCTGAAAACCGCCTTCGGCTGCTTCTTGCCCTTGCGCAGCTTGACCAGCGAGCACTCGAAGCCCGAGCCCGCGACCGAGGAGGTGAAGCGGAACACCACCTTCGCCCGCCTGCCGGTCGTCCTCACCTTCCGCTTCGGCCCCTTCCTGAGCTTCGTCTCCGGCACCAGCGCCGAGATCGGCTCGACCGGCGGTTCGAGGCCGGAGATGCGGGCGATCGCGTAGATGTTTTCGCCGGGGATTTCCATCGTCACCCAGAGCGTGCCGTTCGGCCCAGGCGTGATCTGGCGGGGGAAGTATTTGGCGGGGAAGCCGCCGAGGAAGGTCACCTCGCCGCTCGTGGTGAGGCGCGCGAGGTCGTCTTTGGCCGAGCGCGCGTACCAGTAGGCGCCGTCGGCGCCGAAGGCGACCCCGAACGGATCGCCTTCGACCGTGGTCGCCTGCGGGGCGCCAGGCGGCGTGATCCGGCCCGCTTCTTTCGCGTCGGGCGCCGAGTAGGCGAGCTGACCGCCCGGGCCGCCGCCGGCCACTCCCTGCGCGGCGTTGCCCACTTTGTAGTCGACCTCGGTGCCGGCGGTCGTGAAGGTGGCGATGCGCGGGGCGCCGCCGTTGCCGTCGGCGACGACGAGCAGAGAGCCGGCGACGTCGATGTCTTTCGGCTGCAGGCCGGCAACCGGGACTTCGACTTTGCCCGCCGGGTTGGTGGGGTTGAAGTGGAGGACGGTGTTCAGCGTCGCCACCCACATCTGGCCGTCGGGACCGGCGACGATCGGCGAGGGCCCGGCGATCAGATGATCGTCGTCGCGCTCGAGCTGTTTTTCGGATCGGTGGGAGAGAAGCTGGCGACCGCGTTCGTCCCCGTCACCCAGAGCTTGTTTTCGGGACCGACGGCGATCCCCGTCGCCGACTGAATCCCTTCGATTTCGAATTCTTCGACTGCGCCCGCCGGGGTCACCTTGGCGACGTCGTTTTCGCCCTGGTTGACCGCCACCCAGATGTTGCCGTCGGGACCGGCGACCAGCTTCGCGTTGGAGCCGTCCAGCGATTTGAGCGGGAACACGCCTTCCACCGCCGGCGCCGCGAGCGCCGCGGGCGCTGCCACGCACAGCAGCGCCAAGCCGAGCGAGAAAGCGGTGGCGAGACGCTTCATCGGCACCGATTGTAGGCGCGCTGACAACCGCGCTGGACGGGTGTCGCCCGCTGCGGCGGGCGGGCGCGGACGCTAGCCGGGGGAGACGCCGCCGCCGACGGACGGCTGCGGAGTGGGGTTCGAAGGCGGTGAGGAGGCCGGTTCGTCGGCTTCCTGCTGTTCTTCTTTGCCTTCTTCGTCTTCCTTTTCTTCGCCTTCTTCTTCCTTGCGCTGCTTTTCTTCGTCTTCGCTTTCTTCGAATTCTTCTTCGTCGGAGCTGGCTTCCGAAGACGAGCGGGTGTGTTCGCTGCTGTAGGGATCGAGTTCGGGGAGTTCGGTCGGCACTTCGAATTCGGGGCATTCGCCTTCCTGCGCGGCCGACATGTAGTTCTGCCAGATCGGGCCGGCGGTGGGGCCGCCGTAGCCGGTGTATTCGCGCGTCGCCGGGTGGCCGACCCAGACCGCGGTCGCGAACATCGGCGTGAAGCCGACGAACCAGGCGTCGGACTCTTCCTCGGAGGTGCCGGTCTTGCCGGCCTCCGAGCTGCAGCCCATGTAAGCGGGGCCGCCGGTGCCTTCGGTGATCACGCCCTCGAGGATCCGCGTCACTTCCCAGGCCTGGCCGGGCGTCAGCACCCGTTCGCCGTCTTCGTTGAGCAGGTTGTCGACCTTGCCGTTGGGGAATTCGACTTTGCTCACCGCAGTCGGGTCGTGGTGGACGCCGCCGTTGGCGAGGGTCGCGTAGGCGTCGGCCATTTCCAGCGGGCTGACGCCGTAGGTGAGGCCGCCGATCCCCTCCGCCGGCACCGAGAGCAGTTCCGCTTCGATGCCCATTTCTTCCGCCGTCTCGGTCACGTTTTCCGGGCCGACGTCGAGGTCGAGCTGGGCGAAGACGACGTTGACCGACTCGTGGGTGGCGCTTTCGAGGTCCATCACCCCGCCCCCCGGCTCGGCGTTATGGACATTCCAGTAGCCGCCGCCGGGGATCGTCAGGGTCAACGGCGAGGTGCCGTTGTAGTAGGTCGTCGCCGGGTCGACCCCCTGCTTGATCGCCGTCGTCAGGACGAAGGTCTTGAACGAGGAGCCGGGCTGGCGTTCGGCCTGCCAGGCGTAGTTGAACTGTTCTTCGCCTTCGCCCGGCGGGCTCGAGGCGAGGGCGACGATGGCGCCGTTCTTCGGGTTGACCGAGGCGAGGCCGGCGACCGGGCCTCCTTCGTAGCAGGCGTAACAGGATTCGGCGATCGCGGCTTCGGCCCGTTCCTGCTGCACCGGGTCGATCGTCGTGTAGGCCCTGAGGCCGCCGTTGCGGACCGTGTTGATCCCGTAGCGTTCGATCAGTTCCTCTTGGACCAGGTTGTAGAGGAATTCGTCCTTGACGGTGGTGTACTTGTGGCCGGCGTCGAGGCCGAGGCCGCGGGTCCTCGCCTCGCGGTATTCGGCCGGGGTGATGTAGCCCTGCTCGACCATCGTCCCCAGCACCTCGTTGCGCCGCTTCTTCGCC
This sequence comes from uncultured Conexibacteraceae bacterium, assembly GCA_964533285.1. Taxonomy (GTDB): domain Bacteria; phylum Actinomycetota; class Thermoleophilia; order Solirubrobacterales; family 70-9; genus VAYN01. The sequence continues at coordinate 4,794 of CAZHLT010000163.1, read as the reverse complement.
GCCTTCGGGTTGAGGAAGGGGTTGTATTCGGAGGGCGCCTGGGGCAGCCCGGCGAGCAGCGCCGCCTCGGTCAGGCTGAGGTCCTTGGCGGGCTTGTCGAAGTAGGTCTGCGACGCCGCTTCGGCGCCGACCGCGGTCTGACCGCCGTTGGTGCCGTAGGGGGCGGTGTTGAGGTACTGGGTGAGGATCCACTCGCGGTCGTGTTTGGCGAACAGGTCCTCGGCCAGGTGCGCTTCGATCAGCTTGCGGTGGATCGTGTCTTCGGGGTCCTGGATGTAGAGGTTGCGGACCAGCTGCTGGGTGATCGTCGAGGCGCCCTGGACCGGCTTGCCGCCGGCCAGGAGGTCCTTCCAGGCGGCGCGGGCGATGCCCTGCGGGTCGAGCGCGCCGTGCTGCCAGAAGCCCTTGTCCTCGATCGAGACCGTCGCGTTCTCGAGGTCTTCGGGCAGCTCGTCGGCGGGGATCGGCTGGCGGATGTTGTTCGACTTGATGTAGCCGATCAGCGAGCCGTCGGCGGCGTAGATCGCCGAGGAGCGGCCCTTCTGGACCGGCTGCAGGCTGGAGAGCGGCGGCGCCGAGTTGTAGATGTTGAGCGCCCAGGCCGCGGCGATGCCGCCGGCGACGAGCCCGGCGACGACCAGCACACCGATCACGATGAAGACCTTGCGCCAGACGCGGTGCACCTGCTTGCGGCGCCGCCGGCGGATTCGACTAGCCATGCCTCCCGAATTGTAGGGAGCGCTCCGCGCCGTCTAGGCTGGTCAGCAGACGATGACCGAGTGCGTGCAGGTGCTGACCACGGCCGGCTCCGAGCAGGAGGCGGAGCTGATCGCGGCCGCCCTCCTCGAGCGGCGGCTGGCCGCCTGCGTGCAGATCGTCGGCCCCGTGCTCAGCCGCTACCGCTGGCGCGGCGAGATCGAGCGCGAGCGCGAGTGGCAGTGCCTGGCGAAGACGACCCGCGCCCGCTTCGAGACGCTCGCGGCGACGATCCGCGAGGTCCACTCCTACGAGGAGCCGGAGATCGTCGCCACGCCGGTCGTCGCCGGCTCGCCCGGTTACCTGGCCTGGGTCGAGGACAACGTCGCCAGCTGAGCCCCGCGCCACGGCGGGCCTGGCGACGGCTAGGAGCGGAGCTTGTAGCCGGCGTTGAAGAGGCGCAGGTTGACGAGGTAGAGCGCCGCGGTCGCCGCGGTCAGCGCCAGCAGCGAGAGCGGGATGCTGACTTCGGTGTAGCCGACGAACCCGTAGCGGACCAGGGAGATCATGTAGAAGATCGGGTTGAAGCGGGTCAGCGTCTCGAACGGCTGCGGCAGCAGCGAGGCCGAGTAGAAGACGCCGCCGAGAAAGATCAGCGGCTGCAGGACGAAGGTCTGGGCGAAGGCGACGTCGTCGAACTGCTCGGCGCGGACGCCGATCAGCACCCCCAGCTGCGAGAAGAAGAAGCCGACCAGGAAGAGGGCCGGGACGAGGACGAGGACGTGGTCGACCGGCAGGCCGACGAGGATCGCCGAGACGACGAAGGTGATCGCCGCCACCATCAGGCCGCGGACGAAGCCGCCGAGCGAGAGCGCCAGCAGCAGCTCGCGCGGCGAGGCCGGCGAGGAGAGCTGGTCCTGGATCGCCCCCTGGAACTTCTGCTGCAGGATCGAGGAGGAGTTGTTGGTGAAGGCGTTGGTCGCCCATGCCATCATGATCAGGCCGGGGATGACGAAGAGGATGTATTCGATCCCGTGCAGTTCCTTGATCCGCGAGCCGAGCGCGGCGCCGAACACGGTGATGTAGAGGAAGGTTTCCAGCAGCGGCCCGCCCAGCGTCTGTTTCTTGATCTTCATGAAGCGGTTGACCTCGCGGCGCCAGAGCGTCGCGAAGCGGATCTGCGCCGAGGTCATCTGGATCCCGCCCCTCACGCGACCTCCTCCTCGACCGGGATGTGCGAGCGCGAGAGCTCTTTGCGGCCGACCAGGGCCAGGTAGGCGTCCTCGAGGTTGGCGACGCCGAAGCGCTCGGCGACCTCCTCGCTGCGGCCTTCGGCGACGACCTGGCCATCGGCGATGAAGGCGATGCGGCCGCAGAGCTGCTCGGCCTCCTCCAGGTAGTGGGTGGTGAGCAGGATCGTCGTCCCCTCCTCGTTGATCCGCTGCACGTAGTGCCAGAGCTCGAGCCGCAGCTCGACGTCAACGCCGGCGGTCGGCTCGTCGAGGATCAGCAGTCGCGGCCGGTGCATCATCGCCCGGGCCAGGATCAGCCGCCGTTTCATCCCGCCCGAGAGCGCCCGCGTGCGTTCCTCGCGCTTCTCGGTCAGCGAGAAGGTCTCCAGCAGCTCGCTGGTGCGCTCGCGGCGCTCGCGCTTGGGCATGCCGAAGAAGCCGGCGTGGTAGTCGAGCGACTCCTCGACGGTGAGGAACCAGTCGAGGTTCGGCTCCTGCGGCGCCAGCCCGACGGCCTGCCGCGCCTCGCCGTAGTCGTGGACGGCGTCGTGGCCGAAGACCTCGATCGAGCCGGCGCTCGGCTGGGCGAGCCCGGTCGTGCAGTGGATCAGCGTCGACTTGCCGGCGCCGTTGGGGCCGAGCAGGCCGAACAGCTCGCCGGGCGGGATCTCGAGCGAGACCCCGCGCAGCGCTGCCACCCCGGTCGGGTAGGTCTTCTCCAGGTCGGTGATGCGCAGCGCCGGGTGCTCCACGGCGCAGGAATCTAGTGGGGCGCGGCGCTCGGCCCCCGATTCGGCTCTCCACCGGGGGTGTCTGAGCCGAGGGGGCGATTTGGACGCATCAGCTCAGGCACCCCCGTATAAGTGGGGGTGTGACCGCGCCGCTGCTCGTCGTCGACGCCCCCTCGATGCTGTTCCGCGCCTTCTACGCGCTGCCGAAGACGATCGTCGGCCGCGACGGGGCGCCGGTCAACGCCCTGCTCGGCACCGCCAACCTGGTGCTGCGGGAGATCGAGACGCACCGGCCGCGGGCGGTGGTGATGTGCTTCGGCCCCGATGCCGCCTCCTACCGGGTCGAGCTCTACCCCGGCTACCACGCCAAACGCGAGGAGGAAATGCCGGCCGAGCTGGAACCGCAGCTGCGCGAGAGCCGCGAGCTCTTCGCCGCCTTCGGCTGGACGGTCGCCGACAGCGAGGACCTCGAGGCCGACGACCTGCTGGGGACGCTGGCGCGGCGCGAGGAGGAGGCCGGCGGCCGGGCGCTGATCCTGACCGGCGATCGCGACATGTACCAGTGCGCGACCGGCGCAGTGACGGTGCTCTACGTGCGGACCGGCGGCAAAGGCGCCGAAGAGGTCGGGCCCGAGGAGGTGCGCGAGCGCTACGGGATCGGGCCCGAGCTGGTCCCCGACTTCATCGCCCTGCGCGGCGACCCCGCCGACGGGCTGCCGGGCGCCAAGGGCGTCGGGCCGAAGACGGCGGCGGAACTGCTGCGCAAGCAGGGCTCGCTGGAGGCGGTGCTCGACGGGGCGATCCGCGAGCAGCGGCCGAAACTGCGGGCGGCGCTGATCGAAGGCCGCGAGGAGCTGCTCGCCTTCAAGCAGATCGCGACCCTGCAGGACGCCGGGGTCGAGCCGCCGCCCGACGCGGCGACCGACTGGGCGGGCGCGGCGGAGGCGGCGCGGGAGCGCGGCATGAACCGCCTGGCGGAGCGGCTCGAAGCGGCGGCGGGTTGAGCGGCGTGTCGAGTTTGTCCGACCCCTCCCGACAAACTCGACACGAGCGCATGCCGCTGCGCTCCGAAGGGCAGAACCGCAAGCGCTGGCGCTACGTCGGGTTCTTCGGCGAGGAGGTGATGCTGTGCGCGGCGCGGGCCGAGGTCGGCCCGCTCGGCCAGTGCTTCTGGATCCTCTGGGACCGCGAGCGGCGCCAGCCGGCGGCGCACACCTCGCTGCGACCGGGCAGCCACGAGGTCGTTCTCGACGGACCGCGGCTGGAGATCGAGGCGCGCGGCCTGCGCGTCAGGCTCCGCCTCGGCGAGTGCGAGCCGATCGAGGCCACCTGCCCGAGCCCGGGCGGCCGCGGCTGGGGTTGGACGCGGAAGCGGGCCGGGGTGCCGATCGAGGGCACGGTCGAGGTGCCGGGCCGGCGCTGGCAGGTGAGCGGCTTCGGCGTCGACGACGAATCGGCCGGCTACCACCAGCGCCGCACCAGCTGGCTCTGGTCGGCCGGGGTCGGCGAGGCCGCCGACGGCCGCCGCCTCGCCTGGAACCTGGTCGAGGGGATCAACGACCCGCCGAGCGGCAGCGAGCGCGCGATCTGGGTCGACGGCGCCCCGCACGAGCCGCCGCCGGTCAGCTTCGAGGACCGCACCGCGATCGCCCTCGCCGACGGCGCCCGGCTCGAGTTCGCCGCCGAGTCCGACCACGCCCGCGACGAGAACTTCCTCCTCGTCCGCTCCCGCTACCGGCACAGCTTCGGCAGCTTCAGCGGCAGCCTCGGCCCCGGCCTCGACCTCGCCCACGGCCTCGGCGTGATGGAGGCCCACGACGCCGTCTGGTGAGGCCGCCGGCCCGCGACCCCCGCTGGCAGTCATTTCCGCGCCTATGGTGCGGAAATGACTGCCACGCAGGGGTGGGACCCGCGGATGCGTTGAGATCCGAGGAGTCGGTCTCGCTGCGCTCGCAGAGCTCGGCCTGCATCGGGGTCAGCTCGGTCATCTCTCCTCCTCGTTCGGTTGAGCGGCGGCCAGCGCGTCGCGGTGGCCACGCAGGAAGCGCAGGGCGTCGAGCTCCGGGTCGCCGCCGGCGAGCAGCTCGGCGTAGCCGAGCTCGGCGCCGCCGAAGCCGCGGGCGTTCCACAGCTCG
>CAZHLT010000162.1:0-6209 GCA_964533285.1 uncultured Conexibacteraceae bacterium | reverse complement strand
CCCCCCCCCCCCCCCGCCAGCGCTTGCGGGAGGCTTCGTCGGCGATCTCGGCATCCCCCTCGCCCCCCCACCGACGCCGGGAGGCTTCGTCGGCGATCTCGGCCACCTCGGCGCCGTAGTAGCGCGGATGGGGGACGAAGTTCTGCAGGATCACCTCCTGGATGTGGCCGTAGCGCTCCTGGAGCTTCGCGAGGGCTTCCAGGGACTGGACCCGCGACTCCTCGGACTCGCCAATGCCGACGAGGATCCCGCTCGTGAACGGGATCCTCAGCTCGCCGGCGGCCTCGATCGTCGCCAGCCGCGCCGCCGGGTGCTTGGTCGGGCTGCCCGCGTGGACCGTCCCCATCAGGGACTCGTCCACCGACTCCAGCATCAGCCCCTGCGAGGCGGTCACCTCGCGCAGCCGCGCCAGGTCGCGCCGGGAGAGGACGCCGAGGTTGGTGTGCGGCAGCATCCCCCGCTCCAGCGCCCGCTCGCAGGCCCAGACGACGTAGCTGGTGAAGTCCTCGTGACCCCAGGTCGCGAGCCGCTCGGCGACGACCGGGTTGACCTCCGGCCGCTCGCCGGTCAGGACCAGCAGCTCCTTGGTGTTGCGCCGGAGCGCTTCGTCGAGGATCCGTTCGACGTCCTCAGGCGCGTGGACGTGCGCCTGGTGGGTGGCGAAGGCGCAGTACTTGCAGTAGCACTGGCAGGTGCGGGAGAGGGAGAGGGTGAAGTTTCTGGAGAAAGTAACCCGGCGCACCTGCCGCAACCTAGCGCACGCGCCGGGTCGCCCCGACGCGTGCCTCAGGCGTACCTAGCTTTTCGCCGTGGCGGCGGGTTTGACGCGCTGCGGCGGCTCGGTCGGGGCCGGACCGCCGGCCTCGATGATGAAGCGCCAGACGCCGACGGCGAGCAGCGAGCCGACGATCGGGCCGACCAGGAAGGGCCAGACGCCGCCCCACTCGTTGCCGACCAGCGCGGCGCCGAACCAGCGCGCCGGGTTGAAGCAGGCGCCGGTCAGCGGGCCGCCGACCATGACCATGAAGACGAAGGTGGTGCCGATCGCCAGCGGGCCCCAGTCCTTGACGCTCTTCTTCGAGAAGACGACGGCGAGGATGACGAGGACGAGGGCGAAGACGCCGATCCCCTCGACGACGGCGCCGGCGAAGTTGCCGCCCAGCAGGGCGCTGACTTCGCCCGCCCCGTAGTGGGTCGCGCGACCCTCGTCCTTGAGCAGGCCCGTGGTCAGCAGGGCGCCGAGGACGGCGCCGGAGAGCTGGGCGAGGATGTAGATCACCGCGTCGAGCGGGCTGATCTTGCGGATCGTCGCCGCGGCGAGGGTGACGGCCGGGTTGAAGTGGCCGCCGCTGACCGCGCCGAACATGCAGATCACGCCGAACAGCGTCAGCCCCTGGACGAAGCCGACCACCGCGAAGTCGGAGCCGAACTGGGTCGAGCCACCCGTCGACACGTACAGCGTCACGACGCTGGTGATGAAGAAGACCAGCAAGAACGTGCCGATCAACTCAGCCAGGTACGCGGACAGCCCTCTCTCCTGCACTCTCTTTCCTCCTCGCCTGGAAATCCGACTAAACGGCGGGCAGTCTACCCACATTCGCTTAATCGACTACGGTGCCGGCCCAGATGAGATGGGCTGTCGCGCTGCTGGCGGCCGCCCTGCTGCTCGCCGGCGCCGCCGGCTGCGGCGGGAGCGGTGCTGAACCGGGCGCGCCGAAAGGCGCGAGCCTGGTGCTCGACTTCACGCCCAACGCGGTCCACTCGGGGGTCTACGCGGCCCGCGCCCAGGGCTTCTACGAGGACGCGGGGATCGACCTGGCGATCCACCAGCCCGGCGAATCGACCGATGCGCCGAAGCTGCTCGCCGCCGGCCGCACCGACTTCGCGATCCTCGACATCCACGACCTCGGCATCGCCCGCGAGCGCGGCATGCCGCTGGTCGGTCTGGCGCCGCTGGTGCAGCGGCCGCTGGCGGCGGTGCTCGCCCGCGGCGACGAGGGGATCCGCTCGCCGCGCGACCTCGAGGGGCGCAGCGTCGGCGTCACCGGCCTGCCCTCCGACGAAGCCGTCGTCGACTCCGAGGTCAGCGCCGCCGGCGGCGACCCGGCGGCGGTCGACCAGGTGACGATCGGGTTCAACGCGGTCTCCTCGCTGGCCGCCGGCAAGGTCGCCGCCGCGACCGGGTTCTGGAACGCCGAGGGCGTCGCCCTGCGCCGTCTGGGGGTGCCGCTGCGGGTCTTCAAGGTCGACCGCTACGGCGCTCCCCCCTACCCCGAGCTGGTCCTCACCACCTCCGAGCGCACGCTGCGCGAGCAGCCCGAGCTGGCCGAGGCGATGGTCGCCGCCACCCGCCGCGGCTACGCCTTCGCCGAGGCCCACCCCGACCGCGCCCTCGACGCCCTGCTCGCCGCCGACCCGGCCCTCGACCGCGCCGACCAGGCCGCCCAGCTGCGCGTCCTGCTGCCGGTCCTCCACCCCGCCCCCTTCAAGCCCCGCGTCCTCGCAGCCTGGGCCGCCTGGGACCTCGAACACGGCCTGCTCCGACGCCCCCTGGACGTCAGCGAAGCTTTCGACCTCTAGCTGGATCCCCGACCAAGTCCCAGGCGTGGTCGGGGGGGTTCTCGGCTCCCGCGCGCTCGCTACATTGACCACGCCAGAGCCTTGTCGATGTCGCGAGCGCTTCCGACATCGACCCCACCCTGGGGTGGTCGATGTCGGCGACGCTTCGAGGCGGGCGGCCGGGGCGCGGTCAGCTGGCGAGCAGCTTCTCGACCAGGTCCGGCAGTTCGCGCGCCATGCGCGAGCGCGGCACGACCAGGTCGACGCCCGCCGCCTCGGCGACCGCCCGCGTCTCGGTGTCGACGTGCGAGTAGTAGCCGAGCACCGGCACCCCGACCGCGACCAGCGCCTCGGCGCTCTCGACGTCGAGGTCGGCGACGATCAGCTCCGCCTCGTCGAGCGGCGCCGCCTCCAGCGAGGAGGCGAGGACGACGTTGTGGCCGGCGGCGGTGAGGCCGGCGTCGACCCGGCTGGCGAGCATCAGGTCGGTGGCGATGCTGAGGACGCGGGCCACGCCTAGATCGCGCGGCGCTGGCGGAACTCCTCGCGCACGCTCTCCGGGCGGCCCCACATCTGCACCACCTCGGCGCGACCCTCGCGGACCTCGGCGACGCGCAGCTCGCCGCCGATCCCGTCGGCGTCGAGCTTCGCCAGCACGCCCCGCACCGTGTCGGCAGCGGCCGCGTGGCCAAAGCTGTGGGCGACGATCAGGCGCCAGTGGAACTCGCGCGGGCGCTTGTAGACGCGGGCGTTGACCTGGCTGACGGCGACGGCGGCGTCGATGTAGCGGCTCTCGTCGTCGATCCGCAGATCGACCTCGAGGTCCGTCCAGTCCGGCGGCAGCGCCGCGAGGATCTGCTGGAAGTCGTCGGCCAGGGCCATCGGCCCCAATCCTAGATGGTCGGCTCGGCGCCGCGAGCGGGCGCGAGCGCCTCCCCGCCGAAGCGGCGCCGCAGCCGCCGGTGTCGGTGGCGGAAGAAGAACGAGATCAGCGGCGCCAACAGGATCCCCGGCAGCGGCAACCGCGGCTCCCAGGCGACCCGGTCGCTGATCGTGCAGCCCCCCGCGCCGCGGGGCACGACGGTGCGCTCGTGTTCCCAGAGCCGCTGGCTCAGCATCGTCGAGCGCTCGAGGAAGCTGCCGGCCTCGACCCGCACCAGGGCGATGTCGTCGTAGTCGAAGGGCACGAGACCGCCGAGCAGGATCCAGGAACGGCCGATCCGCTCCCCCGGCTCGACCTCCTCGATGGAGAGGCCCCGGCGCCCGCGGGGGACCGTCATCCGCAGCAACGGCCGCATCTCGTCGTTGATCCCCGGCCGGCGTCACCACCCGCGCCCAGACCGCGGGCGCATCGGCCGCGAGCGCCGAGCTGACCTCGATCTGCGCCCGCCGCCGCATCGCTCGCCCCGGATCCCGGCCCTCAGCCGAAGAAGACCTGCTCGAGCAGGAAGACGTTGAGGGCGATGATCAGCGCGGCGAGGACGCCGGCGAGAGCGCTGAGCCAGCGCGGGTTGACCAGGTCCCCCATCACCTCGCGCTTGCTGGCGATGATCAGCAGCGGCACCAGGGCAAAGGGGATGCCGAAGGAGAGGACGACCTGGCTGCCGACCAGGGCGTCGGTCGGGTTGAGGCCGATCGCCAGCACCAGCAGCGCCGGCGCCAGGGTCGCGGCGCGGCGGACGAAGAGCGGGATGCGGCGCCGGATGAAGCCCTGCATCACGACCTGGCCGGCCATCGTCCCAACCGAGGAGGAGGCGAAGCCCGAGGCCAGCAGGGCGACGCCGAAGATCGTCGCGGCGCGGTCGGAGAGCAGCGCCTTCAGTCCGTCGTAAGCGCCTTCGATCGAGTCGACCCCGGTCATGCCGCTGGTGTGGAAGAGCGCGGCGGCGACGATCATCATCGAGAGGTTGACGACGCCGGCGATCGAGAGGGCGATGACGACGTCGACCTTCTCGAAGCCGAGGATCTTCTTTTTCTCGGCGTCGTCGCGGCCGACGATCCGCCGCTGGGTCAGCGCCGAGTGCAGGTAGACGACGTGCGGCATCACCGTGGCGCCGATGATCCCGGTCGCCAGCAGGATGCTCTCGGTGCCGCCGAAGCCGGGGACGAAGAGGTGACGGGCGACTTCGCCGGCGTCCGGCCGGGAGTCGAACAGCTCGTAGACGAAGGAGACGACGACGATCCCGACCAGGGCCGTGATCCCCGCCTCGAGGCGGCGGAAGCCCAGCTGCTGCAGGGCGAGGATCGCGAAGGCGCCGGCGCCGGCGATCAGCCCGGCCGGGAACAGCGGGATCCCGAACAACAAGTTGAGGCCGAGGGCGGCGCCGACCACCTCGGCGATGTCGGTCGCCATCGCCACCAGCTCGGCCTGCAGCCAGAGCCCGATCGAGGTGCGGCGCGAGAAGCGCTCGCGACAGAGCTCGGCGAGGTTCTTGCCGGTCGCGATCCCGAGCTTCGCCGACTGCGTCTGGACCAGCATCGCGATCAGGTTGGCGCCGAGCACGACCCAGAGCAGCATGTAGCCGAACTTGGCGCCGCCGGCGATGTTGGTGGCGAAGTTGCCGGGGTCGATGTAGGCGACGGCGGCGACGAAGGCGGGGCCGAGGAAGGGCCAGACGCGGCCGATGCCACGGGCGTGGCCCTCGAGCGAGCGGCGGGCGGCTTCGGCGACCGCGGCCTCGCCGGGGAGGACGTCTTCGACCGTGGCGCCCTCGCTGTGCGGCGCTGGCGGCTTCACCCGCGGCTCCCGCTCGGCGGCAGCAGGTCGGGGCCGGGGATCGCCGAGCCGTGCGGGTCGTGGCTCGGTTCGCCGAGCTTGGCCGCCATCAGCGCCTCCAGCTCCTCGGAGATGTAGTGCTCGAGCACCTCGGCCTCCTCGTGGACGCGGTCCTCGGGCATCCCCAGCGCCTCCGCCAGATAGGCCTCGATCAGGCGGTGGTGGCGGATCACCTCGAGCGCCACCCGCTCCCCCGCCGGGGTCAGGCTGACGCCCTTGTACGGCTGGTAGTCGGCCAGCCCGAGCTCAGCCAGCCGTTTCAGCATCGACGTCGCCGAGGCGGGCGTCACCCCCAGCCGCTCCGCCACCTCGCCGTTGAGGACCGGCCCCTCGCGCCCGGCGGCGATCGAGTAGATCGCCTTCACGTAGTCCTCGATCGCCTCGCGGCTGAGCGAGCGGCGCGCGCCGCGCTCGATCTCGCTCTCCGGCCTCGCGCCCGCCGCCGACATCAGACGGCGACCAGGAGGCCGGTGAGGTAGAGCGCGGCGATGCCACCCAGCATCCCGGCGACGGTGGACGGGTAGAGGACGCGCCCGCGCCGGTCCCGCATCGCCGGCGCGATCTGGACGATGACGCGGGCGATCGCGCCGACCCCGACGCCGAACAGGAACGCGGCGAGGCTGGGGTCGAAGGCGGAGGCGCCGACCCAGGCGCCGAGGATCGCCGGCGCGCCGGCGATCAGCCCGAGCCCGACCAGGCGGCCGATCGCGGTCTGGTGGCCAGCGGCGCCGCGCAGGGGCGCGACGATCGCCAGTCCCTCGGTGGTGTTGTGGATCGCGAAGCCGACGACCAGGAAGGCTCCCAGAGCGAGCGCGCCGGTGGCGTAGGCGGACCCGATCGCCAGTCCCTCACCGAGGTTGTGCAGGCCGATCCC
>CAZHLT010000161.1:0-2870 GCA_964533285.1 uncultured Conexibacteraceae bacterium | reverse complement strand
CGGTCGAGGATTTTGTAGATGCGGTCGCCGGCGAAGAGGCGGATCACGTCGTCTTCGGCGGAGAGGTAGAAGCGCGACTCGCCGGGGTCCCCCTGGCGGCCGGAGCGGCCGCGCAGCTGGTTGTCGATGCGGCGCGACTCGTGCCGCTCGGTGCCGCAGATGAAGAGGCCGCCGAGCTCGCGGACCTCCTCGGCCTGCGCCTTGCAGCCGGGCTCGAGCTCAGCCGTCTTTGCCGCCAGAGCCTCCTCGTAGCCCTCGCTCTCGTGGGTGATCCCCTGCCGCTTCAGCTCGTGGATCGCGAGCTGCTCGGGGTCACCGCCAAGCTTGATGTCGACGCCGCGGCCGGCCATGTTGGTGGCGATCATCACCGCGCCCTTGCGCCCCGCCTGGGCGATCAGCTCGCCCTCTCGTTCGGCGTGCTCGGGCTTGGCGTTGAGGACGGCGTGCTCGATCCCCTGCCGCTTCAGCGCCTCGGAGATCATCTCCGAGACCTCGACCGAGACGGTCCCGACGAGGACCGGCTGGCCCGCCTCGTGGCGGCTGACGATCTCGCCGAGGACGGCCTGCCACTTGCCGTCTTTGGTTTTGAAGATCTGGTCGTTCTGGTCGAGCCGGACCATCGGCCGGTTGGTCGGGATCTCGACCACCGGCATCTCGTAGATCTTCATGAACTCGGTCGCCTCGGTCAGGGCGGTGCCGGTCATCCCCGCGAGCTTGTCGTAGAGGCGGAAGTAGTTCTGCAGGGTGATCGTCGCCAGCGTCTGGTTCTCCTCGCGGATCGCGACGCCTTCCTTGGCCTCGACCGCCTGGTGCAGGCCCTCCGACCAGCGCCGGCCCTCGAGGATGCGGCCGGTGAACTCGTCGATGATCATCACCTCGCCGTCGATCACCGCGTAGTCCTTGTCGCGCTTGTAGAGCGACTCCGCCTTCAGCGCCTGGACCAGGTGGTTGACGAGGTTGCCGTGTTCGCCGAGGTAGAGGTTGTCGACGCCGAGGAACTCCTCGGCGTTCTTGACGCCGCGCTCGGTCGGGGCGACGGTCTTGTGTTTCTCGTCGTACTCGTAGTCGTAGTCGACGTCGGAGGTGTCGCGCGACTCGCCCAGCGATTTCAGTTTCTGCTTCGCCGGCACGCCGACCAGCTGTTTGGCGAGGCGGGCGAAGGTGTAGTAGGTCTGGGCCGCCTGTTCGGGCTGGCCGGAGATGATCAGCGGCGTCCGCGCCTCGTCGATCAGGATGTTGTCGACCTCGTCGACGATCGCGAAGTTGTGGTCGCGCTGGACGCAGTGCTCGAGGGCGCCGGCCATGTTGTCGCGCAGGTAGTCGAAGCCGAACTCCGAGTTGGTCCCGTAGGTGACGTCCTGGGAGTACTTGAACTGGCGCGTCGCGTGGTCGTCGCCGTCCTGCAGGGCGGCGACGGAGACCCCGAGCGCCTCGTAGATCGGCGCCATCCATTCCGAGTCGCGGCGGGCGAGGTAGTCGTTGACGGTGACGACGTGGACGCTCTTGCCGGCGAGCGTGTTGAGGAAGACCGGCAGGGTCGCGGTCAGGGTCTTGCCCTCGCCGGTCTTCATCTCGGCGATGCCGCCGTCGTGGAGGACCATGCCGCCGATCAGCTGCACGTCGTAGTGGCGCTGCCCGGTGGCGCGGCGCGAGGCCTCGCGGGTCAACGCGAAGGCCTCCGGCAGCAGGTCGTCGAGCGAGGCGCCCTCGCGGGCGCGCTCGCGCAGCTCGTCGGCGACCTCGCGGATTTCCTCGTCGCTGAGGGTCTCCATCTCCGGCTCGAAGCGGTTGATCGCCTCGGCGCGCTTCTGGTAGGCCTTGAATTTCCGGCCCTCCCCCGCGCGCAGGGCCTTCGTGACAAGGTCCATCGCTGGCATTGGTCAAGAGTAGCGGGGGTGGCAGGCCCGGCGTCCCCTGCGCCGAACAGAAAGGTGCGGATTTGCCCCTTGCCGCCGACCGGCGCCCGGCGTAGCATCGGACCACGAACCGACAAGGAGGCACTCATGCGGATTGAGATTCGTGGGCGGAACGTCGAGCTGACTGACGACCAGCGTGAGATGGTGCGCAAACGCTTCCAACGTCTCGGCCGACAGGTGTCCGCGCTGGCGACGCTCGACGTCGTCCTCTCCGAAGAGCGGAACCCCTCGATCGCCGACAGTCAGGTGGCGGAGGCAACCTTCTACCTCAAAGGCGTGACGCTGCACGCCCGCGAGGCCTCACCGGAGATGGCGCACACCGTCCACAAGCTCGCCGAGGACGTGCGGCGGCAGGTGAAGAAGCACCGGGACCTGCGGCGCAAGCGGCGGCGGACGCGCAAGCTGGTCGGGGAGCTGCGGGGGCGGACCGCGTAGGGGTGGGCGAGGGACGGCCGAGGGACGGGCGTGGCCGTGGGGGGGGGGGGGGGGGGGGGGGGGCGGGGGCGGGCGGGGGGGGGGGGGGGGGGGGGCCGGGGGGGGGGGGGGGTCCCTCTCCCCGCGCCACCCGGGCTGGAGCGCCGCCGGCCGGTCCGCGAGCGGGGGCGGGCCCGCGGCGCAAACCGTCCCGCGGGACACCCCACCCCTCCCCACGGAACGGCCCCGACCCTCGGGACCGTCGCAGGCGCCACCGAGTCAAGCCTCGGCCAGCGATGGGCGTGTAGCTCCCGAGGGACGGGACCGTGCCTTCTCTCGCCAAGAGCTCGCGAGGGACGAAGCGCTCCGTGTCTCGTGTGGCAGTCCTTTTCCGGAATATGTCCGTAAAAGGACTGCCACACGCTTGGTGCTAGCGCTTGCTGTTGAGCTTTGTCGCCTATGGCGAGACAAAGCTCAACAGCGCCTTCGGCGCCCCGTTCCCTTGCCGAGGCCACAGTTCTCTCCGGCGTCTTTGTGAGA
>CAZHLT010000160.1:0-2975 GCA_964533285.1 uncultured Conexibacteraceae bacterium | reverse complement strand
TGCTTCACGTTTTTCTCCTTCTTGTATTGAGGAATTGCGGACAGACTCGCCGAGTAGCCAGCCTCATGTTGGTCAGAGTTTCAACACCGGCAAGCTCTCAGGGCAATCGGACGGTGTCAACCGCGCTCGGCGACTATCGGTCGCCGGCCTCACAGGCCGCTTCGGCGGCGTCCGCCAGCTGCTCGACGACCCGCTTGAAGACCTCCAGATTGGTGTCGGCCTCGCCGTAGGCGCCGGCGGCGTATCTCGCGTAGACGCCCTCGAGGATGATCGCCAGCTTCCAGTAGCCGAGGGCGAGGTAGTAGGAGAGGTTGGAGACGTCGCGGCCGGAGCGCTCGGCGTAGCGGGCGGCCAGCTCCTCGCGGCCGGGGAAGCCGGGGGCCAGGTTGGCGGGCTCGCCGAGGGCGATCGCGTCGCCGGGCTCGGGCCAGTAGGCCATCAGCGTGCCGAGATCGGCGAGCGGGTCGCCGAGGGTGCAGAGCTCCCAGTCGACCACCGCCGCCACCTCGCCGCCCGGGGTGAGGATCATGTTGTCGAGCCTGTAGTCGCCGTGGACGAGCGTCGCCGGGCCCTGCTCGGGGATGCGGGCGGCGAGGCGGTCGTGGACGCGGTCGACGGTCGCCAGATCGCGCGTCTTCGACTTCTCCCACTGCCCCTGCCAGCGGCGCAGCTGGCGGGCGACGTAGTCCTGCTTGCGGCCGAGCTCGCCGAGGCCCACCGCGTCGGGGTCGACGGCGTGGATCTGGGCCAGGGTGTCGGCGACCCGCAGCCCGATCGCGTGGCGGTCGGCCCGCTCGGGGAAGGCCGCGTCGACGTCGCTGACGCTGCGCAGGATCGGCCCCTCGACGAACTCCATCACGTAGAAGGGGGCGCCGGTGACGCTCTCGTCCTCGCAGAGGCCGACCAGCGGCGGCACCGGCACCTCGGTCCCCGCCAGGGCGGCGAGGACGCGGTGCTCGCGTCCCTCGTCGTGGGCGGAGCCGAGCGTCTTGCCAAGCGGCGGCCGACGCAGCGCCCAGCGCCGCCCGGCGGCGTCGCTGACCCGGTAGGTGAGGTTGGAGAGGCCGCCGGCGATGCGCTCGAAGCGCAGCGGCGGCTCAACCGCGGCGGCGTGCGCGGCGAACCACGCTTCGACCGCCTCCTGCTCGATCCCGGCCACCGCCGTGGCGCCGTCGGAACGGCCTGTAGCCTCGTCTCCCATAGCCGAGCAAGCATATTCACGACCCACGCGACGGCTCAGCCCGTCGCTCGCGAACAGGCTGAGGATCGGCTTCGCGATCGCCTTTGCCCTGCTCACCGCGATGGCGGTGATCGGCGTCGGCCGCTTCATCCAGAAGCGGCAGGACTTCGAGGACGCGATCGCCCGCTCCTACCAGGTGGAGATGATCGCCCGCGTGCGGATCGCCGAGGGCCGCGGCGGCGTCGCCGCCCGCGAGGCCGTCCGTGACCAGATCGCCCGCCGCGAGCAGCTGCGCAACCAGATCTCCGACGACACCCGCGACACCGCGATCCTCGTCGCCGCCGGGCTGATCGCCGGCCTGACCGGGGCGCTGCTGCTGTTCAGCGGCCTGATCGCCTCGCTGCGGCGCCCGCTGGAGGCGCTGGTCGACGCCGCCCGCCGCCTCGCCGGCGGCGACCTCAGCGCCCGGGTCGAGGTCGGCGGCCTGGCCGAGACGGCGACCCTCGGCGCCGCCTTCAACGAAATGGCCGACCAGCTACAGCTGCAGGCGCGCGAGCGCGAGCAGCTCGACCGGCTCAAAGACGAGTTCGTCCTCACCGCCTCGCACGAGCTGCGCAGCCCGCTGACCTCGGTCCAGGGCTTTGCCGAGCTGCTGATGCTGGAGAAGGACAGCCTCACCCCGAAGCAGGTCGAGACGGTGGAAATCATCCTCGACAACTGCCGCCACCTGGTGCGGCTGCTGAACGACCTGCTCGACCTCGCCCGCTCCGACGCCGGCCGCCTCGCGATCAGGATGCGGCCGACCGAGCTGGCGCCGCTGATCGACGAGGTGGTGCGCACGCTGCGCGCCCAGACCGAGGTCGCCGACCAGAGCCTGAGCGAGGAGATCGAGCCGGGGATCCCACCGATCAGCGCCGAGCCCGACCGGATTCGCCAAATTTTGGTGAATCTGATTACCAACGCCCATGAGTACTCGCCGGAAGGCGCGCGTATCGGGGTCAGGGCGCGGGTAGCCGGTGACGAAGTAGAGGTCAGCGTGAGCGATGACGGACCGGGGATCCCCGAGACCCAGCTGGAGCACATCTTCGAGCGCTTCGTGCGCGGCGACGCCGGCCTGACCCAGCGGGTCGGCGGCACCGGCCTCGGCCTGGCGATCGCGAAATCGCTGGTCGAGCTGCACGGCGGCACGATCGAAGCCGAGTCGACGCCCGGCGAGGGCTCGACCTTCCGCTTCCGCCTGCCGTTGCGACCGCTGCCGGCGGACGCCGCTCCGAGCCCGACCACCGTAGATTCGGGCTCATGAAGATGGTCCTGATCGCCGACGACTCCGAGACGATCCTGCTGCTGATGCGGACCCGGCTCGAGTTGGCGGGCTACGAGGTGACGACCGCGGCCGACGGCCAAGAGGTGGTCGACCGCGTCGCCGAACGCGCCCCCGACCTGCTCCTGCTCGACGCGATGATGCCGCGCAAGTCCGGCATCGACGCCCTCCGCGAGCTGCGCGCCGCCGGCCACGAGATCCCCGCCCTGATCGTCAGCGCCCACCAGAACCCCGGCGACGCCGACGCCCCCAGCGACCTCGAGATCGACGGCTTCGTGACCAAGCCGATCGACTTCGAGCGGCTGCTGGCGGAGGTGGCCGAGCTGACCGGCGGCTAGCCAGCGCGGGGCGGGCGAGGGACTGTCTGCGAGGGACGGGGGGTGGTCTTGGGAGGGGTGGGGGGTGGTCTTGGGAGGGGTGGGGGGTGGTCTTGGGAGGGGTGGGGGGTCCCTCTTGACTCGCCGACCTGGCTGG
>CAZHLT010000159.1:0-3054 GCA_964533285.1 uncultured Conexibacteraceae bacterium | reverse complement strand
GCGTCTCGCGGTCGAACTCGAGCCGGCGGGCCTCGAGCGGCGGCGGCGGCAGGCTGCCGGCGAAGGGCTCGGGCTCGTGGTCCTCCCAGGCCGGGTTGGCGGCGCGGGCGCCGGCGGCATAGAGCAGCGGGTGGCTGCGGGCGGCGGCGTCGAGGACGTCGTCGTCGAGCGCGGTGCCGTCGTAGAGGCAGAGCAGCGAGAGCGCCGGCCGCGAGCGCGGGTCGAGGCCGACGTTGAGCAGCGCCTCGTGACGCTCGCACTCGTCGATCGCCTCTGTGCTGCGGCCGGGCCAGACCGGCTCGCCGAGGCCGCGCAGGGGGCGGCCGGGCGGGTGGCGGTCGACGAAGTCCTGCCAGGCGGGCAGCAGCCGCGCCGGGTTGCGGCCGAAGCCCTCGACGTCGGCGAAGGCGATGCCGTCGGCGGCGGCGCCGAGGGCGGCGCGGAGCTGCGCGCCGCGGGCGGGGCCGAGGGCAACGAGGGTCGGCTCACCGGCCTCCAGCCCCTGGCGCAGGAAGGCAAGCGCCGATTCCAGGAAGCCGTCGGCGTCCTCGTAGAACGCCACCTGATGGAGCAGGGTCGGATGCTGAGCGGTCACGGACGATTGAACCGCGATCCTCGTCCAAAGATGCGGTGCGGGCGCGGGGACCGCGGCCGGCCGTGCGGACTCAGCCGAGCTCGGTCGCCTCCACCCGCTCGGCCGCGAGCTCGAGGTCGACGGCGGCGCCGACCTCGCCGGCGCCGACCTCCTCGCCGTCGTAGGCGGCGAGCTGGGGGAAGGCGGCGGCGATCAGGCCGACTGAGGCGAGGCAGGCGAGGCCGCCGGAGACGACCGAGAAGGCGGGCGAGGTGAGGGCGGCGACGGTACCCGACTCGATGTCGCCGAGGCGCGGGCCGCCGGCGACGACGAGGCTGAAGACCGAGGTCATGCGGCCCCGCATCCGGTCCGGGGTGAGGGTCTGGGAGATGGTGCTGCGGCAGACGGCGCTGACGCTGTCGGCGGCGCCGGCGAGGGCGAAGAGGGCGGCCGCCGGCCAGATCGAGTCGATGAGGCCGGCGACGGCGACGAAGGCGCCCCAGGCGGCGACGGCGGCGAGCGTGATACGGCCGAGGAAGCGAGCGTGGATCAGCCAGCCGGTGGTCAGCGCGGCGACGGTCGAGCCGGCGGCGACGGCGGCGAACAGCAGCCCGGTGCCGGCGGCGCCGGCACCGTAGACGGTCAGCGAGAGGACCGGGAAGAGGGCGCGCGGCATCCCGAAGGTCATCGCCGAGAGGTCGATGACGAAGCTGCCGACCAGCGCCTTCTTGCGGCGGACGAAGGCGAGGCCGCTGCGGATCGAGCGCAGGACCGGCTCGTGGTGGGTGCCGGCGGGGACCGGCTGCGCCGACATCGCCCAGGCGGCGAGCGCCATCCCGAGGCAGCTGACGGCGTCGACCGCGTAGGGGGTGCCGACGCCGAAGCCGGCGATCAGCAGGCCGCCGACGCCGGGACCGACGACCTGGGTCAGCTGGTAGAGGCCGAAGGTGAGCGAGATCGCGGCGCGGAGGCTGTCGGGGTCGACGGTGTTGGGGACGATCGCGGCGCGGACGACGCGCTCGACCGCGGCAGCGCCGGCGAGGGCGGCGGCGAGCAGGAAGAGGATCCAGACCGGCGGCGGCCCGGCGAAGGCGGCGAGGGCGAGGAGGCCGGCGATCGCGACCAGCGCGACCTGGCAGGCGAGCAGCAGGCGGCGGCGATCGAAGCGGTCGGCGAGGGCGCCGCCGAAGAGCGAGGCGACGACCAGCGGCACGATCTCGGCGGCGCCGAGCAGGCCGGTGAGGAAGGCCGAGCCGGTGATGACGAAGACCTGGTACGGGAGGGCGACGAGGGTCGCCTGGGTGCCGAGGCCGGTGACGATCGAGCCGGCGGTGAGGAGGCGGAAATCGCGCGACTCGCGCAGGGCGCTGGTGTCGACCGCGATGCGAGGTAGTCGCCGCACCAACGGACCCTACTGAGTGCCTATCATCGGCCCCGATGGCCGCCGGCGGCGCCGAGACCGAGACGATGCGGGCCGTCGTCCTGCACGAGTTCGGCGGGCCGGAGGTGCTGGCGGTCGAGCGGCTGCCGGTGCCGCGGCCGATCCTGACCGAGGTCCAGGTGCGGGTCGAGGTGGCGGGCGTCAACCCGGTCGACTTCAAGACGCGCAAGGGGCGCGGGATGGCGCCGGTGCTGGGCGAGCCGCCGATCGTCCTCGGCTGGGACGTGGCCGGCGTCGTCACCGAGACCGCCCCCGGCGTGACCCGCTTCGCGGTCGGCGACGAGGTCTTCGGGATGCCGTGGTTCCCGCGCCAGGCGGGGGCCTACGCCGAGTACGTGACGGCACCCTCGCGCCACTTCGCGGCGAAGCCGCACGCGCTCTCGATGGAGGAGGCGGGGGCGCTGCCGCTGGCGGCGCTGACCGCCTGGCAGGTCGTGGTCGACACGGTGCGGGTGCAGGAAGGCGACGACGTCCTCGTCCACGGCGGCGCCGGCGGCGTCGGCCATCTGGCGGTGCAGATCGCGGCGGCGCGTGGGGCGCGGGTGATCGCCACCGCCCGCCGCGAGCAGGCCGAGTGGCTGGGCGGGCTCGGGGTCGAGCGGGTGATCGACTACCGCGAGGAAGACTTCGCCGCCCTCGTCGCCGACCTCGACGCGGTGATCGACTGCCACGGCTCCCACGGCGAGGCCTCGCTCGACGTACTGCGGCCCGGCGGCATCCTCGTCACCGTCCCCAGCGGCGCCTCGCCGGAGCTGATCGAGCAGGCCCGCGGCCGCGGCCGGCGGGCGACCGGCTTCCTGGTCGAGCCCGACCCGGTCGGCCTGGCCGGGATCACAGCCCTGGTCGAGTCGGGCCGGCTCGAGGTCCACGTCGACCGCGTCTTCGCGCTCGAGGAAGCCGCCGCCGCCCACCGCCTCGCCGAAGCGAGCCACGGCGGCGGCAAGATCGCGCTGCGGGTGTAGCGGCCCAGCCCCGTGGGTGCAGTTTGGCGCGGGGACGGGCCCAGGAACCACCAACCCCGCGGGGGGGGGGCCCCGGG
>CAZHLT010000158.1:0-15995 GCA_964533285.1 uncultured Conexibacteraceae bacterium | reverse complement strand
GCATGCCCGCCACCCGGCCGCTTCTCCCGCAGGCATCGCCGCTGGCGCCGCTCGCGCTCGCGCTGCTGGCGCTGGCGGCGCTGCTGCTGCCGGCGACGGCCGCCGCCCGCCAGCACGGCCGCGAAAAGGCGAGCGCGCGGGGGACGCTGACGCAGCTGAAGGGGGAGCGCGGCTGCCTCGTCGACGCCTCGCGCAAGGGCGGCAGCTGCGGCGCGGCCCGGGCGCTCGACGGGCCCGGCCCGTTCATGGGCTCGCGGGCGATCGCGATCAGCCCCGACGGCCGCTTCGTCTACGTCGCCTCCTCGAAAAGCGACGCGATCGCGATCTTCAGCCGCGACCGCCGGACCGGCGCCCTCACGCAGCCCTCCGGCAAGGGCGGCTGCATCAGCGCCCGCGGCGCCGACGGCTGCGCCAAGGCGGTCGGGCTCGACGGGCCGAACTCGGTCGCGGTCAGCCCCGACGGCAAGAGCGTCTACGTCACCTCGCGCGCCTCCAGCTCGCTGACCAGCTTCAAGCGCAACCGCAAGACCGGGGCGCTGACCCAGTTGCCGCCGGCCGCCGCCGGCTGCTACTCGAGCCTGCCGGTCCCCGGCTGCGCCGGCGCCCGCGGCCTGCTCGGCGCCGACGTCGTCGTCGTCAGCGGCGACGGCGAAAACGTCTACGCCGGCGCCTTCTTCGGCAACGCGGTCGCCAGCTTCTCGCGCAACCAGGAACCAAGCCGCGAAGGCAGCGAAGCCCCGGTCGGCGTCCTCAGCCAGGCCGCCGGCAGCGCCGGCTGCATCGCCGAGGCCGGGGCCGAAGGCTGCGCCACCGGGATCGGTCTGGGCGCGGTCGAGGGGCTGGCGGTGAGCCGCGACGGCACCGGCGTCTACACCGGCTCGGCCCTCTCCAACGCGGTCGCCGCCCTGACCCGCAACCCCGAAGGCGGCGCTCTCAGCCAGGCCGAAGGCGCCGCCGGCTGCCTCGCCCTGGCGCTCGCCGGCTGCGGCACGGCGCGCGAGGTCGAAGGCGCCAACGCGGTCGCGACCAGCCCCGGCAGCGACGTCGTCTACGTCACCTCGCTGCTCTCGAACAGCGTCACCGTCTTCCAGCCGGCGACGACCCGCGGCGGCCTCGCGCAGAAGGAAGCGACCGCCGGCTGCGTCGTCTGGCTGCGCTCGGTCGGCTGCGGCTTCGGCCGCTCGCTGAGCGGGCCGGAGGGCCTCGCCGTCTCGCCCGACGGCCACAGCCTCTACGTCACCGCCTTCCGCAGCGGCGCCCTCGACGTCTTCGACCGCAACCGCGAAACCGGCTCGGTCGCGCAGAAGCCGGGCGCCGCCGGCTGCCTCGCCCGCAAGTCCGAGCCGCTCTGCACCCGCGCCCGGGCGATCGCCGGCGTCAGCTCCGTCGCGGTCAGCCCCGACAACCGCTTTGTCTACACGACCTCGTTCTTCAGCGACGCGGTCGACGTCTTCCGGAGGCACAGATAGATGACTGAGAACGCGAACCAGGGGCTGACCCGCAAGGAGCTGATCGGGTCGGGGGCCGGCGCCGCGGCGGCGGCGCTGCTCGCCGGCAGCGGCGTCGAGCGGGCGCTGGGCGCCGCCAAGGGCGGCCGCGGCGACCTCGGCGGGATGAACGTCATCCTCTTCCTCACCGACCAGGAGCGGGCGATCCAGCACTTCCCGCCGAACTGGCTGCGCAAGAACCTGCCGGGGCTGCGGCGGCTGCGCCGCCACGGGCTCAGCTTCGAACGCGCCTTCACCAACGCCTGCATGTGCTCGCCGGCGCGCTCGACCCTGATGAGCGGCTACTTCCCCGCCCAGCACGGCGTCAAGTACACGCTCGAGGAAAACATGCCGGCGGAAGGCTCGGTCAACGAAAAAGGCGAACCGATCGAACCGACCTACCCGCAGGTCGAGCTGCCGACCGACCTCGCCAACCTGGCGACGGTGATGCGGGCCGCCAACTACAACGTCGCCTACAAGGGCAAGTGGCACTGCTCGAAACCGGCGACGCCGGGCGACGCCAAGCCCTCCGACCTCGAAAAGTACGGCTTCCTGCGCTGGGACCCGCCCGACGCCGGCGCCAACCAGACCGTGCCCGAGGCGGGCGGCGGCTACATCGACAACGACGGCCGCTTCATGGTCTCCGAGGGCAACACCGCCGACGGCACCGAGGGCGTGCTCCAGTACCTCGACGAACGGGCGCGGGTCGAAGAGCCGTTCTTCCTCGTCATCTCCCTCGTCAACCCGCACGACGTCCTCTTCTACCCGAGCCGCACCTTCGAAGAAGCCGGCTACGACCGCTCCTGGCTGGAGGGCGAAATCGGGGTCCCGGAGACCAACGAAGAAGACCTCTCGACCAAGCCCAGCGTGCAGGAAGAATTCCTCCGCATCTTCAACCTCACCGGCAAGCCGCGGAGCGAGGCCGAAAAGCGCAGCTACCTGAACTTCTACGGCAACCTGATGAAGTCCTCGGACAACTACCTGGTCGATGTCCTCGACAAGCTCGAACAGCAGGACCTGCTCGACGACACACTGATCGTCCGCACCGCCGACCACGGCGAGATGGGCCTCACCCACGGCGGCATGCGGCAGAAGAACTTCAACTTCTACGAGGAGACGATCCGGGTGCCGCTCGTCTACTCGAACCCGAAGCTCTACCCCGAGCCGCTGAGCAGCGACGCGCTGGTCTCCCACGTCGACTTCCTCCCCACCCTGGCGAGCCTCGCCGGGACGCCGAAATCGGCGCGCCGCAACTGGCAGGGGGTCGACTACTCGAAGCTGGTGCTGAACCCCAAGCGCAGCGGCGAGCCCCAGGACTACGTCGTCTTCACCTACGACGACTACCAGTCCGGCCAGGCCAACGGGCCCTACCCGAAACCCCCGAACCACATCGTCAGCATCCGCGAAGGCCGCTGGAAGCTGGCGAAGTACCACGGGGTGAACCAGAAGACCGGCAAACCGGTGCCGCCCCAGTGGGAGATGTACGACCTCAAGGCCGACCCGCTGGAGAAACACAACATCGCCCACCCGGGGACGAAACGCACGCCGACCCAGGAACGCGAGCTGAGCCGCCTCAAACGCAAGCTCCGCGCAGTCGAAAAGCAGCGCCTGCACCCCAAGCCCGAACGGCTGTAGCGATCAGGCATGGCGAGAGTGCCGGCCGCCTCGCTCGGCAGGTAGGGCGACCGGCACCTTCCCCTACCAGGCGCCCGTCACTCCCGTGGTTCCTTTGTCCTCGCAGTAAGGACAAAGGAACCACGGGATGCCGGCCGTTGACTGGAATCAGCCGCCAGGTCCATCGAAGGCCCACGATCGTCTCCCGCTCAGACGCCTTGCGCAACCGGGCATGGCCGGACCCACCAGCCAGTTCACGCGCGCGGAACGCGAGTGCGTTCGTAGCGGCACCGCCCCCAAGCCCCTGCGGCCACAAATGCGGCCTGAACGGGCGCCGCCACCAGTGCCCCAGCCCAGAGAATCAGAGGATCGCCGCCGTTCGACTCGTCCGGATAGCCAAATGGGACAGCGATTGCCACTGCGAGAAAGGGCAGGAGAGCCGACCACGGCCTACGCGTAAGCCATCCCAGGCCCAACGAAGTCGCCGACCAGACGACGAGAGCCCCGCCGACACCAGCGTTGGCCAAAATGACCACGCCCACCAATACGGCCACGTAGAGGACGGACGCGCCAAGTCTCAACCACGCGTCATTTCTTGTCAGCGAAGCCCGCGCCATTGCCGCCTCCAGAAGCCTAGATATACAAGCCAGCGCTGAGCGGGATCGGGAACTCGACAGCCAGGACAGAAAGGCTCATTGACTATCGCGCTTCACGAGTGGGATCGCAGAGCTGAGGCAGCATGGCTTTGATCACCTCGATGGCAGGTTGACCGCGGTTGGACGGCGCGAGATCTGCCAGCCGGGAGCGGGTGGGGTCAGTGGGCTAGGGCGGTCAGGAAGGTCTCGACGAGGCGGCCTACGGTGTCGAGGTCGTAGCCGCCCTCTTGGACCACTACGGTGGGGAGCTCCAGGGCGCGGAGGAGGCGGGCGGCTTCGGCGTAGGCCTCGGGGGTGACCGCGAGCGGGCTTTCGGGGTCGCTGGCGGCGGCGTCGACGCCGAGGGCGATGACGAGGGCGCGGGCGCCGCCGGCGCGGGCCCAGGCGGCGAGGTCGGCGACCGCTGCCAGCCAGGGATCGTCGCCGCTGCCCGGGGCCAGCGGCAGGTTGCGGTTGGCGCCGGCGCCGGCGCCGCGGCCCACCTCGCCGGCGAAGCCGAGGAAGTGGGGGAACCAGCCGGCACCGGGGTCGACGTGGACCGAGCCGGTGAGGACGGCGGGGTCCTCGTAGAAGATCGCCTGGGTGCCGTTGCCGTGGTGGGCGTCGACGTCGACGATGGCGACCGGCTCACCGACCGCGGCGCGCAGGGCGGCGGCGGCGATCGCGCCGTTGTTGAGGTAGCAGGAGCCGCCGAAGGCGGTGCGGGTCGCGTGGTGGCCGGGCGGGCGGCAGCAGGCGTAGGCGACCGGCGCGCCGGCGGCGACCAGGTCGGCCGCGGTCAGCGCCGTGTCGGCGGCGGCCCGGATCGCCTCCCAGCTGCCCGGCCCGAGCAGGCTCATCGTGTCGTAGGCGTAGAGGCCGGCGCGCGCCGCGGCCGCCGCCGGCGGCGCCGGCGCCAGGCCCTCGAGCAGGCCGGGGTGCGGGAAGAGGTAGGGCACGACGCGGTCCTGGCCGGGGTCCTCGTCGAGCCCGGCGGCCAGCCAGCCTTCCCAGGCGCTCGCCAGGTAGGAGAGCAGCTCGCGGCTGTGGACCCGCAGCAGCGGCTGCTCGGGGTGCTCCTCGGCCGCGACCGGCTCGGCGCCGGCGGCAAGCAGCGCCGCCCGGATCAGCTCGGCCCGCTCGGGCACCTCGGTCCCCGGCGTCCGCACGCCGACCCAGACCTCGCCCGCCGGGTTGTGGAGGCGGTGGCGCTCGCTGCAGACGACCGGCATCGAGAGGCCCATCGCCGCCTTATACCTCAGCGCCTATTTGTCCTCCGAACGCCCGTTCAATTGGCCAATACGATGAATTCGCGCGATGGAGGTTGCGCTCGGCGCCCCGGTCAGCCTAGTTTCTGAACGGCCGTTCATCTGAACCGCCGTTCAGCCATGACCCTCGCCCACAGCGACATCCGCGAGCAGCTCGGCGCCGACCGCGTGCTCGAGCCGCGCGGGGTGCTGCCGCAGCCGGCGGCGCGCCTCGACGCCGCCGGGCCGGTGCGCCCGCACGAGCTCGAGGTCGCGGTCGAGACCCTCTGCCTCGACTCGACCTCGCACCGCCAGATCCGCGAGAGCGCCGGCGGCGACCCGGCGCGGATGGCGACCCGGATCGAGTCGATCGTCGCCACCCGCGGCAAGATGCACAACCCCGAGACCGACTCCGGCGGCGTCCTCTTCGGCACCGTCGCCGCCGCCGGCTCGCGCTACCCCGATCCGCCCGCCGCCGGCGAGCGGATCGTCTCGCTCGGCTCGCTGACGCTGACGCCGCTGCGGCTCGAGGCGGTCACCGACCTCGACCCCGACTCGGCCCAGGTCGGCGTCGCCGGCACCGCCTACGTCTGCGGCCGGGCCGCCTGGGCGCCGGTCCCCGCCGACCTCTCGTCCGCCGCCGCGGTCGAGATCTTCGACGTCTGCGCCGCCGCCTCCCAGGTCCGCTGCCTGGCGCCGCTGGCCGGCAACGTCTGCGTGCTCGGCAGCGGCCACGCCGGCAAGCTGGCGCTGGCCGCCGCCCGCGACGCCGCCCCCGCCGCGACCCTGACCGCGGTCGACGTCGACGCCGCCGCCGTCGCCCGGGTCGAGGAGCTCGGCCTCTGCGACGTCGCCGTCGCCGCCGACCTGCGCGACCCGCTCGCCGCCTTCGACGCGCTGCGCGCCGCCGGCGCCCCGCCCGCCGACCTCACCGTCGTCGTCGTCAACGCCCCCGGCTGCGAGTCGACCGCCGAGCTGCTGACCGCCGACGGCGGCACCGTCCTCTTCTTCTCGATGGCGACCAGCTTCGGCGCCGCCGCGCTCGCCGCCGACAACGTCGCCACCGACCTGCGGCTGCTGATCGGCGGCGGCTACGCGCCCGACCGCGGCGCCTACGCGCTCGACCTCGTGCGCGGCTCCAAGCCGCTGCGCCGGGCGCTCGGGCTCGAGCTGAGGGAGATCGCGTGACCGCCGGCGGCGGCCACCGGGTGCAGGTGCGCTGGCGCGACCTCGACGCGCTCGGCCACGTCTACCACGCGGTCGCCCTCACCTACCTGGAGGAGGGGCGCGACCGCTTCCTCGCCGGGCACGGGATCGGCCGCGACGAATACGTGGTCGGCAGCTGCAGCCTGCGCTTCCTCCGCGAGATCGACCCCGGCCAGGAGGCGGTCACGGTCGAGTGCGAGGTGAAGCGGCTCGGCCGCTCCAGCTTCGAGACCAGCGAGCGGATCCTCCGCGACGACGGCGAAGTCGTCGTCGAGGCCGAGTTCGGGCTCGTCCTCTGGGACGGCGAGCGGCGCGCCTCGCGGCCGCTCAGCGACAGCGAGCGCGCCTCGCTGGAAGGCACCCGGCGGGAGGCGGCGGCCTGATGGCCCGCGCCTGGGACAGCGACCCGGTGGTCCTCACCGTCGCCGTCACCGGCGCCGACGTCTTCCGCGAGAACAACCCCAACATCCCGTACACGACCGCCGAGATCGCCGACTCGGCGATCGCGGCGGCCGCCGCCGGCGCCACCCTCGCCCACCTCCACGTGCGCGAGGACGACGGCACCCCGAGCGGCCGGCCGGAGCTGTTCGTCGACGCGATCGAGCGGATCCGCGCCGGCTCGCGGCTGCTGACGATGGTCTCGACCGGCGGCGCCAACGACATGACCATCGACGAACGGACGACCGGGCTCGAGGCCCGGCCCGACATCTCCGGGGTCGAGTCGGGCTCGATGAACTTCGGCGACGAGACCTTCATCACGCCGCCGCCGGCCGGGCGCGGGATCGTCGAACGGGCGCTCTCGATGGGGATCGCGCTCGAGGTCGAGTGCTTCGACGTCGGCCACGTGGTCAGCGCCGTGCGCTGGCTGGAGGAAGGGCTGCTGCCGGAGCCGCTGCGGATCAACCTCGTCTTCGGCGTCCCCGGCGGGATCGACGCCAGCCCCGAGGCGCTGGAGGCGATGGTGCGACCGCTGCCGCCCGACGCCTTCTGGACCGTCACCTGCATCGGCCGCCACCACCCGCGCATGCTGGCGCTGGCGCTGCTGCGCGGGGCGCCGGGGATCCGCACCGGGCTCGAGGACGTCGCCTACATCAGCCGCGGCGTCCTCGCCCCCTCCAACGCCGCCCTGGTCGAGATGGCGGTCGGCCTCGCTCGCACGCTCGGTCGCGAGGTCGCGACCCAGGACCAGACCCGGGAGCTGCTGCGACTTGGCTGAGCGGGCGGCGATCGCGGCGGCCCCGGCGGCCGAGCCCCCCTCCGGCGAGGGGCGCCAGCGCGGGCCGCAGACGCAGGAGGAGATCCGCCGCGCCGCCGTCGGCCTCTTCGCCCGGCTCGGCTACCACGCGACCTCGATGCGGGCGATCGCCGCCGCCGCCGGCGTCCGCCCCGGCGCGATCTACCACTGGTACCCGAGCAAGGAGGCGATCCTGGTCGAGCTCCAGGACGACTTCATGGCGCGGCTGGAGGCACAGGTCGACGCCGCCGTCGCCCGCCAGAGCAGGCCGGCGCTGCGGCTCGCCGCCGCGGTCCGCGAGCACGTCCGCTTCCACGGCCGCCACCAGCGCTGGGCCTTCGCCACCGACAGCGAGATCCGCGCCCTCGGCGAGCCCGCCCGCGCCGCTCTCGTCGCCAAGCGCGACGCCTACCAGGCGCGCTTCACGGCGATGATCCGCGACGGCATCCGCGACGGCGAGCTGCGCACCTCCGAGGCGCGGGTCGCGACCTACGCGATCCTGCTGCAGTGCACCGGGGTCGACCTCTGGTTCGACCCCGACGGGCCGCTCTCGCTGGAGGAGGTCGCCGAGCTGCACGTCGAGCTGGTGCTGGGCTCGCTGCAGGCCTCGCCGGCGCTGATCGGCGAGGCGATCGCCGCCGTCTCCCGCGCGGCCGAGGACGAGGAGGAGGAGCGTTGAAGGAGAGGATCAAGCCGCCGGCCCTGCCCGCGGAGGCGACGATCGCCGTCGTCGCCCCGGCCAGCCCGCCGCAGACCCGCTCGGAAACCGAGCAGGCGGTGGCCTACTTCGAGGCGCGCGGGCACCGCGTCCTCCTCGGCCCCAACCACCGCAAGGTCCACGGCTACCTCGCCGGCACCGACGCCGAGCGCGCCGCCGACCTGCAGTGGGCGCTCTCCGAGGACGGCATCGACATGGTCCACGCGCTCGGCGGCGGCTACGGCTGCGCCCGCCTGCACGACCTCGTCGACTGGGGCGCGGTCGGCGCGCCGCGGATCGTCTGCGGCTTCTCCGACATCACCGCCCTGCACCTGGCGCTCGCCGCCCACACCGGCTGGGTCACCTTCTACGGGCCGAACTTCCTCCGCTTCACCCGCCGCAAGGAGGAGCTGACGACGGCGACCGAGGAGTGGTTCCACCGCGCCTTCCGACCCGAGCCGCTGGGCCGCGTCTTCGAGGACCCCGACGACCCCTACGTGCTGACGGTCGGCGGCGGCGCCGCCGAAGCGCCGCTGGTCGGCGGCTGCCTGACCCTGCTCAGCGCCAGCATCGGCACCCCGTTCGAGGTCGAGACCGAGGGACGGGTGGTGATGGTCGAGGACCTCAACACCGAGCCCTACCTGATCGACACCCTGCTCAACCACTTGATCCGCGCCGGCAAGCTCGACGGCGCCGCCGGCTTCGTCATGGGCACCGACGTCAACCTGAAGAACCAGACGGTCCCCGAGGCGCCGGAATCGCAGCTCTCGATCGAGGAAATGCTCGACGAGCTGGTCGCGCCGCTGGGGATCCCGGCGATCGCCAACGTCCCGGTCGGCCACGGCAAGCACATGGCGACGATGCCGCTCGGCGCCCGCGTCCGCCTCGACGCCGACGCGAAGACGCTCGAGGTGGTCGAGCCGGGGGTCAGCGCGCCGGGCGAGGAGGGGGCGGGGCGATGAGCCTGCGGCGGCTGCCGGCGGTGTTGGCGGCGATGGCGCTGGTCGCGCTGGCGCTGGCGGCGCCGGGCGGCGCCGCCGACGAAGGGAGCGGCGCCGACGCCGGCTCGGGCGGCGTGCTGAAGATCGGCTGGGCGCAGGACCCGGCGACGCTCAACCCCTACGTCGGCCTCGACGAAGAGGACTACGACGTCTGGGCGGTCAACTGGGACCTGCCGATCGGCTTCAGCCCCAAGGACCTCTCCCCCGTCCCCGGGATCGTCAAGAGCTGGTCGCTCTCCGAGGACAAGAAGACCGTCACCTTCGAGCTCGAACCCGGCGTCAAGTGGTCCGACGGCGTCCCGGTCACCGCCGCCGACGTCAAGTTCTCGCTCGAATCGCTGGGCGGCCACGGCGCCCTCTTCACCAGCTACGTCGAAAGCATCACCAAGATCGAGACGCCAGACCCGGAGACGGTGGTGATCCACACCAGCGAGCCGGACACGCGGATGATCGGCGGCCTGCTCGTCTACGTGATCCCCAAGCACGTCTGGGGCAAGGTGCCGCTGAAGGAACTGACCGGCTCCTACAAACCGCAGCTGCCGCTGGTCGGCAGCGGCCCGTTCATCGTCACCAAGTTCGAAAAGGGCCGGATCCTGGTGATGGAACGCAACCCCGAGTTCCGCGGCTCGGCGCCCAACTACGACAAGATCGAGTTCGTCAAATACGGCAACCAGGACGCGGTCGAGCGCGCCGTCCAGGTCGGCGAAGTCGACCTCGACCTGGAGGTCGCCTCGAGCAGCTTCCAGCGCCTCGGCGAAGCCGCCAACGTGGAAACGCTGCGCGGCAGCTCGCCCTCCTACACCCAGCTCTCCTTCAACGTCTGCCCGGAAGATCTCTGCCCCGACGCCAAGCGCAACCCGGCGGTGACCGAACGGGCGGTGCGCCAGGCAGTCGGCTACGCGGTCGACCGCGACCGGGTCAACCAGATCGCCACCCGCGGCAACTCGTTCGTCGCCTACGGGATCCTCCCCTCCTACTACAAGGCCTTCTACTCGAAGCCGGAGCTCGACTACGAATACGACCCGGAGAAAGCGGAAGAGCTGCTCGACGAAGCAGGTTGGGAAGCGCAGGGCGGCGGCCCGCGCAAGCGCGGTGACGAAGAGCTGAAGCTCAACCTCTACGTCCGCTCCGAATCGACCTACAACATCCAGGCGGCCAAACTCGTCGCCGAACAGGCGCGCAAAGTCGGGATCGAGTTCGACGTCCAGGTGGTGAGCACCGAAAAGCTGACCGAAATCACCACCCAGGAAGTCGACGGCAAGATGGCGCCGGAATACGACACCTTCATCTGGGGCTGGGGCGGCGACCCCTACGACCCGAGCTTCCTGCTCAGCATCCTCACCAGCGAAGAAATCGGCGGCTCCTCGGACTCGTTCTTCTCCAACGCCGAGTACGACCGCCTCTACCGGGCGCAGACGGCCGAGTTCGACGTCGCCAAGCGCAAGGAGATCATCGAACGGATGGTCGCGATCGCCCAGGAGGAACTGCCCTACCTGGTGCTGAGCTACGACCCGACGCTGCAGGCCTACCGCTCCGACCAGATCGCCAACGTGCGGCCGGTCTGCCCGGAAGGGCCCGACGGCGACGCGATCTGCGCCGCCGTCTCCTACCAGCCGCTGATCGAGCTCGAAGCCGGCTCGGCCGGAGGCGGTGGCGGCGGCTCCAGCGGCGGCGGCACGGCGCTGGCGATCCTCGGCATGGTCGTGGTCGGCACCGTCGCCTTCTTCCTCGGGCGCTCGCGCGGGCGGCGCGAAGCCGAACCGCTGGAGATCGAGGAGTAGCGCGGTGAGCGGGCGCTGGCTAGCCGGGAAGGTCGCCGCCGCCTTCCTCACCTTCGTCTTCGTCCTCGTCTTCAACTTCTTCCTCTTCCGGGTGATGGGCGACCCGACCAACCAGCTGGCGAAGCTGCCGCAGTCGACGCCGCAGGAGATCCAGCGGCTGCGCCACGACTACGGCCTCGACAAGCCGCTGCTCGGTCAGTTCGTCGTCTACGCCAAGGACACGGCGACCTTCGACCTCGGCACCAGCCAGCGCAGCCGCCGCCCGGTCTGGGACGAAATCGCCGAAGCGATCCCCTGGACGCTGCTGCTGGTCGGGACCGGGACGCTGGTGGCGACGCTGCTCGGCAGCTGGCTCGGGGTGGTGGCGGCGACGCGGCGCGGCAAGGGGACCGACAACGGGCTGCTCGGCTTCAGCCTCTTCACCTACGCGGCACCCGAATACTGGATGGGGATCATCCTCATCCTCGTCTTCGCGGTCTGGATCCCGCTCTTCCCCTCGGGGCTACAGATGACGCCGGGCGGCGAATTCTCCGGCTTCCTCGGCGAAGCCGCCGACGTCGCCGAACACCTGGTGCTGCCGGCGACGGCGATGACGCTGATGCTGCTCGGCCAGTACTTCCTGATCATGCGCAGCTCGATGGTCGACGTCCTCACCGAGGACTTCATCACCGTCAAGCGCGCCACCGGGCTGCCCTGGTACCGGGTCGTCCGCCGCCACGCGGTGCCCAACGCGCTGCTGCCGCTGGTGACGCTCTCGGCGATCCAGTTCGGGGCGGTCGCCGGCGGCGCGATCACGATCGAGACGATCTTCTCCTGGCCGGGGCTGGGGCTGCTCAGCTACGACGCGATCAACGCCCGCGACTTCCCCGTCCTGCAGGGGACCTTCCTCGTCTTCTCGGCGGCGGTGATCGTCGCCAACCTGCTCGCCGACTGCCTCTACTTCTACCTCGACCCGCGGGTGCAGACGCGGTGAGCGCCCCGATCGTCACGGTGATCTCCGGTCGTTCTGGTCCGTGGCGAGCGGGGCGCGAACGGAAGAGTGTGCGGTGAGCGAGCAGATCGCCCAGGAGATCGACCTGCGGCTCGACCGCGACGAGGCGGCGATCGCCGCCGAGCCGAGCGTCGCCGCGGTCCTGCTCGGCACCTGGCGCGGGCGGATCGGGCTGGCCGTCGTCGCCCTCTTCGCCTTCCTCGCCGTCTTCGGCAGCGCCCTCGCCCCCTACAACCCCGAGGAATCCTCGTTCGACGTGCTGGCGCCGCCGAGCTGGAGCCACGTCCTCGGCACCACCGAGAGCGGCGCCGACGTCTTCTCGCAGATCCTCGCCGGCGCCCGCGTCTCGATCGTCGTCGGCTTCGCCGCGGCGGCGATCTCGGCCCTGCTCGGCTCCGCCGTCGGCCTCGCCGGCGGCTACTTCGGCGGCTGGACCGACCGCATCCTCGACGCCTTCGAGAACTGGTTCCTGGTGATCCCGACGCTGCCGCTGATGATCGTCCTGGCGCGGATCCTCGAGCCCTCGCTGACGGTGCTGATCGCGGTCATCGGCCTCACCTCGTGGGCCGGCACCGGCCGCATCGTCCGCGCCCAGGTCTTCACCCTGCGCGAGCGCGCCTTCGTCGAGCGGGCGCGGGCGCTCGGCGCCGGCGACCTCTACGTGATCCGCAAGCACGTCCTCCCCAACACGCTGCCGCTGATCTTCGCCAACACGGTCCTGATCGTCGCGATCGCGATCCTCTCCGAGGCGGCGCTCGCCTTCCTCGGCCTCGGCGACCCGACCCGGATCTCGTGGGGCTCGATGCTGGAGGCGGCGTTCGAATCGGGGGCGCCGAGCGCCGGCGCCTGGTGGTACGTGATCCCGCCCGGGCTCTGCATCACCGCGCTGGTGCTCGCCGTGTCGATGCTCGGCTACCTGTTCGAGGAGCACGTCAACCCGCGCCTGCGGGAGCAGCGCGGATGACGCCGCCGCTGCTCGAGGTCCGCGACCTGCGGGTGACGACTGCCGGCGGCGACCCGATCGTCGACGGCGTCGACTTCGAGCTGACGGCGGGCGAGGCGCTGGGGCTGGCCGGCGAGTCGGGCTGCGGCAAGACGACGACCGCGCTCTCGCTGATGCGGCTGCTGCCGGGCGAGCTGAGCCAGCGCGGCGCGATCACCCTGCGCCCGCCGGGCGTCGCGAAGCCGATCAACGTCGGCAAACGGACCGAACGCGGGATGGGGCTGGTGCGCTGGCGCCACGTCTCGCTCGTCTTCCAGGGGGCGATGAGCTCGCTCGACCCGGTGCAGCGGGTCGAGACCCAGATCGCCGAGGCGATCCGGCTGCACGAACGGCTCGGCTCGGGCGAGGTGCGAGCGCGGATCGGCGAGCTGCTGAGCACGGTCGGGCTGCCGGCGAGCGCCGGGCGCCGCTACCCGCACCAGCTCTCCGGCGGCCAGCGGCAGCGGGTGATGATCGCGCTGGCGCTCGCCTGCCGGCCCTCGCTGGTGATCGCCGACGAGCCGACGACCGCGCTCGACGTGGTGATGCAGGCGCAGGTGCTGCAGCTGCTGGAGCGGCTGCGCGAGGAGCTGGGGCTGGCGCTGATCCTGATCTCCCACGACATGGGCGTGCTGGCCGAGACCTGCGACCGGATCGCGATCATGTACGCGGGGCGGATCGTCGAGACCGGCTCGGTCGGCGACGTCTTCGCCGCGCCCCAGCACCCGTACACGAAGCGGCTACTCGACACGCTGCCGGTGATCGGCGGCCGGCGCGGTCTGGCGGCGCCGATCCCGGGCGCCCCGCCGCACCCGGGCGAGCTGCCCGAGGGCTGCCGCTTCCGCCCGCGCTGCCCCTACGCGGCGCCCGAGTGCGCCGCCGAGCCGCCGCTGCGCGAGCTGGCGCCGGGGCGGGCGGCGGCCTGCCACTTCGCGCCCTGGGCGAAGTGGCCGCAGCTGGAGCGGACGGAGGTGGGAGGGTGAGCGCGATGCGGACCGCGGCGCCGGCGGGCGGCGGCGCCTTGATGGAGGCGCGCGACCTCTGCGTCCGCTTCAAGGCGGCGGGCGGCGAGGCGCGGGCGCTCGACGGGGTGACGCTGCAGTGGCGGCGGGGGGAGATCCTCGGCGTCGTCGGCGAGTCGGGCTGCGGCAAGTCGACGCTGGCGCGGGCGATGATGGGGCTGGCCGAGCCGAGCCGCGGCGAGGTCGCGCTCGACGGCTCGCCGGCCCGCGGCCGCGGCGGCCTGCGCGAGCTGCGCCGGCGGGTGCAGATGATCTTCCAGGACCCTTACCAGACGCTCAACCCGCGCCAGAAGGTGGGCGCGATCGTGACCGAGCCGCTGGTCGTCCAGCGGGTGCCGCGGGGTGAGCACGACGAGCGAGTGCGGCGGGCGCTCGGCGACGTCGGCCTCGATCCCGACCGCTACCTGGACCGCTACCCCTACCAGCTCTCCGGCGGCCAGCGGCAGCGGGTCGCGATCGCGGCGGCGCTGGTGCTCGAGCCCGAGGGCCTGATCTGCGACGAGCCGGTCTCGATGCTCGACGCCTCGGTCCGCTCGCAGATCCTCGCCGTGCTGGTCGAGCTGCAGCGGCGGCGCAACCTCTCGCTGGTCTTCATCACCCACGACCTCAGCCTCGCCTGGTCGCTCTGCGACCGGATCGTCGTCATGTACCTGGGGCGGGTGGTCGAGCAGGGGCAGGCCGAGGACGTGATCGAGCGGCCGCAGCACCCCTACACGCAGGCGCTGGTGACGGCGATCCCGGTGCCGGTTCCGGGCGGCGGCGGGCGGCGCGAGCTGCTACCGGGCGAGCTGCCCGACCCGACCCGGGTCCCCAGCGGCTGCCGCTTCCACCCGCGCTGCCCGCGGCGCTTCGCGCCCTGCGACGCGGTCGACCCGGAGCTGGTCGCCGCCGGCGCTCCGGGGCAGATGGCGGCCTGCCTGCTGCACGACCCGGCGCGGGCGGCGGCGGGCGAGGCGGGCAGCGGCGCGGAGGGCGGCGGTGGCTGAGCGCTGGCGCCAGCTGGTCGGGCCGGTGGGGCGGCTGCAGCCCGGGCCGCGCAACGCGATCACCGACGTCCCCGGGGTCCGGGTCGGCCACGCCCGGGCGGCGAGCGGCGAGCGCACCGGGGTCACCGTGGTCGCGCCTCCCTCGCTGCCGGCGGCGGCCGGGACGGCAACCGTCAACGGCACCGGCGAGCTGGTCGCGAAGACCGAGATCGACGAGCTCGGGCTGATGCTGACGCCGGTCTACCTCTGCGGCACCCACGCGCTGGGGACGGTGACGCAGGCGGCGATCGTCGCCTCCGGCCACGGCCCCGACGACGTCGTCATCCCGGTCGTCGGCGAGTGCGACGACGGCGTCATGGCCGACGCCCGGACGGTGGTGGCGGCCGACGTCGAGGCGGCGCTGGCGGCGCTCGGCGGCGAGGTCGCCGAGGGCACGGTCGGCGCCGGCACCGGGATGACGTGCTTCGACTTCCCCGGTGGGATCGGCACCGCCTCGCGGCGGGTCGGCGAGCACCACGTCGGCGTCCTCCTGCTCTGCAACTTCGGCGACCGCGAGTACCTGGCGCTGCCGGGGAGGCAGCTCGCGCCGGCGGTCGAGCCGCGCCAGCCGCAGGGCTCCTGCATCGCGGTCTGCGCGACCGACGCGGCGCTGAGCGGGCTGCAGCTGCGGCGGCTGGCGCTGCGGCCGCTGCTGGGGCTGGCGCGGGCCGGCTCCTACGGCGCCGACGGCTCCGGCGAGATCGGCCTCGCCTTCTCGACGAGCTCGGCCGGCGAGGGCGAAGCGAGCGGCGCGCCCGTTCCCAACTCCGCCCTCAACCCGCTCTTCGCCGCCGCCTACGAGGCGGCCCACGAGGCCGTCTACAACTGCCTGCTGGCGGCGCGCCCGGCCCGCCGCCGCGACGGCACCATGCAGGACGACTTCCGTGTCGACTTTGTCCGGCACGTCCCGACAAACTCGACACGGGACGAGACGTGAGACGCCCTGTGTCAACCCCCCGTCGTTTCGAGGCGCCGCAAGTTGCCGTGAAGAGCGGGGTCATAGGGCACCCCGTCCTGCCAGCAGCGCCAGAGCACCCGCGTCCACGCGCGCCCGAGGGTGCGGATCGCGTGGG
>CAZHLT010000157.1:0-4434 GCA_964533285.1 uncultured Conexibacteraceae bacterium | reverse complement strand
GCGAACTCGCGGATCGAGGCGAGGACGAAGAAGCCGCCGAGCCGGTCGAGCGCGCCGAACAGCGAGAGGAAGTTGGCGGCCTGCAGCCCCGGCGCGCCGAACCCGAAGGCGACGGTCGAGACCAGCAGCGGGAACCAGCAGAGCTGCAGGGCGAAGAGGAACTGGCCGATGAACTCCTCGCCGTAGGGGTAGGGCGGTTTCACCGCGGAGACGATCGTGCGCGCGGTGAGGAGCATCATCTCCCCGACCTGTTCGAACAACGACTTGGCGGGCAGGAACGCCCTGTTGACAGCGGATCCGACCATCTGCTCCTCCGGCGAGGCGCGCCATCCCTTACGTGACGCCCCCCTCTCGCTGGTCGGAGTCTAGGGGATGGGTCAGCCCCTTCCATTAGCCCAGTGTTGAGATCCGGCTAACCCGCTTCCGGGGCTCGAAAACCCCGCCGCAGCGGGGAAACCCCGTGCTATGTTCGGGCCGCTTTGCGGGGGACCGGAAGACATTCCCGGCGCGCCCGCCTCCAAGTCACCGCGACCGGGTTCGCGCTGGTGGCGGTGGCGGGGCTGCTGCTCGCCGGCTGCGGCGAATCGTCCTCGGACGCCAACGAGGCGGCCGGCAGGTACCCGGTCGAGGTGACCGCGGCCAGCTTCCCCACCAAGCAGCGGCTCGGGCAGACCTCGCTGCTCCGCATCGGCGTCCGCAACAGCGGCGAGAAGACGGTGCCGGCGCTGACCGTGACGGTGACCATCGCCGGCAGGGACGGCGCCGCCTCGTCGCTGCCGTTCGGCGTCCACGACCCGACGCCGGGCCTCGCCCAGTCCGAACGGCCGGTCTGGGTCCTGGCCGAAACCTACCCGCGCCTGCTTGGCTCCTCGCAACCCGGCGGCGCCAGCACCTTTAACCGCAAGACCTTCTCCTTCGGGCCGCTGAAGCCGGGCGCGAGCACCGCCGCGGTCTGGAAGCTGAGCGCGGTGAAAGCCGGCGAGTACACCCTCCTCTACCAGGTCGGCGCCGGCCTCAACCCCGAAGCCAGGGCGGTGACCGCCGCGGGCAAGGACAACTCCCCCGGCGGTTCCTTCGTCGTCGACATCACCCGCGAGCTCCCGGAAACCGAAGTCAACGACGCCGGCGAAGTCGTCGAAATCGGCTCGCGCGCGAACGGCGCCGACAGCGAATAGCGGCGCTCGCCGGCGGGTACCGTGGGGGCATGCGCCTCCCGCCCACAGTCGCGCTGCTCCTCGCCCTCGCCGTCGCTCTGGTGGCGCTGCCGGCTTGCGGCTCGGCCGCCGGGACCTCGGCCACGGGCGAGGCCACCGGCACGAGCGACGGCGGCGCGGCCCGCCCGCAGGGAAAGCTGGCGCTGAAGCAGATCGGCTCCTTCGACGCCCCGGTCGACGTCACCGCCGCCCCCGGCTTCCCGCGCCTGCTGTTCGTCGTCGAGCAGGGTGGCCGGGTCGTCGTCCTCCGCGGCGGCCACCGCCTGCACCACCCCTTCCTCGACATCGACCCGCTGGTCAGCGACGACGGCGGCGAGCGCGGCCTGCTCTCGATCGCCTTCCCGCCCGACTACCGCCGCAGCCGCGCCTTCTACGTCTACTACGTCGACAACGCCGGCGACATCCGCGTCGACGAATTCAAGCGCCGCGGCGCGACCAGCGCCAGCACCGGCTCGCGCCGCCCCGTGATCCGCATCCCCCACCCGGTCAACGCCAACCACAACGGCGGCCAGCTGCGGTTCCTCGGCAACCTCCTCTACTTCGGCACCGGCGACGGCGGCTCCGGCGGCGACCCGCCGAACAACGCCCAGAACAAGGACGTGCTGCTCGGCAAGCTGCTGCGGATCGACCCGCGGCCGAGCGGCGGCCGGCCCTACACGGTGCCCGCCTCCAACCCCTTCGTCGGCAGGCCGGGCCGCGACGAGATCTACAGCTACGGCCTGCGCAACCCGTTCCGCTTCTCCTTCGACACGGTCAGCGCCCCGCGGCCGCGGATCGCGATCGGCGACGTCGGCCAGAACGAGTTCGAGGAGGTCGACTACACCACCGTCGCCGCCGCAGCCGGCGCCAACTTCGGCTGGGACGCGTTCGAGGGCTTCCACCGCTACGAAGGCGAAAACAGCGGCACGCCCGACCCCGGCGGCACGACCAAGCCGATCTTCGCCTACCCGCACAGCCGCGGCGGCAGCTGCTCGATCATCGGCGGCTACGTCGTCGCCGACCGCCGGCTGCGCTCGCTCTACAAGCGCTACCTCTACGCCGACCTCTGCGAGGGCCAGCTGCGCAGCCTCGTCCCCCACCTGAAGCGCGCCGCCCACGACCACCGCATCGGCCTCCGCGTCCCCTCGCCCACCAGCTTCGGCGAAGACGACTCCCACCGCCTCTACGTCGCCTCGCTCGAAGGCCCGGTCTACCGGATCGTCGAACGCTGACCCGCGCGCCTTCAGCACACCTTTCGCGCGCGAATTTCTACATTCTGCGCGCCGCACGCCGAAACTTTTCGTCTACGGTCTCCCTACCATGGAGCTGATGACCCGCGAAGCCTGGACCGACGAGCGCCTCGACGACCTCAACGAACGGGTCGCCACCGGCTTCCGCGAACAGCACGAAGACACCCGCGTCCTGCGCGAAGAGACGGCCCGCGGCCACGAGTCTCTGCGGACGGAGATCAGTGCCCTGCGGGGGGAGATGGCAGCCGGCGATGAGTCGCTGCGCTCCGCGATCGGTGCCCTGCGATCCGCGATGGCAGCCGGCGACGAGTCGCTGCGGGCTGAGATCGGCGCCCTGCGGGCTGAGATGGCAGCCGGCGACGAGTCGCTGCGGTCCGAGATGGCGGCCGGGCACAAGTCGCTGCGCTCCGAGATCAGTGCCCTGCGATCCGCGATGGCAGCCGGCGATGAGTCGCTGCGGGCTGAGATGCAGGCCGGGTTCGCCGACCTGGGCAAGAGGATCGATCGACTCCAGCTGATGATTCTCGGCACCCTGCTGACCGTCGTGCTCACCCTCGTGCTCGAGCGGGTCTGAGCCGGCTCGCTTGACACCGCCCAGCGCCGGGCGGCTACTCTTGGCTGACCAGCCAAACCGGCTGAACGGCGACGAAAGGAGCACGCGGTGGAGAGCGGAACGGCAGCGCAGGCGAGCGAGACCCCGGTCAGCGGCAACGGCGCGCCGCCGGCCGCCGAGACGATCGAGGTCCGCAACCCGGCCACCGGACAGACCATCGCCCAGGTCCCCGTCGACTCGCCGGCCCGGGTCGCCGAGACCGTCGCCCGCGTCCGCGCCAACCAGGCCGACTGGGAGGCGATGGGGATCGAGGGCCGCTTCCACTGGCTCGGCAAGCTGCGCGACTGGATCTTCGACAACCAGGAGCGGATCCTCGACACGATGCAACGCGAGACCGGCAAGGTCCGCGCCGACGCCGCCAACGAGCCCGTCTACCTCGCCTCGATCATCAACTTCTACGGCGCCAAGGCAGCCGAGTTCATCAGCGAGGAGTCGGTCCGTCCCTCCTCGGCGCTGCTCGTCTCGAAGAAGCTGCGCGTGCAGTACCGGCCCCACCCCGTCGTCGGCATCATCAGCCCCTGGAACTTCCCGCTGATCCTCTCGCTCGGCGACGCCATCCCCGCCCTGATGGCCGGCGCCGCCGTCGTCGTCAAGCCCTCCGAGTTCACCCCGCTCGGCCTCGCCGAGGTGGTCGACGCCTGGAAGCACGAGATCGGCGGCCCCGACGTCTTCGACTGCGTCAACGGGATCGGCGAGACCGGCGGCGCCCTCGTCGACAACGTCGACTTCGTCCAGTTCACCGGCTCCGACCGCACCGGCCGCAAGGTGATGGCCCGCGCCGCCGAGACGCTGACCCCGGTCAGCCTCGAGCTCGGCGGCAAGGACCCGATGATCGTCCTCGCCGACGCCGACCTCGACCGCGCCGCCAACGCCGCGGCCTGGGGCGGGATGATGAACTCCGGCCAGATCTGCATGTCGGTCGAGCGGATTTACGTCGAGGAGCCGGCCTACGACGAGTTCCTCGCCAAACTAACCAGGGCGGTCGGGGTGCTGCGCCAGGGCCCCGACGCGACCGGACACGACGCCGAGGTCGGGGCGATGACCTCGCCGCGGCAGATCGGGATCGTCGAGGACCACGTCGCCGACGCCCTCGCCGCCGGCGCCACGGCGCTGGTCGGCGGCAAGCGCGTCCCCGGTCCCGGTGACTACTTCGAACCGACGGTCCTGGTCGACGTCGACCACTCGATGAAGGTGATGCGCGACGAGACCTTCGGCCCGGTCGTCGGCGTGATGAAGGTGCGCGATGCGGAGGAGGCGGTGCGGCTCGCCAACGACAGCCGCTACGGTCTCTCCGGCTCGGTCTTCGGCGAGCGGCAGAACGCCGAGCGGGTCGCCCGCCGGGTCGAGTGCGGCGCGATCAACGTCAACGACGTGCTCG
>CAZHLT010000156.1:0-6902 GCA_964533285.1 uncultured Conexibacteraceae bacterium | reverse complement strand
CGGAACAGTGGCGGGTGGAGCGGCCGCCGCCGGCGCATGCCCGAGCACCGGCGCCGGGTCGCCGGCCCCTCCCGTCCTCACCGCCCCTCCGCGGCCCGCCCGCCCGTCGTCCTGAGCGTCGCGCCGTCGCCGCCCATGGCGTGGGGTCCCGCGGCGCGGCGGCTGGGCGCGCGGGTGCGGCACCGAGCTGATCACCCCCGCCGGCAGCACCCGCCTCCTTCCATCCCGTGGTTCCATTGTCCGGTCTGGTCGGACAAAGGAACCACGACTCGTGTCCGTTTCATCCTGTGGTTCCTTAGTCCGGAGGGGGCGGACAAAGGAACCACGACTTGGGTGGGGGAGGCCGACGTCGGGGGCGAGCGGCGGCGGCTCGGGGGTGTGGAGGAGGGTGGGGGCGAGCTGGGCCGCGGCGAGCAGGGCGACGGCCACGGCCGCGAGCTTCGCCGCCGCTCGCCACTGGATCCGCATGCCCCGCATCCCCGCCCAAGGCGCGGGGCCGCCCCGGTTCTCCCCCTCGGCGCCCCCGCCGGCCCGCGCGAGAAGGGGACGATCCGGCTCTCGGCGCTGACCC
Source organism: uncultured Conexibacteraceae bacterium (assembly GCA_964533285.1). Classification (GTDB taxonomy): domain Bacteria; phylum Actinomycetota; class Thermoleophilia; order Solirubrobacterales; family 70-9; genus VAYN01. The sequence continues at coordinate 6,331 of CAZHLT010000156.1, read as the reverse complement.
CCTCGACCCCGCGCCGGCCGGCGCGCCTCAGTGGGCGGCTTGGCGCAGCGTCTCGATGTCGTGCAGCTGGTCGTCGATCCAGTCGCCGGGGTTGCGCGAGAAGATGATCTCCTTCAGGCCTTCCGACCAGGCCCGTTTCTGCTCGGCCGGCATCGTCAGCGCCCGGTGGATCGCGTCGGCCTGCTCCTGGATGTCGAAGGGGTTGACCGAGATCACGTAGTCCCACAGCTCCTGGTGGGAGCCGGTGTTCTCGGAGAGCATCAGCACGCCGTCGCGGGTGTTGACCGCCGGCGCCTCCTTGGCGACCAGGTTCATCCCGTCGAAGATCGAGTTGACCATCAGCAGGTCGAAGTGCTTGTAGCGGGCGACCGCCTCGGGGAAGTTCTCGTAGATCCGCAGGTCGATCGGCATCCAGTCGGTGGTCCCGTGGCGGTGGTTGACGACCGCGACCAGCGCCTCGATCCGCTCCAGGTACTCGGCGTACTCGGGCACGTCCTGGCGCGAGGGCTGCAGGTGGGCGATGAAGGTCACCTCTTCGCGGAACTCCGGGTGCTGGGTGAGGAAGACGTCGAAGGCGGTGAAGCCGCGCAGCACGTTCTTCGAGAGATCGGCGCGGTCAACGCGGATGATCAGGTACTTGCGCCGCCGCTCCAGCACCTCGCGCTCGGCTTCGGCCACCTCGGGCGAGGCCGCCGCCCGCTCCAGCCGCTCCGCGTCGATCCCCAGCGGGTAGGCGCGGGCCAGGGTGCGGCCGCCGTTGTGGCGCACCTCGCCGTTGGCGTAGTCGACCTCGGCTTCGAGCAGCTCGTCGCAGCAGTGGAGGAAGTTGATGCAGTAGGCGAGCGTGTGGAAGCCGATGATGTCGTTGGCCAGCAGGCCGTCGAAGATCGCCTCGCGGATCCGGGTCGGCAGCACCCGCCAGCTGTCGGGCTGGGACCAGGGGATGTGGACGAAGTGGTGGAGGAAGGCATCGGGGCGCTGCTCGCGGATCATTCGCGGCGCCGTGTAGAGGTGGTAGTCGTGCAGCATCACCAGCGCGTCGCGCCGGCCGTCGATCTGGGCGAGGACGGCGTCGGCGATGTCGCGGTTGACGACCTGGTAGCCGTGGTCCCAGGCGTCGAGCTCTTCCCGGCGGATGTCCGGCGCGTTGGAGAGGTCCCAGAGGTAGTGCTGGATGAACCAGAGGATCGGGTTGGCGATCACGTTGTAGAAGCGGTCGTAGGCGGTCGGGTCGCTGCCGACCAGGCAGACGCGGTAGTCGATCCCGTCGAGGTCGAGCTCGACCGGCCCGCCCTCGGCCTCCTCGGAGACGGCGATGTCCTCGTCGGTCATCGCCGAGGCGATCCAGATCGCGTCGCGGTGGGAGACGAGGCCGGAGAGCGCGGTGACGAGGCCGCCGCCGCCGCGGCGCAGGGTCCGCTCGCCGCGCTCGTCGCGCTCGAACTGCAGCGGCCCCCGATTCGAGACGATGATCAGGGGCGATTCATCCACCCCGCGAAGGTTACGCGCTCGGCTCGGCCGCGGCGAGGGCCGAGCGGGGGGTTCCGGGCTCAGGCTTCGAGCTCGCCGATCAGCCGCAGCCAGTCGCGCAGCAGCCGCGGCGAGAGGAACTCGCGGCGCGCGTGCTCCTTGCCGGCCCGGCCGAGGCTCTTGCCGAGGCCCGGGTTGCGGAGGATCTCGAGGCAGCGCTCGGCGCACTCGGCCGGCGAGTTGACGAGGTAGCCGCTGACCCCGTCCTCGATCTGCAGCGGGATGCCGCCGACGTTGCCGGCGACCGTCGGCCGCCCCTTCCACAGCGCCTCGGTCACGGTCAGGCCGAAGCCCTCGCGGATCGACTTCTGCAGGACGACGTCGGACTGCGACTGGAAGGCGTTGACCTCGATCGCGCCGACGTTGTTGAGGTTGCTGAGGATCTTGATGTCGGAGTCGCCGTCGGCGTATTCGAAGGTCTTCTGGAAGTACTCGCGGCCCTCGGGGTCGTCGGTCGCCATCGAGCCGACCATCGCCAGCTGCGTCTCCGGGATCTCCTCGGTCACCCGGCGGTAGGCGTCGATGACGCCGATCGGGTCCTTCCACGGGTCGAAGCGCGAGACCTGGGTGATCAGCGGCCGCTCGACGTCGATCCCGAACTGGCGGCAGACGAAGGAGGCGTCCTCGGGCGAGAAGGCCATGTTCTTCGGCGACAGCGGGTCGATCGCCGGCGGGATGATGTTGACCCCGTCGCGGGCGCCGTCCATGTCGGCCGGGACGTAGGCCGGCAGGTGCCAGACCGAGGCGTCGTATTCCTCGATCAGCGGCAGCAGCCGCTCGATCGGCGCCGGGTTCGGGGTCGAGAGGTCGATGTGGCAGCGCCAGATCCAGTTCTTCCCCTTGGCCAGGGCGCCGCGCCGCAGCCCGATCGGCTGCGGGTCGTGGACGATCACCGTGTCCCATTCGCCCTGCAGCCCTTCGGCGTTGATCTGGTTGATCTCGTCGAAGATCTGCCACTGCTCGTCGCTCAGCGTCTCCGGCGCCCCCTGCAGCGAGTTGTGCAGGAGCTTGGTCGCGTTGAAGAACTCCTCCTTGCCGAAGATCACGTGCCAGTGGGCGTCGAGGCCGACGTCGCGCATCAGCGGCACGATCGTGTAGAGGATCTCGGAAACGCCGCCGCCGAAGGCGGTCGCGCTGACGTGCAGCACGCGCTTGTCCTTGAGCGGCTCCGCCAGCTCGCGGATCTGCTCCGTCAGCTCTTTCCCGACTATGTGGGTGTAGTCGGTGAGGGTCTTCTGTCCGAGTGCGACTTCCTGGAGCAAGCCCGGAGTTCTACACGGCTGGGCGGCCGCGCGCCACTCAGCCTTCGGAGAGCGAATTGGGACGCTTGCCCAAGGTGACCTTCACGTCCTTTTCCCGACCGTCGGAGAGGACGGTCATCGTCACCGTTTCGCCGGGTTTGCGAGTGGCGATCAGGCGGGCGAGATCGTCGGGCTCGACCACGTCGTGGCCTTCGATCTGGAGGATCACGTCGCCGCCGGTGGTGTATTCGCCGGCCTGGAATTTGAGGCTGCCGGTGCCGCCCTTCAGCCCCGCCTGCTCGGCCGGGCCGCCGGCGACGACGGTGGCGAGCAGGCCGCCGAAGGTGGTGTCGAGGCCGAGCTTCTCCGCCAACTGCGGGTAGAGCGCCTGGCTTTCGACGCCGATGTAGGCGTATTCGACGCTGCCGTCTTCTTCCAGTTCGGCGACCGAGCGCTTGATCGCCGAGACCGGGACGGCGAAGCCGACGCCGTCGTTGGCGCCCGAGTTGGTCTCGATCTGCTGGTTGATGCCGAGCACCCGGGCCTCGGCGTCGAGCAGCGGCCCGCCCGAGTTGCCGGGGTTGATCGAGGCGTCGGTCTGGATCGCGCCCTCGATCTGGAAGTCGGTCAGCGACTTGACCGAGCGGTTGACCGCGGAGACGACGCCGACCGAGAGCGAGGACTGTTCGCCGAACGGGCTGCCGATCGCCGCCACCGGCTCGCCGACGGTGATCTCCCGGTCGTCGCCGAGCTTCAGCGGGTGCAGGTCGAGCCCCTGCGGGTCGACCTTCAGCAGGGCGACGTCGGCGAACGGGTCGAAGCCGACGATTTCGGCTTCGACCACGTTGCGGTTGGGGAACTCGACGAAGACTTCGTCGGCGGGGACCCGGTTGCCGGTCGATTCGTCGGTGACGACGTGGGCGTTGGTGACGATCTCGCCGCCGGCGTCGTAGACGAAGCCCGAGCCCTCGGCCCCGCCGGCGCCGAACAGCGAGCGGATCGTGACCACGCCGGGCAGCGCCTCGCGGTAGACCTCGGTGGCGTTGAAGCCGGGGGAGGAGGCCTCGACGACCACCGTCGGCTTTTCGCTCGTTGCGCCGCCGTCGGCCGCGCCCTCGCCGCCGGAGCCGCAGCCGGCGAGCAGGGCAAGGCTGAGCAGGAGCGCCACCAGCGCCGCGGCGCGCTTCACGATCCCGACCCGGCGGCGATTCGAGCTGGGGGCGGCGGCGCGGTCTCGCGGGCCGGCGGCAGGCTCAGGGTGAAGGCGGTGTAACGGCGGCTGGAGCTGATCCCGATCGCGCCGTCCATCCGCTGCGCCAGCTCGCGCGCGATCGCCAGCCCGAGCCCGGAGCCGCCGGCCGTGTCGGCGGTGTAGAAGCGCTCGAAGATCCGGCCCTGGACGCGCTGCGGGATCCCCGCTCCCTCGTCGGAGACGGTCAGCTCGGCGCGGCCCTTGGCGGAGTACGTGTTCACGGTCACCTTGGTGCCCTCGGGAGTGTGGGTGAGGGCGTTGTCAAGCAGGATACGGATGATCTGCCGGACCCGATCCGGGTCGCCGCGGGCGATCGCCGGCTGCTCGGGGGTGCGCAGCTCCAGCCGCGAGCCGTGCAGGTCAGCGCGGGCGCCGAATTCGCGCGTCACCTCGCGGGCGAGGGCGCTGAGGTCGACGTTGCGGGGGTGGATGACGACCGCGCCGGCGTCGAGCTGGGAGAGGTCGAGGAGGTCGGCGGTGAGCTTGGTCAGGCGCTCGATCTGCTGGCGCATCGTGCGCACGAACTCGGCCCGCTCCTCCGGGCTCGGGTCCTCCTCTTCGAGCAGCTCGATGAAGCCGCCGAGGCTGAAGATCGGCGTCCGCAGCTCGTGCGAAGCGTTGGCGATGAACTGCTTGCGGACGCTGTCGAGCTCGGCCAGGCGCCGCTGCATCTCGTTGAAGGTGCGGGCCAGCGGCGCCAGCTGGCCGGCCGAGGCGACCGGGATCGTCGTCTCGAAGTTGCCGTCGGCGACCTTGCGCGCCGCCTCCTGCAGGCGGCGGACGTTGCCGACCGTGGTCTGGGCGTAGTAGACGCCGATCGCGGTGGCGAGGGCGAGGGCGATCGCGCCGCCGATCAGGATCTGCTCCTTGACCGCGGCGTCGCCGGCGGCGGCACCGCCGATCGTCACCGCGTAGACGTAGATGACGGCGATCGTGCCGACGCAGACGCTGACGACGGCGACGGTGATGCGGCTCCCCAGCCTCCTGATCCGGAACCGCCGCACGGCCGCCGCTACTCCTTGAAGCGGTAGCCGACGCCGCGCACGGTGAACAGGTACTCGGGCTCCTTCGGGTCGCGCTCGAGCTTCTCGCGCAGGTGGCGGATGTGGACGTCGACGGTGCGCGGGTCGCGGTACTCGGAGTCGCCCCAGACGTGCTCGAGCAGCGTCTCGCGGGTGAGGACGCGTCCGGGCGAGCGGGCCAGCGCGCCGAGGATCTCGAACTCGACGTAGGTGACGCGGACCTCGTCCTCGCGCAGGGTGACCATGCGACGGCCGAAGTCGATCGTCAGCCCGTCGCTCTCGATCGTCTCCTCCTCGGGCGGGTCGCTCCCCATCCGCGAGCGGCGCAGCGCCGCTTTCACCCGGCTGCGGAACTCGCGCATCGAGAACGGCTTGGTGATGTAGTCGTCGGCGCCGACCTCGAGCCCGGCGACCTTGTCGGTCTCGCTCCCCTTCGCGGTCAGCATGATGATCGGCACCTGGCTGCGCGAGCGCAGCCGGCGGCAGACCTCGACCCCGTCGACCCGGGGCAGCATCAGGTCGAGGATGACGAGGTCGAAGCGCCCCTCTTCGAAGCGGCGCACGGCCTCGCCGCCGTCGAGCACCGAGGTGACGTGGTAGCCGTCCTTGCGCAGCGGATAGCTGAGCAGCGTCTGTATCGACTGCTCGTCGTCAACGAGGAGGATGCGGGCCGACCCGTTAGCCACGGATCAAGGGTAATTGCTGCGCAAAACCGCATTCTCGGCAAACCGGAAAGGAATCGTGGACGTATGTGCGAATACCGAGAACTAATGATCTCCGGCGGGGGACCGATAATGGAGGCGATGCAGGCGCACGAACTGAAAAGCCTGGTGGAGTCGGGCCATTACAAGCCGGATCCCGCCCTGATCGCCAGCGCGATGCTGAGCCGCCGCGGCGTCCGCGAGCTGCTCACGCCTCCCCGTCGCTTCGACGGGCAAGCTGGTCGAAGCCAGTCGCCTTCAGCAGCCCCCCGCCAGGCAGCCTGATCTCGACCCCGGCGCCGGCGAGCACCTCGCCGACCGGCGTCAGCGTCGCCTCCGCCGCCTCGCCGATCGCGATCGTCGCCTCACCCAGCCGGTCGGCCGGGATCGCCGCCAGCAGCTCGTAGTCCTCGCCGCCGGAGACGGCGAGCTCGAGCGGGTCGCGTCCGGCGGCGACGGCGACCTCGGCGACGCCCTTGGCCAGCGGCAGGCTGGCGGCCTCGATCCGCAGCGCGGCGCCGCTGGCCTCGGCGAGGTGGCCGGCGTCGCCGCCGAGCCCGTCGCTGAGGTCGATCATCGCCCGCG
>CAZHLT010000155.1:0-5564 GCA_964533285.1 uncultured Conexibacteraceae bacterium | reverse complement strand
CCGCGCCGGACACATCTCGCCTATGGCTCGATGTTGAGTGTCCGGCCCGGGCCACCGGACTCCCGGACTGCACGGCCGCTCAACGCATCTGAAATGAGCTCGGGACGCGCCTAACATGGGTCCATGGCTTTGAGGGTCGCGGTCACGGGGCCGACGGGGGAGATTGGGCTGCCGTTGCTGGCGGAGCTGGAGCGGCGGGACGAGGTCGGGGAGGTGCGGGGGATGGCTAGGCGGGGGTTCGACCCGGCGGCTGAGGGGTGGAGAAAGGTCTCCTACCGGCGGGGGGACGTGCTCGACCGGGGATCGCTGGCGGCGCTGTTCGATGGCGTCGACGTCGCCGTCCACCTCGCCTTCTCGATCTTCGGTGGCCGCGGGGCGACCCGCCGGGTCAACCTCGAGGGCTCGCGCAACGTCTTCGAGGCCGCCGTCACCGCCGGCGTGCGCCGCCTCGTCTACACCTCCTCGGTCGCCGCCTACGGCTTCCACCCGGAGAACCCGCAGCCGCTGACCGAGGCGGTCCCGGCCCGCGGCAGCGACGGCTTCTACTACTCGGCGCAGAAGGCGGAGCTGGAGGAGGCGCTGAGCGAGGTGCTCGGCGGCAGCGAGGTCGAGGCCTACGTCTTCCGCCCCTGCGTCGTCGCCGGCCCGCGGGCGACGATGCTGATCCGTCAGACGGTCGCCGCCGCCCGCCTCGGCGACCCGCTGCCGCGGCTGCGCCGCGGGCTCGCCCGGCTGCCGCTGCCGCGGCCGGTCCTGCCCGACCCCGGGCTCGTCCTGCAGCTGGTCCACCACGACGACGTCGCCGCCGCCCTCGCCGCGGCGATCGCCGCCGCCGGCCCGCCCGGTGCCTACAACCTGGCCGGCCCCGGCGAGGTCGGGGTGGGGGAGATTGCCGCCGCGATCGGCTGGCGCTCGGTCCGCGTCCCCGGCCCGGTCGCCGGCCTCGGCGCCACCGCCGCCGGCCGCCTCAGCTTCGCCCTGCCCGAGCTGGAGTGGGCGACCGCGATCTCGACCCCGGTCCTGATGGACACCGCCAAGGCCCGCGCCGAGCTCCACTGGCGCCCCCGCTTCGACGCTGCCGAGACGCTGCTGCGCACCGCGATCGCCGCCCGCGAGGCCGGCCTGCTCGACTGACCATCCCGCGGTTCCCTCGTTGCGCCAGTCGCGACAAACGAACCGCGACTCGGCTCAGGCGACGATCGTCAGGGCGGCGGGGGAGACGCCGAGGGTGACGCGAGTGTGGTCGCCGATGTAGTCGCCGTCGACCTGGACCGGGAAGGGGCGCGGGGTGCCCTGCTTGTCCTCGGAGATCGCGGTGACGGTGGCGGCGGTGACGTCGTCGAAGTGGGCGACCCGCTTGTGGGAGGCCGCTGCCTTGCCGCTCAGCAGGCGCGAGATCAGGGTCGGCATGTCGCGTTGGGTCGCCCGCTTCAGCACCGCCATCGAGATCGTCCCGTCGTCGATCGCGATGCCCTCGCAGACCCGGATCGGTTTGCTGGCGAAGTAGGTCAGCGGGTCGGCGTTCTGGGCGATCGTGGTGACGCCCTCGACCGACTGGCCGTTCACCTCGACCCGCATCCGCGCCGCGTTGAGGAGGTAACGGCGGTAGAAGCCCGCGAGTCCCGCCCAGCTGTAGTAGTAGGGCCCGGCTTTCGCCTTCAGCTTCGGGTGTTCGTCGACCCGCCGCACGACCGTCGCGTCGATCCCCATCCCGCAGGCGAAGACGAAGTGGCGCCCGTCGACCCGGCCGAGGTCGATCTTGCGCGGCCGCCAGTCGTCGGCCAGCGAGAGCAGGTGCTCGGTGGCGTCGACGACGTCGTTGGGGATCCCCAGCATGCGGCAAACGACGTTGGTCGAGCCGCCCGGCAGGATCGCCAGCGGCACCCCGGACGCGGCAAGCCCGTTGGCGACTTCGTTCAGCGTGCCGTCGCCGCCGAAGGAGACGACGACGTCGTAGCCCTTGTCACGCGCCTGGCGGCTCAGCTCTGTCGCGTGGTTCTGCGCCTGGGTCGAGACCGCCTCGACCTCGAACCGCCCCTGCAGCGCGTAGACAACCAGGTTGCGCAGCCGGTCGGAGACCGTCGTCGCGTACGGGTTGACGATGATCAGCATCCGCTTCTTGTGCGGTTTGCGGTGGAGGCGGTCGCGGAGTTTGGCGTTCACGCGCCCGGCAGCGTATTCGTCGCGGCGGCTTCGGCGGAGCCCGTGCCATCCTCCGGGTCATGGATTGCTTCTGCGGCTGCGGCACCAAGGTCTCGCGGCGGCTGGTCGACGCCAACATGCTCGCCAGCCGCGTCGCGCTGGAGCTGCTGGCCTGGGACAAGGCGCGCGTCCAGGGGCGGCTCGGCGCCGCGGCGCCGCGGCTGGAGTCGATGATCGCCCGCGGCGAGAACTCCTACGGCCGGCTGCTGCTCCTGCTCCACGGCGACGGCGGTCCCGCCGCCTTCGACGAGGCGGAAGCCTGGATCAAGGACGCCGGGGAAGCGCGGGCGGGCCGCCACGACCTCGAGGACAAGGGCACGCTGCTCAGCCGACCGCGGCTGCTGCTCGGCGAGGAGGACTACGAGCTGCTGGACCGCGTCCATCCCGGCCAGAGCTACAGCCGGCTCGGGGCCGAGGAGGCTCCGCCCGCGGCCGCTGTCCCCGACGTCGCCGACCAGCTCGAGCGGCTCGGCGCCCTGCACGCCGAGGGCGTCCTCAGCGACGAGGAGTTCGCCGCCGCCAAGGGCCGCGTCGTCGGCCGCGGCTGAGGCCGCTAAGAACAGGTTCTAAGTCGTCGCGGCCGATCCCGCCGCGACCCGCGGCTCCAGGTCGACCCCGTGCCACCAGCGGCCGGCGACGATCCGGGTCTTGGTGCCGCTGACCGCGGGGAAGGCGCGAACCTCGGAGACCAGCTTGCGCAGATCGACGACGTTGCGGGTACGGACCCGGAGCAGGGCGTCCATGTCGCCGACCAGGGTCACCGCCTCGCGGATCTCGCGACGGCGCAGCGTGCGGAGCAGCTCGGCCAGCGCCTCGTGCACGTCGGCGTCCCCCGGGAACGACACCTCGACGTAGGCCTCCAGCGAGAACGCCGCGACCAGGTCGTAGTCGATCACCGCGGCGAAGCGCAGGATGCCCGAGTCGGTCAGCTTCCGGGTGCGTTCGCGAACCGCGCTTTCGGAGAGGTTCACGAGCTCTCCGATCGCCGCGGCCGACATTCCCGGGTCCTCTCGGTAGCAATTGAGGATCGCACTATCCAGGTCCTGCTCAGGCGTTTCCATCTCATCTCCCTCCCGTCGTGCTGCGGATTCCGTCGACCTGCCGCGGAGCCGCCTTCCCCTGCTTGTCTCCTGGCATCCCCGAGATTAGCCTCGCGGCTCACGGTGAAGCAGTCGACTAGGGAGGTGCAGGCACTGTGAATGGATACCGACTGAACGGTTCGCGTCGCTGGGGGGTCCTGATCCCATTGCTGGCCGCGATCCTGCTGCTGGGGTCGCTCACGGGTGGTGGCGTGGCCAGGGCGCAGACGCTGCAGGGCGAGCTGCAGTGCGCTCCGGGTGAGAAAGTGACCGGCATCTGGATGCTGGGCTCGAAGTCCGGCTGGCACGGGTTCGACTACCCGAAGTCCAAGCTCCCCTACACGGGGTGGTACTCGTTCTCGAACGCGGTCAGGGGCGAGACGATCCAGGCCTGGATCCGGTGTGCCGTGTTCGGCGAGTCCTACAGTAAGTTCACGGTCGGCAGCGGCTCCACCCGCCACATCTGCGAGCGGGGTTGGATCTGCCTCTCGACGAACATCGGCAAGTGCGGTGTGATGGCCGCCTTCAGCGGCCTCAACCTCAGGGTTCTGGGCTGCCTGATCCGGTACGGCAGGTAGGTCGGCCGCGGTTCCCTTGGCCGCGCTCGCGACATTCACCTCGCTCTGGCGGGGTCGATGTCGCGAGCGGCGAAAGGGGCGGCTCCCGTTCCCTAGCTCGTTTCGTAGCGGATCACGGTGCCGTCGTCGGCTTCGCGGACGCGGCCTTCGTTGACCAGGATGTCGGCGTGGCCGATCACCTCGGAGAGGGTGAGGAAGGCCTGGGTGACGGCGACGTTGCCCCAGATCGCCTGCGCCAGCTCGTGGCCGGTGCGGGTGCGCTCGGCGATCAGGTTGTAGATCTTCTCCTTGCGGCGCTGGTGGGAGGCGAGGCGGGCGTCGATCAGGGCGGCGTGGTCGGTGATCGGCTCGCCGTGGCCGGCGAGGACCAGCTCGGCCGGCATCGCCCGCGTCTTTTCCAGCGACTCGATGTAGGTGACGAGCGCCTGGGTGCGGCGCTTGGAGCCGTCGAGCGGGCGGCTGATCAGCGGGTTCGAGGAGATGTGGGAGAGCAGGTGGTCGCCGGCGAGGAGGATCCGCCGCTCCTCGTCCCAGAAGAGGGTGTCGGAGGGGCTGTGGCCGGGCCGGTGCAGGACCTGCAGGCGGCGGTCGCGCAGCGCCACCTCGCCGCCGTCCTCGAGCGGCCGCGTCACCTCGACGTGCGAGCCCCAGCTGCGGAAGCTGCGGGAGACGCTCTGCAGCGCCACCGTCACTTCCTCGGGGATGCCGTTGCGCAGCATCACCTCGACCGCGAACTGGTCCTCCTCCTCGGCGTCCTCGTCGAAGGCGGCGAGGCGCTCGGCGGCGGCGCCGAGCGCCGCGACCTCGGCGCCGGAGTGCTCGACCAGGATCTCGACCAGGCCGAGGTGGTCGATGTGCTGGTGGGTGACGATGATCAGCTCGAGGTCGCCGAGCCCATGGCCGCGTTCGCCCAGCATCCCGGTCAGCTCGTCGAGCGACTTGCCCGAGTTGGGGCCGGTGTCGACCAGGGTCAGCGGCTCGTCCTCGATCAGGTAGCAGTTGACCCGCCCGACCGCGAACGGCGTCGCGATCGGCAGGCAGTGGATCCCGGCCAGCGCCGCCTGCTCGAGCGCCGCCTCCGGGGTCATCGGCTCCGGCGTCGCGCTCATCCCCGGATCAGCCCCAGGACCTCGTCGCGCCGCCGCTCCATGTCCTCTTGCGAGACCAGCGACTCGAGGTTGAGGCGCAGCAGCGGCTCGGTGTTGGAGGGGCGGACGTTGAAGTGCCAGTCCGGGTAGTCGACCGAGACGCCGTCGAGGTGGCTGACCTCGGCGGCGTCGGCGAAGCGGGCCTCGATCTCGGCCATCTTCGCCGCCCCGTCGGCGACCTCGGAGTTGATCTCGCCGGAGATGAAGTAGCGCGAGCGGAACTCCTCCATCAGCTGGCCGAGGCTGCGCCCTTCCCGCGAGAGCAGCTCCAGCATCAGCAGCGCCGGGATCGTCCCCGAGTCGGCGTTCCAGAAGTCGCGGAAGTAGTAGTGGCCGGAGACCTCGCCGCCGAACGCCGCCTTCTCCTCGCGCATCCGGGCCTTGAAGAAGGCGTGGCCGACGCGCGAGAGGTCCGAGCGGCCGCCCTCGGCGGCGACCAGGTCGGGCACGGCGCGGCTGGAGCGCGGGTCGTAGAGGATCGTCGCGCCCGGGTTCTTGCGCAGGACCGAGCGCGCCAGCAGGGCGCAGATGAAGTCGCCGTCGCAGAACTCGCCGCT
>CAZHLT010000154.1:0-4505 GCA_964533285.1 uncultured Conexibacteraceae bacterium | reverse complement strand
CGGCTGGCGGCGCTGCGCGACGCGCTCTCCCGCCACGCGGCCTTCGACTTCGACGACGAGTTCGGCGGCGAGGACCGGCTGACCCAGGCGGTGACGATCTTCGCCCTGCTCGAGCTCTACCGCAAAGGCGAGGTGACCTGGGAGCAGAGCGAGTCCTTCGGCCCGATCACGGTGCGCAAGGCGAAGCCGGGGGCGAGTGCGTGAGCGACCTCGCCCGCACCGTCGAGGCGCTGCTCTTCCTCTCGCCGCAGCCGGTCTCGGCCGCCGACCTGGCGCTTGCCGCCGAGGCGACCGAGGGCCAGGTCGAGGAGGCGATCGAGCTGCTGCGCGAGGACCTCGCCGAGGGCAAGCGCGGCGTCGTCCTGCGCGAGGTCGCCGGCGGCTTCGCGCTCGCCAGCGACCCGGCCAGCGAGCAGGCCGCGCGGCGCCTGCTGGCGCAGCCGCGGACGCCGCCGCTGACCCAGGCGCAGGCGGAGACGCTGGCGATCGTCGCCTACCTGCAGCCGGTCTCGCGGCCGGAGATCGCCCGCATCCGCGGCGTCAGCGGCGAGTCGGCGGTGCAGACGCTGGCCGAGCGCGGCCTGATCGAAGAGTCCGGCCGCTCGCGCTTCGGCGCCGCGATCTTCAAGACCTCGGAGCTGTTCGAGCGCCTCTTCGGGCTCGCCGGGTTGGAGCAGCTGCCCGATCCGGCGCAGTTCGATCCGTCGCCAGAGGACGAGCGCGAGCTGCGCGAGCGGCTCCTGAAGGCCGGAGAACAGAGAGCGGAGTGATGGGGGCCCGCCCAACGTGAGGCTGGCGAAGTTCCTCGCCCATGGCGGCGTAGCTTCGAGGAGGAAAGCCGAGGAGATCATCGGCAAGGGGCTGGTGACCGTCGGCGGGGAGGTGGTGACCGACCCGGCGAGGGATGTCATGGCTGGCGATGACGTGCGGGTGAACGGAGATCCGGTGACCGCCGAGGCGACCGAGGTCTGGGCGGTGAACAAGCCGGCGGGGGTGGTCTCGACCGCGCGCGAGCCGGGCTCGCGGTCGGCGGTGGTCGAGCTGGTCGACTCGGCGGCGCGCCTGTACCCGGTCGGCCGCCTCGACGCCGACTCGACCGGCCTGCTGCTGCTGACCAACGACGGCGAGCTCGCCAACCGCCTCACCCACCCGCGCTACGAGGTCGCCAAGGCCTACCGGGCGCGGCTGCGCGACCCGATCGCCGAGCCCGAGCTGGAGCGGCTGCGGCGCGGGGTCGAGCTCGAGGACGGCCCGACCGGCCCAGCCGAGGTCCGCCGCCGCGGCCCGCGCGAGATCGAGATCGTCCTCCGCGAAGGGCGCAACCGCCAAGTGCGGCGCATGCTCGAGGCGGTCGGCAACCGGGTGACGGCGCTGCGCCGCGTCGCCTTCGGCTCGCTGCGGCTCGGCGACCTGCCGCCGGGCCGCGCCCGCCGCCTCGGCGAGGAGGAGATCGCGCGGCTCTGGAAAGATGCGGAACTGTGAGCGACGCCGACCAGCGCCTCTTCGCCGTCCGCGGCGCCGCGCAGGCGGAGGCCAACGAGCCCGACGCGATCCTCGACGCGACCGAGGAGCTGATGCGCGGCCTGATCGAGCGCAACCAGCTCGACCAGGAGGACATGGTCAGCTGCCTGTTCACCGTCACCGACGACCTCAACGCCGAGTTCCCCGCCGTCGCCGCCCGCCGGCTCGGCTTGACAGCGGTGCCGCTGCTCTGCTGCCGCGAGATCCCGGTGCCGGGCTCGATGCCGCGGGTGATCCGGGTGATGCTGCACTTCTACGGGCCGGCGGAGCTGGAGCCCCAGCACGTCTACGTCGGCGCGGCGCAGAAGCTGCGCGAAGACCTCTCCGCGGCCCAGTAGCGGCGCCGGCCCGCCGCCGGCGGTCGCCTCCGTCACAATCACCGCGATGACGATCACCTTCGCCGAGAAGCTGGCCCGGATGCCGGGCTACAAGGCCGGGGTCCCGACCGGCCAGTCCTCCGAGGAGGTCGCCGCTGGTGAGATCGCCCAGCTCGCCTCCACCGAGTCGCCCTTCCCGCCGCACCCGGCGGTGGTCGAGGCGATCCAGCGCACGGCGACGGCGATGAACCGCTACCCCGACCCCGACGCGACCCTGATGCGGCGGCGGATCGCCGAGCGCTTCGAGACCCAGCCCGGCCGCGTCGCCGTCGGCAACGGCTCCTGCGAGCTGCTGCTCGCCGCCGCCGAGGCGCTCTGCGAGCCCGGCGCCGAGATCCTCTACGCCTGGCCGGCCTTCTCGATGTACCCCTACCTGCCGGCGCTGACCGGCGCCCGCGAGATCCGCGTGCCGCTGGCCGAGGGCTGGGTCCACGACCTCGACGCGATGGCGACCGAGGTGACGGCGGCGACCCAGCTGCTGATCGTCTGCAACCCCAACAACCCGACCGCGACGCACGTCCCGGCAGCCGAGATCGCATCCTTCTGCGAGCGGATCCCGCCGCACGTGACGGTGATCCTCGACGAGGCCTACGTCGAGTTCCAGACCGACGACGACCCCGACGCGACCGTCGACCTGCTCGCCGACTTCCCCAACCTCGTCGTCCTGCGCACCTTCAGCAAGTGCTACGGCCTGGCCGGGCTGCGGGTCGGCTACGCGCTCGGCTCCTCCGAGTTCCGCGCCGCGGTCGACGCGGTGCGCCAGCCGTTCAGCGTCAACGCCCTCGCCCAGGCGGCGGCGGCGGAGGCGATCCTGCACCAGGACGACGTCCTGCGCCGGGTCGAGAGCACCGTCGCCGAGCGGCTGCGAGTCGAGGAGGCGCTGGCCGGGCTCGGCCTGCGCAGCTCCGAGTCGCAGGCGAACTTCTCCTGGATCGACCTCGGCGAGGCCGACGAAGCCGAGGTCCTCGCCGGCCTCGCCGCCCGCGAGATCGCGGTCCGGCCCGGCGCCGCGCTCGGCGAAGCCGGCCACATCCGGGTCAGTTACGGCACCCCGGCCGAGAACGACCGCTTCCTCGCCGCGATCGCCGAGCTGACCGGCGCCTGAGCGCCGCCGCCGGCCGACGCCCCCCGCCGGCAGCTGAGTCGCCACCGCGGCCCCACCGCGGAACCGCTGCTGGACTGAACCGGCGGCCCGTGCTACAAACCTCTGCAGAGTGAAGCCGGGCAAAGCCACATCCAGCGACGTCCGCCGCACCCGCGGTGCCGCGGTCGTCCCTGCGCAGCTCGGCTACTGGTATTGGCGATTTAGCTAGGCGTCCGGCCTGGCGGTCTCCTTCTGCCGCCACGAAATCCTCCTTTTCGGCCCGGGCGCCGAAATCCCACAGTCAAGGTCGCCGCGCGCGGCCGGCGGTCAACGTTCAGAAAGTACGATTTCAGCGGTTTGGAGAAAGGCGAAGGCAAAATGTTCATCGGGATGCAGGAGGGCGCCAAGAGAGATCTGGTCCGCGACCAGCGGATCGCGAAAGTGGTCGAGCTGGTGCCGCCGGAAAAGCTGCTGGCGGAGCTGCCGCTGGGGCCGGAGCGCGAGAAGGAGGTCGTCCGCGCCCGCCAGGAAGTGGTCGAGGTGCTGCACGGGCGCGATTCGCGGCTGATGGTCGTGGTCGGGCCGTGCAGCGTGCACGACCCGAAGGCGGCGCTCGAGTACGCGACGCGGCTGGCGGCGCTGAAGCGCCAGCTGAAGGACGAGGTGCTGGTGGTGATGCGGGTCTACTTCGAGAAGCCGCGGACGACGACCGGCTGGAAGGGGCTGATCAACGACCCCCACCTCGACGGCTCCGGCGACGTCAACGCCGGCCTGCGGCTCGGCCGCAAGCTGCTGCTCGACGTCGTCGACCTCGGGCTCGCGGTCGGCTGCGAGTTCCTCGATCCGATCACGCCGCAGTACATCGCCGACACGGTCGCCTGGGGGGCGATCGGGGCGCGGACGACCGAGAGCCAGATCCACCGCCAGCTCGGCTCCGGCCTCTCGATGCCGATCGGGTTCAAGAACCGCACCGACGGCAACGTCCAGGTCGCGGTCGACGCGGTCCGCGCGGCGGCGGCGAGCCACGCCTTCGCCGGCATCGACGACGCCGGCATGCCGGCGATCCTGCACACGACCGGCAACCCCGACTGCCACATCATCCTCCGCGGCGGCCACGGGATGCCGAACTACCACGTGCCCGAGGTCGAGGACGCGCTGGTCACGCTCGGCGTCGCCGGGCTGCCGGAGCGGCTGGTGATCGACGCCTCCCACGACAACAGCGGCAAGGACCCCGAAAAGCAGTTCTTCGCCGCCGGTGAAATCGCCGACCAGATCGCCGACGGCAACAAGGCGATCGTCGGGGTGATGCTGGAGTCCTTCCTGGTCGGCGGCCGCCAGGACCTGAAGCCGGGCCAGCCGCTGACCTACGGGCAGTCGATCACCGACGCCTGTATCGACTGGGACCAGACGGTGTCGGCACTGGAGCGGTTCGCGGCGGCGGTCGAGGCGCGGGGCCGGTTTCCCCCCCCCCGCCCCCGGGGGGAGCGAGGCCCCCCCGCGCGCCCGCCCCCCGCGAGGCCCGC
>CAZHLT010000153.1:0-2475 GCA_964533285.1 uncultured Conexibacteraceae bacterium | reverse complement strand
GGGCGGGGGGCCCGCGGCCGGGCCCGGGCGGGCCCGCGCCCCCCCCCCCCCCCGGGCCGCCCCCCCCCCCCCCCCGACCCTCCCAAGGCCAACCCCCTCCGAACCCCGCCTCAGTGCACCTTCCTGAGGCGCTGGCGTTCCTCCTGCTTTTCCACCACCTGCACGATCAACTTGACCACGTTGGAGTCGCCGGTCGCCTTGATGTGGCCGGTCTCGGCCGCTTTGCGGTAGCTCTTCAGGGTCCCTTTCTCGGCCAGCTGGTTGAACTGGGCGCGGTCGATTTCGACCAGGATGCGCTCGTCCTGGGCCAGGTCCTTCTTGATCACCGGGCCGGGCAGCTCGACCCGGTAGAGCTGGATGTCGTGCTTGGCCCGCAGCTCGAGGCCGAAGACGAGCTTGAGGTTGCGCAGGGCGGGGACTTCGGCCTGAAACCGCTCGACCGCGGTGCGGATCAGGTCCGAAGTCGACGCCATCTGCTCAGCCGCGCCCCATCTAGATCTTGTGCCTCTGCAGGAGCTTCTTGCCGATCACCATGCGCTGGATCTCGGAGGTGCCCTCGCCGATCAGCAGCAGCGGCGCGTCGCGGTAGAGGCGCTCGATCTCGTACTCCTTCGAGTAGCCGTAGCCGCCGTGGATGCGGAAGCTTTCCTCGACGCAGAACTTGCCCGTCTCCGAGGCCAGGAGCTTGGCCATGCCCGCCTCGAGGTCGGAGCGCTCGCCGGCGTCCTTCATCCGCGCCGCTTTGCGCGTCACCAGGCGCGCCGCCTCGATCTGGGTCGCCATATCGGCGAGCTTGAACTGGATCGCCTGGTGCTGGGCGATCTCCTTGCCGAACGTCTTCCGTTCCTGGCTGTAGCGGAGCGCCAGCTCCAGCGCCCGCTGGGCGATGCCGACGCCGCGGGCGGCGACGTTGACCCGGCCGACCTCGAGCGCGTCCATCATCTGGATGAAGCCCTGGCCGACGCCGGCCTCCTCGCCACCCAGCACCCGCTCCGGCGGGCACTTGTAGCCGTCGTAGACGAGCTCGGTCGACTCGACGCCCTTGTAGCCCATCTTCTTGATCTTGGGCGGCACGTCGAGGCCCTTGAAGTCGCCCTCGTTGACTTCCGCCCAGGGCTCCTTCTCGGTGATGAAGCAGGTCATCCCCTTGTAGGGCGGGTCGGCCTGCGGGTCGGTCTTGACGAGGACGAAGACGACGCCGGAGCCGAGGCCGTTGGTGACCCACATCTTCTGGCCGTTGATCTCCCAGTTGCCGTCGTCGCCCTTCTTGGCGGTCGCCTTGAGGCCCTGGACGTCGGAGCCGACCTCCGGCTCCGAGAGCGAGAAGGCAGCGCGGATCTCGCCCGTCGCCATCTTCGGCAGGAAGTATTCCTTCTGCTCGTCGCTGCCGAACTTCATCAGCAGGTAGGAGCCGATGAAGTGGGTGTTGACGACGCCGGAGATCGAGATCCAGCCGCGCGAGAGCTCTTCGACGATCATCGCGTAGGTCGTCAGGTCGAGCCCCATGCCGCCGTACTCTTCGGGGATCGTCACGCCAAACAGGCCGAGCTCCTTCATCTGCTCGACGATCGGCTCGGGAAAGCTGTCCTCGTGGTCGTAGTGCTCGGCGTTGGGGATGATCTGCTCGTCGACGAACTGCCGGACCATTTCGAGAATCGCCTTCTGGTCCTCGGTCTGTTCGCTGTAAGCGGCGGTGTCTACGGCCATGTCTCCTACCTGGTCGGAGTTGCTCTCTATCTGATGACAGGTTATCCGCCTGGCTGGAAGGCCGGCCCGGACGTGAAAGCGGCCGCCCGGGGGCGGCCGCTTTCCTATCTCGGACGCACGGGGCGTCCTGTCTCGATCTTCTCCTATCCGAGCGGGATGACCGTGATCGTCCGGTTCGAGAAGGACGCGCTGGACGCGCCGCTGTTCGACCGGTACTGGAGCGTGAACGTGTTCGTGCCCGCGGTCAGGTTGGTGAGCACTACCGTCATGCTTGCCTGGACCGCGCCGCTGTTGGCATTGACCACCGCGCGTTCGTCGCTCGCGCCCACCGTCGTTTTCCCGGAGACCGAGAAGCCCAGGTAGCCGGTGGCACCATTGCTGGGGTCGACGGTGCCGCTGATGATCACCATCGCCTTGGTGCCCGTTTCGAGGGTCACCGACGGGTTGGTGCCACCGCCAGTGAGCGAGCCGAAGGTGCTCGACGACCGGGAGCCGCCTTCGGCCTGATTGGCGAACGAGGACGCGCCCAGGCCAGGATCGCCTTTCGGGCCCTGCGGGCCGGTGGCACCGGGGGTGCCGGGATCGCCCTTGAGGCCCTGCGGCCCCGTGGCACCGGGGTCGCCCTGCGGACCCTGCGGGCCGGTCGCACCGGTGTCGCCCTTCTCGCCCTTCAGCGCAACACCATCGCCCCATGCGTTGTCTTCCTTGGGGCCGTAGAGGGTGCTGGTGGCGACGTCGATGTAGAAGTCGCCGTCGACGCCTTTGAGG
>CAZHLT010000152.1:0-4857 GCA_964533285.1 uncultured Conexibacteraceae bacterium | reverse complement strand
CCTCGCTGGGCGGGATGAACGAGGCGGTGGCGCTGGCCGAGGAGATCCGCGAGCAGCGCAAGGCGTTCATGCCGATGCAGTTCGCCAACCCGGCCAACCCCGAGGCCCACCAGCGCACCACCGCCGAGGAGATCTGGCGCGACACCGACGGCGAGGTGGGCGCCTTCGTCAGCGGCGTCGGCACCGGCGGCACGATCACCGGCGTCGGCCGCATGCTGCGCGAGCGCGCCCCCGAGGCGCTGGTCGTCGCCCTCGAGCCGGCCAGCTCGCCGGTCCTCTCCGGCGGCGTCCCCGGGCCGCACAAAATCCAGGGGATCGGGGCCGGCTTCGTCCCCGAGGTGCTCGACCGCGAGGTGATCGACGAGGTCCTGCCGGTCTCCGACGAGGACGCGCTGGAGACGGCGCGGCTGCTCGGCCGCCGCGAGGGCATCCTCGCCGGGATCTCGTCCGGCGCCAACGTCTGGGCGGCGCTGCAGGTGGCGGCGCGGCCGGAGATGGCGGGCAGGAGGGTGGTGACGATCGTCTGCGACTCGGGCGAGCGCTACATGTCCCTACCCTTCTTCTCACCGTGATGCGGCGAGTCCTGAAGGAGGTGCGGGCCGACGTGGCGGCCGCCCGCGACCGCGACCCGGCGGCGCAGGGCGTCTCCAGCTTCGAGATCCTGACCAGCTGGGCCGGGGTGCAGGCGCTGCTCGCCCACCGCGCCGCCCATGCGCTGCTGGGGGCGCGGGTGCCGCTGCTGCCGCGGGCGATCGCCTACCTCAGCCGCGCCGTCACCGGGGTCGAGATCCACCCCGCGGCGGAGATCGGCAGGGGCTTCTTCATCGACCACGGCGCCGGCGTCGTGATCGGCGAGACGGCGGTGATCGGCGAGCGCGTCACCCTCTACCAGGGGGTCACCCTCGGCGGCACGGGCTTCCAGCGCGGCAAGCGCCACCCGACCCTGGGCGACAACGTCACGGTCGGCTCCGGGGCCAAGCTGCTGGGGCCGATCGCGGTCGGCGACGGAGCCAAGGTCGGCGCCAACACCGTCGTCGTCGAGGACGTGCCGCCCGGCGCCACCGTGGTCGGCAACCCCGGCCATCCGGTGCGCGTCGAAGGCCGCAAGGTCGAGGGGCCCGACGCCGACTGGATCCACCTGCCCGACCCGATCGCCGAGGCGATCAAGGCGCTCTCGGAACGGATCGCGGCGCTCGAGCAGCGCCTCGCCGAGCTCGACGGCGGCAGCGGGCCGGGCGGCGAGCCGGAGATCCGCCCCCGCACCGGCCGCTCCTCGGCCGGCGGCTGAGGTAGCTTGCGGGCGTCGTCGCCTCCTTCCTGAAAGGCCTGCCTTGAACAAGCGTCTCCCGCTGCTCCCGCTCGCCCTGCTCCTGCTCGTGGTCCTCGGCCTCGCCGCCTGCGGCGGCGGTGATAGCACCGGCAGCGGCGAGGAGGGCCAGATCGAAACCGTGATCGAGGAATCGGTGACCAGCTCCGACCCCGCCAAATGCACCGAGCTGATGACCCAGAACTTCGTCGAGCAGACGGCTGGCGCCGAAGGCGAAGAAGCGCTCGAAGAGTGCGAAGAAGAAGCCGGCGACGAAAGCGACGACGCCGACTCGGTCGAGGTCACCGAGGTCGAGGTCGACGGCACCGAGGCGACCGCCCACGCCGCCTTCGTCGGCGGCGGCCTCGACGGGCAGACGGTGATCGTCGCCCTGGTCAAGGCCGGCGGCCGCTGGAAGCTCGACGAAATCGAAGGCTTCGCCGAGCTCGACCGCGACTCGTTGATCGCGGCGCTGGAAGAACAGCTCGAAGCGAGCGGCGAACTGAGCGACGAACAGACGGCCTGCATCGTCGACGGCCTCAAGGAAGCCTCCGACAAGGCCTTCGAAGGCCTGCTGCTGAAGGGCGAATCGGCAGAACTGGCGGAAATCGCCGCCGGCTGCGAATAGCGGCGCGCCCGCTGGCGCCGCGGCCGCCCGAGGCCCCCGCCGAGCCCGTGGCTATGCTCGGCGGGTGAGCCTGCAGGGCGAGTTCGAACTCTCCGCGGCGGCGCCGGAGGACCACGGCGCCGCCCCGACCGAGCCCGGCGCCGACCGCGTCGAGCGGCTCCTCGCCGGGCTCAACCCGCCGCAGCGCGAAGCGGTCGTGTACCACGAGGGGCCGCTGCTGGTGCTGGCCGGCGCCGGCTCCGGCAAGACCCGGGTGCTGACCCACCGGATCGCCTACCTGCTCGCCACCGGCGCCGCCCGGCCGGGCGAGATCCTGGCGATCACCTTCACCAACAAGGCGGCGGCGGAGATGCGCGAGCGGGTCGCGCAGCTGATCGGCCGCTCGGTGCGGGCGATGTGGGTGACGACCTTCCACTCCGCCTGCGCCCGGATGCTGCGCGCCGACGCCGAGCGCCTCGGCTACTCGCGCGGCTTCACGATCTACGACGAGGGCGACTCGCTGCGGATGCTGAAACGCTGCCTGACCGAGCTCGGCGTCGACCCCAAACGCTTCCCGCCGCGCGCCGTGCGCTCGAAGATCTCCGGCGCCAAGAACCAGCTGATCGACTCCGACAGCTACGCCGAAACCGCCTCCGGCCCGTTCGAGGAGATCGTCGCCGAAGCCTTCCCGCTCTACGAGAAGCGGATGCTCGACGCCAACGCGATGGACTTCGACGACCTCCTCGTCCGCACCGTCAACGCGCTCGAGCTCTTCGAGGAGGTCCGCGAGCGCTGGCGCCGCACCTTCCGCCACGTCCTCGTCGACGAGTACCAAGACACCAACCACGCCCAGTACCGGCTGCTGCAGCTGCTCGCCTCCGAGCACGGCAACCTGATGGTGGTCGGCGACGAGGACCAGTCGATCTACGGGTTCCGCTACGCCGACGTCTCCAACATCCTCAACTTCGACCACGACTTCAAGGACGCCGGGATCGTCAAGCTCGAGCAGAACTACCGCTCGACCGAGACGATCCTCGCCGCCGCCAACGCGGTGGTCGAGCACAACCACGAGCGGCGGCCGAAGGAGCTCTGGACCGAAGCCGAGGCGGGGGAGAAGATCCAGCTCTCCGAGCTCGCCGACGAGCACGAGGAGGCGCGCTGGGTCGCCGGCGAGATCGAGCGGCTGGGAGAGGAGCACGGGGTCGGCCGCGCCGACGTCGCCGTCTTCTACCGGACCAACGCGATGAGCCGCGTGGTCGAGGACACGCTCAACCGCTTCAACGTCCCCTACCAGGTGATCGGCGGCACCAAGTTCTACGAGCGGGCCGAGGTCAAGGACGCCGTCGCCTACCTCAGCCTGCTGCAGAACCCCTCCGACGTCGTCTCCTTCACCCGCATCGTCAACTCGCCGCGGCGCGGGATCGGCAGCACCAGCCAGGCCCGCCTCGCCGCCTACGCGAACACCGCCGGGCTGACGATCTGGGAGGTGATGGAACGGGCCGAGGAGGTGCCGGGCCTGGGCGCGGCGGCGATCAAGGCGGTCGGCCGCTTCTACGAGACGATGGACCTGCTGGCGGCGCGCGCCGACGCCGGCGCCGCGGTCGCCGAGCTGCTGCAGGCGGTGCTGAGCGAGAGCGGCTACCTGGAAGCGCTCGAAGCCGAGCGCACGGTCGAGGCCGAAGGCCGGATCGAGAACCTGGAGGCGCTGGTCGAGGGTGCCGCCGAGTTCGACGCCGAGCGCGAGCTGGAGGGCGAGAGCGAGCTGCCGCCGCTGCAGGAGTACTTGGAGCAGGTCTCGCTGGTCTCCGACCAGGACGCGCTCGAGGACGAGCAGGAGCTGGTGACGCTGATGACCCTGCACAACGCCAAGGGGCTCGAGTACGACACGGTCTTCGTCGTCGGCTGCGAGGACGGCGCCTTCCCGCACATGCGGGCGCTCGAGGAGGGGAGCGAAGAAGAGGAGCGGCGGCTCTGCTACGTCGCCATCACCCGCGCCCGCAAACGCCTCTACATGACCTGGGCGCGGGAGCGGCGGCTGTTCGGCCGCGCCGAGCGCAACCTGCCCTCGCGCTTCATCGACGAGCTGCCGGTCGAGCTGACCGAGCGCCACTCGACGGTGCCGGCCGCCGGCGGCGGCATGAGCTGGGGCGCGCCCTCCTCGCCGGGCGGGCCGGAGCCGATCCAGCCGCGCGACGCGAGCCCGGCGCTGGAGCTGCAGACCGGCGACGACGTCGTCCACGCCAGCTTCGGCGACGGCGTCGTCACCGCCGTCGAACCCGGCGGCGTGATCGTCGTCCGCTTCTCCGCCGACGGCTCCGAGCGCAAGCTGATGGCCGACTACGCTCCGATCCGGAGGCGATGAGATGGCGGCGCGCCTGATCGACGGCAAGGCGGTGGCGGCCCGGGTCCGCGAGCGGGTCGCGGCCGAGGTCGCGGCGCTGCCCGAGCCGCCCGGCCTGGCGACGATCCGGGTCGGCGAGGACCCCGCCTCCGAGGTCTACGTGCGGATGAAGCGCGAGGACTCGGCCGAGGTCGGGATCCGCTCGATCCACCACGAGCCCGGCGGCGACGTCTCCCAGGGCGCCCTGCTCGGCCTGATCGAAGAGCTGAACGGCGACGAGCGGGTCGACGGCATCCTCCTGCAGCTGCCGTTGCCCTCGCACCTCGACCAGGACCCGCTGATCGCCGCGATCGACCCCGGCAAGGACGTCGACGGCCTCACCCCGATCAACGCCGGCCTGCTCGCGCAGGGGCGCGAGGAGGCGCTGGTGCCCTGCACGCCGAGCGGGGTGATGGAGCTGCTGGCCGAGGCCGGCGCCGAGCTCGACGGTGCCCGCGCCGTCGTCGTCGGCCGCTCGATCCTGGTCGGCAAGCCGCTGGCGGCGCTGCTGCTGGCCGCCAACGCGACCGTCACCCACTGCCACTCGCACACCCGCGACCTCGC
>CAZHLT010000151.1:0-3440 GCA_964533285.1 uncultured Conexibacteraceae bacterium | reverse complement strand
GACCTCGTCGCGCAGGCCGCCGAGCAGGCGGTGCAGCGGCAGCCCCGCGGCGCGCGCCTTGAGGTCCCAGAGGCAGACGTCGAGCAGGCTGAGGGCGCGCATCGCGGCGCCGCTCTGCGCCGCCGGACCGCCCACCTCGAGGGCCCGCTGCCAGCTGCGGGCGGTGTCGGCGACCGCCGTCCCGAGCGTCGCCGCCGCCGGCCCGCGGGCCAGCGACTCGGCGATCGGCAGGCCGCGGCTGAGGCTCCAGGCGGCGCCGCCGGCGCCGCTGTCGTCGTCGACGCGAACGACCACGTACTCGCGCTCGGAGATCGCCATCCGGCCCAGCGCTAAGGGCGCCGGCAGCGGCAGGCGCAGGGTCCAGGCACGGATCCGAGAGACGGCGGGGGACATCGGGGCTGGTAACGATTCCAGACGCTTGTTTGGTTGTCAAGACAGCCCGGTCGGAGCGGTGACTTGACATCTCAGCCAGTTCTCGGTTACGTTTCCGGTAACGATTCCAAGCCCACCGGATTGCCAAGTCCCCGGGCCGTCCCTGAGGAGAGATAGACCGTATGTCACGTACTGCGAAGATCAGCCGTGGAACCTGGTGCGTCGCCTTCGGCTTCGACCCCGTCCCGTCCCTCGACCAGGCGCTCAAGGTCCTCTCGGCCTTCGGCTACGACGGCGTCGAACTGGGCGGCTTCCTCGATCACGCGACGATCGAGCGCTACCCCGACAGCGCCTCGCGGCAGCAGCTGGTCGAGCAGACGAAGGCCCTCGACCTCGAGATCTGCGGCTACGCGCCCGGCCCCTACGGCGACTTCGGCCGCCTGCCCTGGGCGACCGGCGACGAGGACGTGGTCAAGGCCTACGACCAGTTCTTCGAGGACCACCTGCGCTTCACCGTCGACGTCGGCAGCCCGGCGATGCGGGTCGATCCGGGCGACTTCGGCCCGCTGCCCCGCGAGGCCGACTACGACCGGGCCTGGGAGCGGGTCGTCGAGACCGTCCGCAAGCACGCCCAGCGCGGCCGCGAAGAGGGCGTGCTGATGCTCTGGGAGTACGAGACCGGGCAGATCTTCGTCAAGCCCTCCGAGGTCGTGAAGCTGCTCGAGGACGTCGGCGACGACAACCTCAAGCTGCTCTACGACGTCGGCCACGTCGAGGCCGGCGCCGTCCTCGCCCACAACCAGGTGCAGCCGTTCGAGAAACTCGAGGGCGGCCAGGTCGAGTTCGTCGAGATGGTCGCCGGCCACATCGGCCACGTCCACCTCTGCGACACCGACTCCAACACCTGGGGCAACGCCTTCGGCACCCACCTCGGCTTCGGCAAAGGCGTGATCGACTTCGACGCGCTGATCCCGGCCCTGCTCGAGGCCGGCTACGAGGGCGAGTGGTGGGCCGTCGACGCGATCCCGATGACCAGCGAGTCCTGGGCCGACACCTGGGACGGCCGGATCTGGCTCGACGCCGCCCTCGACAAGCACGTCCGCGGCTAGCCCGCCCGACCCGGGAAGAGAAGGAGAGAGAACGATGAAGGCAGCTGTTTTCTACGAGGCCGAGGACATCCGCATCGAGGACGTCCCCGAGCCCGAGCTCGGCCCCGCCGACGTCCTCGTCGACGTCGAAGCGGTCGGCATCTGCGGCTCGGACATCGAGTACTACTACGGCCGCAGCCCGGTCGGGACGGCGACCGGCAAGGGCCCGCTGGTCCTCGGCCATGAGTTCATGGGCCGCGTCTCGGCGCTCGGCTCGGCGGTCCCCGACGGGGCGCTGGAGATCGGCGACCGCGTCGCCGTCAACCCGATCCAGAGCTGCGGCCGCTGCGACGGCTGCCGCTCCGGCCGGCCGCAGTTCTGCACCAACCTCAGCGTCCTCGGCGTCACCACCAACGGCGGCTTCGCCGAGAAGGCGCGGACCGACGTCGCCCACGCCTACAAGCTGCCGGACTCGATCGGCAACGACGAAGGCGCCTTCGTCGAGATGCTGGCGGCGGCGGTCAACGCCGTCGACAAGGCGGCGATCGACCCCGGCGACGTGGTCCTGATCAGCGGCCCGGGGCCGGTCGGCCTGGCGATGGTGCAGCTGGCCAAGGACAGGGGCGCGAGCGTCGTCCTCGCCGGGACCCGCGAGGACCGCCTCGCGGTCGGCGCCAACCTCGGCGCCGACCTCACCGTCGACGTCGGCAGCGGCAGCCTCGCCGAGGCGATCGAAGCCGAGTACGGCCAGCTAGCCGACCGGGTGATCGTCGCCACCAGCTCGCTGGCCGCCAACGAGGAGGCGTTCGGCCTCTGCGCGCCCGGCGCGACGATCGTCTTCATGGCCGTCACCGGCCCCGACGACACCGTCGCCGTGCCGATGCTCGACAGCCTGATCGCCGACCGCACGATCCGGTTCTCGCTCTGGTACCCGAACCAGTGGCCCCGTACGATCAAGCTGTTGGAGCAGAAGATCGTCGACACCGCCCCGATCATCACCACCCACGCCTCGCTCGACGACCTCAGCGGCGCGATCGGCCGCCAGGTCGCCCGCGAGGACGGCGCGATCAAGACGATCGTCGACGTCGCTTGATGCGTCTCGCCGGGAAAGTCGCCGTCGTCACCGGTGCCGCGCGCGAGCGCGGCATCGGTCGCGGCATCGCCAGCTGCCTCGCCGAGGAGGGCTGCGACGTCGTCGTCAACGACTACTCGGCCGCAGCGGAAGGGCTGGAGCTGGTCGAGGAGCTGCGGGCGAGCGGGCGCCGGGCGATCTGGCACCAGGCTGACGTCGGCAAGCGCGAGGAGGTGGAAGCGCTGTTCGAGCGGGCGACCGCGGAGCTCGGCCTGCCGACCGTGATCTGCGCCAACGCCGGCGTCGCCGGCTGGCAGCCGGTGGTCGAGGTCGACGAGGCGCAGTGGCGGCGGCTGATCGACACCAACGTGATCGGCACCTTCAACGTCTGCCAGGTCGCCGCCCGGCGCCTGCTCGAGGCCGGCAGCGAGGGCCGCATCGTCGTCACCTCCTCGGTCCACGTGCAGATGCCGTTCCCGGAAATGTCGATCTACGGCGCCACCAAGGCCGGCATCCGGGCGCTGGTCGACGCCGCCGCGATCGAGCTCGCCCCGCACGGGATCACCGTCAACCACATCGGCCCGGGCTGGGTGAAGTCGGCGATCAACGATCCTTCGCCCTCGCTGCAGACCGAGGCGGACGTCGCCGCGACGCTGGCGATGATCCCCGCCGGCCGCGCGGCGGACCCGCGCGAGCTGGGGATGGCGGCTGTCTACCTCGCCTCCGAGGACGCCGCCTACGTGACCGGCGAGTACCTCCGCGTCGACGGCGGGCTCGTCGTGGGGAAGCACTGATGGCGGGCCAGCTCGACGGCCGCGTCGCGGTGGTGACGGGCGGCAGCGCGCCGCTCGGCGCCGGCGTCGCCGCCGCCCTCGCCGCGGCCGGCGCCAGGGTCGCCGTCCTCGATC
>CAZHLT010000150.1:0-1211 GCA_964533285.1 uncultured Conexibacteraceae bacterium | reverse complement strand
AACTGGACGGTGAAGATGCTGGAGCGGGTCGTCCGCGGCGAGGCGACGCCGATGGACCTCGACATCATCAGCTCGGTCCAGCAGAACATCATCGGCCACTGCCTCTGCGTGCTCGGCGACTCGATGGCGATGCCGGTCTCGGCGATGGTGAACAAGTTCCGCGACGAGTTCGAGGAAGTGATCGAAACCGCCGGCCTCGACCCGCACCTGGTCGTCGCGGCGGCGCCGGAGACCCTGGGAGCGGCGACGTGAGCGACGAGAAGCGCACGGTGACGATCACCGTCGACGGCCGCGAGATCGAGGCGGTCGAGGGCGAGATGCTGCACGACGCCGCCCGCAAGGGCGACGTCGAGATCCCGGTCTTCTGCTACGAACCGAAACTCGGCGACCCGGTCGGCGCCTGCCGCATGTGCCTGGTCGAGATCGAGGGGATCCCGAAACTGCAGACCTCCTGCTCGACCCCGGTCCGCGACGGGATGGTCGTCCACACCCGCACCGAGCAGGTCAAGCACGCGCAGAGCGCGGTGGTCGAGTTCCTGCTCGTCAACCACCCGCTCGACTGCCCGGTCTGCGACAAGGGCGGCGAGTGCCCGCTGCAGGACATCTCGATGGGATGGGGGCCGGGCAAATCGCGGGTGATCGACGAAAAGCGCCACTTCCGCAAGCCGATCGAACTCTCGCCGCTGATCGCGATCGACCGCGAGCGCTGCATCCTCTGCTACCGCTGCGTCCGCTTCAGCCAGGAGGTCTCCGAGGACGCCCAGCTGCAGCTGCTGGAGCGCGGCGACCGCACCTTCGTCGGCACCTTCGACGACCGCCCCTACGTCGGGCCGTTCCACGGCAACATCACCGACATCTGCCCGGTCGGGGCGCTGACCAGCTACACGTACCGCTTCCGCGCCCGGCCCTGGGACATCGAGCAGGCCGGCTCGGTCTGCACGCTCTGCCCGAGCCAGTGCAACGTCAGCTTCACGGTCCGCGACGAGCGGGTGAAGCGGGTGCTCGCCCGCGACAACCACGACGTCGACGACGGCTGGCTCTGCGACCGCGGCCGCTACGGGTTCGAGATGTTCGAAGCCGAGCAGCGGGTGACCGAGCCGCGGTTGAAAGGCGGCGCCAAGAGCGACTGGGAGGGCGCGATCGCCCGCGCCGCCGCGGGCCTGCGCGCCGCCGTCCCGGGCAAGGTCGCGGCGCTGGTCGGCGATGCCTCC
>CAZHLT010000149.1:0-1296 GCA_964533285.1 uncultured Conexibacteraceae bacterium | reverse complement strand
GGGAACTCGGGCTAGCCGCGGGCGGAGACGCCGCCGGGCGGGGGCGGCGGCAGGCGCGGCGCGCCGGGCGCGAACGGCGGGAAGAGGGGGGAGCGCAGGCGCGCCCGCAGCACGCCGAGGCTGGCCGACCAGTTCTGGATCCGGTAGCTGCTGGCCGAGCCGAAGTCCTGGTAGTAGACGAGCATCTTGCAGCGCGGGTGGCGCTGAACCCAGGTGAAGAGGCGGCGGACGAAGGCCGGGTCGTCGCCGCTTTCGACGCCCCACTCGGTGATCGCGAACGGCTTGCCGGCGGCGGTGAAGCGCTTGTAGAGGCCGGTCAGCGCCTTCCATTCCGGGTAGCCGGCGTAGAAGTCGGTGCCGGCCCAGTCGACCCAGCGGGCGCCGGGCCAGAAGTGGCGCGGGCGGTTGCGCGGCGTCGTCGGCGAGCCGGCCGGCAGCGGGCTCCAAACGATCGCCACCGGCGCCTTCGGCAGGCCGCCGACGGCGACGGTCAGCGGCGGCAGGCCGGCTTCGGCGAGGCGGCTGTCGATCTTGGCGCGCTTGCCGCCGCCGTGGACGATCACGTAGATGCGGCGGAAGGCGAGCTTGTACCAGCGCGGGCGGTGGGCGGCGTCGCGCGGGTTGCCGGCGCAGTCGTAGGCGGCGTAGACGTTGAGGCAGCGGTTGGGCTCGCCCAGCGGCCGCACGTAGGCGCGCATGCGCTTGCTCGCGAACAGCTTGTTGAGCCGGATCAGGTATTCGTCGCCGCCGCCTTCGGCGATCCCCTGCGGGCTGATCAGCTCGTGGCCGTCGCTGCTGTCGGCGGTGGTGACGTGGAGCATCGGCCGCGCCCGCGCCGTCTGCCAGCGGACGATCGACTCGGGGAAGTCGCTGCCCCAGGTGCGGAAGGACTCGATCACCGCCGGGTGGTGGGAGGCGGCGGTGCTGAACTGGCCGAAGGCGGCCGGGTCGCCGGTGTCGGAGACGCCGAACCAGACCTTCTTGCCGCGCGGTTCGAGCAGCCCGGCGCGGGCGGCGGGAGCGAGGAAGGCGAGGGCGAGCGCCGCCAGCAGCGTCGCGGCGAGCGCGGCCACCAGTGCGGCCCGGGTGTTCGCAGCAGGGGTGATCGGTGCTTTCTTCAAACCGGGGAGGGTCTGCACTCCCCAAACAGCGCCAGCGGCCTATGGTGCGGAAGTAGCGAGGAGACGGCCGTTTTCCCGACCGGCTGCAACAGCGGTTGCGCCCCGCCGCCGCCCGCCCCAGCCGCCCTCGCGACATTGCCCACACCCTGGTGTGGTCAATGTCGCGAGGGCCTCG
>CAZHLT010000148.1:0-6481 GCA_964533285.1 uncultured Conexibacteraceae bacterium | reverse complement strand
GGTTCGGCAGCAGCACCGGCGCCGGCCGCACTTCGCGCGAGGGCGGCGAGGTGTTGTCGCAGCCCAGCCCCGACCCGTTCTGGCCGTTCTCGACGTAGACGGCGGCGTCGTAGAAGGTCGCGTGCGAGCCGGCGGCCGGGTAGACGACTGGATGGCGGCCGTCCTTCTGCACCTTCGCGGCATCCCAGTCGGCGCGCTCGCCGCCGGAGTGCTGGAAGAGGATGATCTGGTCCGGTTCTTCGCCGGCGGCCAGAGCCGCCTGCGGCGTCGCCGCCCCGAAGGTGATCTGCATCCCCTCCCAGTCGCCCTCGTGCAGGTCGTTGAACTGGTTGAAGTACCAGAAGAACCAGAACTGCAGGGCGAAGCCGGGGTGCCCTTCTTCGCGGGCGATGTGGGCGTAGGTGACCGGCGGCGCCTTGCCTGCGGCCAGCAGCCGTTTGAAGTCGCGGGCGTAGACGCAGGTGTTGCCGAGCGCCCGGCCGCGCAGGTCGAGGTAGTGGTCTTCGCTGAGGCCGGCGACGTCGGCCGCGGTCGGCGCCCGCATCAGCGTCTTCAGGCCCGCGCCGCGGACGTAGGTGGTCAGCGCCACGGTCGGGTTGCCGAGCACGGTGTCGACCGTCGTCGGCTCGTACTGCTCGGCCGCGGTTTCGCAGGGTGGGTCCTGCTCTTCGCGCACCATCGCGATCGGCGCGAAGCGCTCCGCCAGCGCCTCGGCGCCGCGCTTTTCGGCGGCGTCGCGGAAGCCCTCGGCCGGCGCCGCGGTGGCGCTCGCGGCGGGCAGCAGCGCGAGCAGGAGCAGGAGCAGGCCGAGCGCCGCCCCTCCTGCGAGCGAGCGACGCGAGCGGGCGTTCACCTGCGAGAACGTATCAGCGGCAAATCCGCGCGGCGAGGATCAGGCCGTGCCCGGCGAGGGTCAGACCGCGGGCGGCGCCGGCGTATCCTCGATCACCTCTTCGACTTTGCCGCTCGGCATTTTCAGCAGGGCGACGAGGAAGGCGACCGCCATCACCCCGGCGAAGGCGTAGAACACCGTCTGCGTCGCCAGCGCGAAGTCGTGGGGGACGGTCGAGAACAGTTCGCCCGCCTTGCTGCCGGCCGAGTGCGCGACCGCGGCGCAGGACGATTCGCCGCCGCCGCTGACGCAGTCGGCGACTTCGTGCGCCTGGTCGCTGGAGAAGCCCTTGCCGGTGAGGCTGTCCTCGAGGTGGCTGCGGTTCTGGACGATCAGCACCGAGCCGAGCACGGCGAGGCCGACGCTGGAGCCGAAGTTGCGCACCGTCTGGGTGATCCCGGTCGCCTCGCCGTAGCGCTCTTTCGGCACCCGGTTGAGCGCGTCGACGTTGGCCGGCGAGAGGACGAGGCCGACGCCGGCGCCGGCGATCACGATGTAGATCCACTGTTCGGAGACCGAGAGGTCGGTCAGGTGGTCGCCCCAGAGGTAGAAGCCGACCGCGGACACCGCGCAGCCGACGACGACCGAGGGCCGGGCGCCGACCTTGTCGAGGATTTTGCCGCCCCACTGCGAGGCGACGGCGAAGCCGGCGAAGAAGATCAGCAGGTACAGCCCGGTTTCCGAGGCGCTTTCGCCGAGCGAGATCTGCGCGTACATGCTGGCGAAGAAGAACAGCGGCACGAACGGGATCATCAGCAGGAAGAGGATCACGTTGTCGACCGTGAAGGCGCGGTCGCGGAAGACCTCGAGCCGCAGCAGCGGGTTGGCGACGCGGCGCTCGTAGGCGACGAAGGCGGCGAGGATCAGCAGGCCGGCGACGATGCAGACCCAGGTCGCGGCACTGTTCCAGCTCCAGACCGCCGACTGCTGCAGGCCCAGCACCAGCAGGCCCATGCCGCCGGTGATCAGGACGGTGCCGCGGTAGTCGATCGGCGCCGGCGTCTTGTCGTCGTCGGGTTTGGAGCGCCAGATCAGGAACAGCGCGATCAGCGCCACCGGGATGTTGACCCAGAAGATCGCCCGCCAGGTCCATTCGGTGAGGAAGCCGCCGGCGATCGGGCCGATCGAGGTGAGGCCGCCGGTGATCGCGAAGAAGATCGCCATCGCCCGGCCGCGCTCGCGCAGCGGGAAGGCGCCGAGCACGATCGCCAGCGCCGCCGGGAACATCAGCGCCGCGCCGGCGCCCTGGATCAGGCGGAAGAAGATCAGCCAGGCCTCGTCGAGCGAGCCGCTCGGGGTGGCGCCGCAGAGGGCGGAGGCGGTGGCGAAGACGACGACGCCGGTGACGACCATCTTGCGGTGGCCGGCGACGTCGGCGATG
This sequence comes from uncultured Conexibacteraceae bacterium, assembly GCA_964533285.1. Lineage (GTDB taxonomy): Bacteria > Actinomycetota > Thermoleophilia > Solirubrobacterales > 70-9 > VAYN01. Next base: position 4,208 of record CAZHLT010000148.1, on the reverse strand, counting down.
CGGCCGCCGAAGGCGAACAGGGCGGAGAGCGCCAGCAGGTAGCCGTTGATGATCCACTGCACGCCGGTGGTGGTCAGCGAGAGGTCTTCCTGGATGCTCGGGACCGCGATCGCGACGATCGTCTGGTCGATGAACATCATCGAGACGGCGAAGATCATCGCCGCCAGGATCAGCTTGCTGTTCTTGCCCGTGGTTTCGTTCATTCCTCGCCTGTCGTCGCCCGCAGGGGATGGCCTGCAGGGGATTTGTCTGAGAAGCGTTTGACCCGTATCGGCGGATTCCTGCCGGCCCTTAGTCCTGGGTCCCACTTCTGTAGGGTTCGCGGCGCAATGCCTGGCGTCTTCTGGCTCGGACTCGGAATCGCGGTCGCCGTCTTCCTGATCGGCACGATCGCCGGCGCCCGCTCGCGCACGGCCAGCCTCGGCTCCGGCGCCGCGATCGGCGCCTTCTTCGGCCTGATGATCGCCTTTCCGCTGATCGCCATCGGCCTCTCCTCCAGCTAGTCCCCGAGGGGCTCGCTCTCCTCGCCGGCCGCGGCCGGCGAGAATGCCGGTCCTATGGGGCAGATCGACCGCCGAGCGCTGCGCAAGCGCGGGGAGCTGGCGCGCCGCGAGGACGGCGGCCGGGTCGTGGTCGCGCGCGCCGACCCGGCGACCGACCGGCGCCTGCGGCGGGTCAACGCCGTCTCCGCGACCGCCTTCGTGGTCGGCGGCTCGCTCTTCGCCCTCGGCGCGGCCCTCGCCCAGGGCGACGTCGGCGGCCCCCGCCTGGCCGCCGCCGTCTACCTGGTCGGCGGCGTCTTCTTCAGCACCGGCGCCTACGCGGCGCTGCTGCAGGTGGCGAACGCCCCACGCGGCCTCGACCCCGACGGGCTCCTCCACACCGCGCCCTGGCGCTGGTGGTCGCTGGAGCCGGGCCGCCTGGACTGGTCGAGCGCGGTGACGCTCTTCGTCGGCACCCTCTTCTTCTTCGTCAGCCTCACCGACGCCCTGCTCGGCAACCTCACGGTGGCCCAGGTCCACCGCCTGGTCTGGTCGCCGGAAGTCGTCGGCTGCGTCCTCTTCCTCGTCTCCGGCCAGCTCGCCCTGACCGAGATGCACCGCGACCGCCCGCGCGGGCGTCGCGCCGACCTCGGCTGGTGGATCGTGGTCGTCAACCAGCTCGGCTCGGCCCTCTTCATGGTCGCCGCCATCGCCGCCTTCGTGCGCCCGGAAACCGGCGACGCACTCGCGGTCGGGGTCGCCAACTGGGGGACGCTGACCGGCGCCCTGTGCTTCGCCATAGCTGGGGTGATGCAGGAGTTCGAGCGCCCCGCCGAGGAATGAGAGGATGGCGGGGATGGCAGGCGATCAGAGGGCGAGTGCGCCGCGCACCGAGCGGGTCCTCCCCGGGCTCTGGCGCTTGCGGCTGCCGCTGCCCTGGCCCGGCGTGCCGCACGGCAACGCCTGGGTGCTGAGCGCCGGCGACGGCGTCGTCCTCGTCGACACCGGCGTCGGCGGCAAGGGGCGGCTGCGGGCGCTCGACCTCGCCCTGGGCCAGGCCGGGTTCGGCTTCGAGGACGTCAGGCTGCTGGTCTGCACCCACTCCCACGCCGACCACTACGGGCTGGCGGCGCCGATCGTCGAGCGGGCCGGCTGCGAGCTCTGGATCCACCCCCGCTGGGGCCACATCCGGCTGATGGTCGACGACCCCGCCGCGGCGCTCGAGCAGCGGCTCGAGGTCGCCCGCCAGAGCGGCGTGCCGCCGGCGGCGCTGGAGCGCTACCGCGAGGCGCGCAAGGGGACCGACGAAGACCTGATCGACGGCATCAAGGAGCCCGACTGCGAGCTCGTCCCCGGGGTCGAGGTCGAGACCGACCACGGCGCCTGGCAGGTCTACGAGACCCCCGGCCACGCCCCCTCGCACGTCGTCCTGCACCAGCCCGACCGCAAGCTGATGATCTCCGGCGACCACCTGCTCGGCCGCACCGTCCTCTTCTTCGACCACGGCCACAGCCCCGACCCGGTCGGCGAATTCCTCACCAGCCTCGACGAGGTCGAGCCGCTCGCGGTCGACCTCTGCCTGCCCGGCCACGGCCGTCCCTTCCGCGACGTCGACGCCAAGATCGCCGAGGCGCGGCGCCAGGTCGAGGAGCTGCACGGCCGCGTCCGCGCCGCGCTCGAGCCGGGCGAGCGGACCGCCTTCGACGTCGTCCGCGAGATCGTCGGCCCCGAGAACGCCAGCGGCCCGGTCAGCGCCTGGGTGCTGCAGATCGTCCTCTCGGTCCTCGACCACATGGCGCTGGCCGGGGAGGCGGTGGCGATCGCGGGCAGCGACCCGCAGCGCTGGGCGCTGACGTAGGAGGAGCGCCGCGGCGCTGGGCCGTGACGTAGCCTTTCCCGATGGCCAGCTTCACTTTCGTGCGCCAGATCGCGGCGCCGCCCGAGACCGTCTTCGAAGTCCTCACCGACCACCGTGGCTACGCGGCGATCACGCCGATGCGCAAGGTCGAGCTCGAGCGCGAGGGCGAGCCGCCCCCCAACGGGGTCGGCGCGGTCCGCGTCCTGCACTCGGTCGGGCCGCCGATCCGCGAGGAAGTGCTCGCCTACGAGCCCACCAGCCGCTTTGCCTACACGCTCGTCTCCGGCGCCCCGGTGCGCGACCACGTCGGCACCGTCGAACTCAGCCCCGAGGGCGGCGGCACGCGGATGGTCTACGCGGTCCGCACCTTCCCGACCGTGCCGCTGGTCGGGTTCGCCGTCGTCGCCGTCTTCAAGCAGGCGATCAAGACGCTGATCAAGGGCGTCGTCACCGAGTCCGAGCGCCGCGCGGCGCCAGCGGATGCTCGGTAAGCCCGCGCCCGACCTCCTGCACCGCAACCGGACGCTGGCGATCGTCCTGCTGGCGCTCGGGATCGCGGTCGGCGCCGCGATCGTCGGCTACCAGCTGCTGAAGCGGCCCGGCGACGTCCACAACCAGGAGGCGATCCGCCGCTTCCACCCGCAGCAGCCGAAAGCGCCGCCGCCACGGGCGAAGACCGTCAACTGGCCGATCTACGGGCTCAACCTCGGCCGCGACCGCTACCTGCCGGCGCGCGGGGTGAGGCCGCCCTACCGCAAGCTCTGGCGCCACACGCAGCGGCCGCTGCTGGAGTTCCCGCCGATCGACGTCGGCGGCACCCTCTACGCGGTCAACAACAACGCCAACGCCTTCGCCCTCGACGCCGACACCGGCAAGGTGCTGTGGGAACGCGAGGTCGGTCGCCTCAACGCCTCCTCGCCGGCCTACTACAAGCACCGCCTCTACATCGTCAACCTCGAGCCCGGCCACGTCGTCAAGCTCGACGCCCGCACCGGCAGGCTGCTGTGGAAGCGCGACCTGCCGGGGCGCTCGGAGTCCTCGCCGCTGGTGATCGACAACACGATCTACTTCGGCTGCGAAAACGGCGAGCTGTTCGCGCTCGACACCCGCAACGGCCGCACTCGCTGGGCGACCCAGCTCGGCGGCGGCATCAAGGCGGCGCCCGCCTACTACGGCGGCAAGCTCTTCGTCGGCGACTACGGCGGCCACATGAACGCGGTCGACGCCAAGACCGGGAAGATCGTCTGGCAGAGCGGCTCGCTCGGCCCCGGGCTCGGCGCCTCCGGCCAGTTCTACTCGACCCCGGCGGTCGCCTACGGCCGCGTCTACGCCGGCAACACCGACGGCCGCGTCTATAGCTACGACAGCGGCAACGGCGAGCTCGCCTGGTCGTTCTCGACCGGCGGCTACGTCTACTCGGCGCCGGCCGTCGCCACCACCCGCCACAGCCCGCCGACCGTCTACATCGGCTCCTTCGACGGCAACGTCTACGCGCTCGACGCCAAGGACGGCAGCCTGCGCTGGGAGCGCTCGGCCGGCGGCCAGGTGGTCGGCTCGCTGACCGCGGTCGGCGAGGTCGTCTACGTCTCCGAGTTCACCCACAAGACGACCACCGGCTTCATGATGCGCAGCGGCCGCCGCGTCTGGCGCTACCCGAAGGGCACCTACACGCCGGTGATCTCCGACGGCCACCGCATCTTCCTCACCGGCTACTCGAGCATCACCGCCCTGGTGCCGATCCGGCCGCGGACCAAGGTGGCGGCGGCGCAGGTGGCGCCGCGCGTCAAGCGCCGCGCCCTGGCCCCCGCCCGCCCCGCCCCCTGACCCCCTCCGCGAGTCTGCGAAAAGTGGCCATATAGGCCACTTTT
>CAZHLT010000147.1:0-24205 GCA_964533285.1 uncultured Conexibacteraceae bacterium | reverse complement strand
TAGGTGGCGTCGGTCAGCTCGCCGCCGTCGTAGAAGATGTCGTCGCGCGTGGTGTCGAGCTGGCGCAGCCAGCCGCGGGCGAGGTCGAAGCTCGGCGCCAGGTAGGCGGCCTCCCAGTGGTTGGCGGTCGGCGGCACCTCGATCCGCGCCCGCTTCGCGCCGTGCTCGCGCAGCCAGCGGGCGGCGGGGGCGAAGTAGGCCTCGGTCGTCGCCGGGTCGCCGACCGAGCGGGCGATCTGGGCGACGCTCGCGTTGAGCTGCCAGTAGAGGCTGCCGACCATCGTGATCGCCAGCGTCGCGGCGAAGAGCCAGAGCGGGACGGTGCGGCGGGGGCGGCGCGAGAACAGCACCGCGGCGAGGACCGGGCCGCCGAAGAGGGCGCCGAGGCGGACCGCGTTGCCGCCCATCGCGTTGGGGACGAGCCAGATCGCGGTGGCGGCAACAGCGTAGCCGAGGACCACCTGGCGCAGCTGGCGCTCCTCGGCGCGGACGCCGTCGGTGAGGATCAGCGCCCCCAGGCACCAGAGCGGGATCGCGACGTAGGAGGACCAGACGAAGGGGAACTGGCCGGCTTCGGGGAAGGCGACGTTGGGGGCGACGGTGAGCGCCAGCGCCAGCAGCCCGGCGGACAGCGCCGGCCGCGCGAAGCGCGCCCCTCCCTCCCAGGCGCCGGCGATCAGCACCCCGGCGAGGAAGACGCCGGCGACCGGGCTGGCGAGGGCGCAGGCCGCGGCGGCGGCGACGCCGGCGGCCGGGTGGCGCAGCTGCAGGCAGCGCAGCGCGCCGAGCCCGAGGGCGACGCCGAGGGCGAAGGTGAGCTGGCCGTCGGCGAGCAGGGTGACGACGCCGGCGGCGAACCAGAGCGTCGCCCAGCGCGCCTCGGCCCCCCAGCGGTCGCGGACCAGGCGGTCGAAGAGGTAGGAGGAGGCGACGACGCTGAGGCAGCCGACCACCTGCGGCCCGAGCAGCGCGGCCAGCGGCGGGAAGAGGACGCTGTAGGTGAGCGTGTAGTGGCCGCCGTACCAGCTGCCGTTCCAGATCGCGAGGCCGGCCTTCTCGAACAGCTCGGCGCGGAAGACCTGGGCGGCGAGGTCGCCGACCGGCGGGCTCCAGAGCAGCATCGCCAGCGCCAGCGCCGAGCTCAGCGCTACGGCGGGCAGCCAGTCGGGTCTCAGGGGCTTTGACTGGACCATCGGCGAGACACCAAGGATACGGCGGCGGCCTGCGAGAATCGGCTTGTGAGCAGCGAGATTCTCGTCGTGCGGTGCGGCCTCGTCCGCTACGAGGACGGCCTGCGGATCCAGCGGGCGCTGGAGGCGCGCCGCCAGGAGGACGAGATCCCTGACGTCCTCGTCCTGCTCGAGCACCCGCCCGTCTACACGAAAGGGCGCCGGGTGACCCCGAGCGAACTGCCACTGGGCGAGCAGTGGTACGAAGCGCAGGGGATCGAAGTCCTCGACACCGACCGCGGCGGCCACGTCACCTACCACGGCCCCGGGCAGCTGGTCGCCTACCCGATCGTCAGCCTCGCCCCCTACGACAACGACGTCCACGAGTACGTGCGCGGGCTGGAGCGGGTGATGATCGGCGCCCTCGCCGAGCACGGCGTGCAGGCCGGGCTGATCCCCGGCGAGACCGGCGTCTGGGTCGGCGGCCCGCGCGGCGAGGACGGCAGCCTGACCCTGGCCCCCGGCCCCGACGGCGAGCTGGCGCTGAAGATCGGCGCGATCGGGCTGCACGTCAGCCGCGGCGTCACCACCCACGGCTTCGCCGTCAACGTCAGCAACGACCTGCAGCCGTTCGCCTGGGTGGTTGCCTGCCAGATCGAGGGCGGCCGCGTCACCTCGCTGAGCCGCGAGCTGGGCGAGGAGCAGAGCGTCGAGGAGTTCGCCGCGACCGTCGTCCGCAGCTACGGCGAGACCTTCGAGCGCACGCCCCGGTCCGTCGACCCCGCCGAGCTCGGTCTGGAACTCCCGACCGTTACGCTCAAGGGAGCACCGTGACCGATCCCCTCGCCACCGAGACCGCCGAGCGCGGCGCCGCCACGGGCGCCCCCGCCGAGCGCGTCCACGTCACCCGCTCGCGGGCCAAGCCCGGCGGCACCGCCGCCACCACCGAGGGCACCGTCCCCTTCAAGCGCGCCCGCAAGCCGAAATGGCTGAAGGTGCCGGCGCCGGGCGGCCCCAACTACCGGCGGCTGAAAGAGAAGATCGGCTCCGACAACCTCCACACCGTCTGCGAGGAGGCCAACTGCCCCAACGTCGGCGAGTGCTGGGAGCGGGGCACGGCGACCTTCATGATCCTCGGCGACGTCTGCACGCGGCGCTGCGGCTTCTGCAACGTGCAGACCGGCAAGCCGACCTGGAACGACCCGCTGGAGCCGCTGCGGGTCGCCAACCAGATCAAGGCGATGGGGCTGCGCCACGCGGTGATCACCTCGGTCGACCGCGACGACCTGCCCGACTACGGCGCCTCGGCCTTCGTCGGCGTGATCCGCAGCACGCGGATGCTGGCGCCGGACTGCAAGGTGGAGATCCTGACGCCCGACTTCCGCGGCCAGGAGATGCCGCTGGCCAAGGTGGTCCACGAGCGCCCCGACGTCTTCAACCACAACGTCGAGACGGTGCCGCGGCTCTACCCGCTGGCCCGGCGCGGCTCGCAGTTCCTGCGCTCGGCGCGGGTGCTGAAGATGGCCAAGGAAATGGGCGGCCCCGAGGTGGTGACCAAGTCCGGGCTGATGGTCGGGCTCGGCGAGAGCTTCGAGGAGATGGTCGACACCTTCGGCCAGCTGCGCGAACACGAGGTGCAGGTGCTGACCGTCGGCCAGTACCTGCGGCCGACCGAGAACCACCTGCCGGTGGTGCGCTACTGGCACCCCGACGAGTTCGCTGCGCTCGAGAAGGCGGCCTACGAGCTCGGGTTCGAGTCGGTGGCAGCCGGGCCGCTGGTGCGGTCGAGCTACCACGCCGACCAGAACCTGCCCGAGTCACACCGGGCCGAGAGCCTGCTCGCCAATCCCTCCTAGCTGCGGTCAGGCTTCTTCGCTGAGGTGCGGCTGCAGCTCCTGGCCGAGGCTTTCGACGGCGCGAACGGCCGGAGCGACCACGGAGGTGCCGCCCCGGCCGATCGGTGTGTGAGATCGGTGTGTGGGTGACGGTGCTAGCGCATCCGCGGGTCGATGAAGACGTCATCGACCGCCCAGGCGCCGCCGTACGCTTCGGGTTTGAGGACCAGCCGCACCGAGAGCGTTTCGCCCTGCTGCCAAAGCGGCAGGGTGGTGGCGAGGGCGAGCACCGGGGTGGGGTTCCAGGCGGTGCCGCTCTGCAGCGAGCCGACGGTGGTGTCGTGGGTGGCGCCGCTGGCGTCGGTCCAGCGCAGGATCACGTTGAGGACCGCCCAGCTGCCGCTCGTCTGTCGGGCGAAGAAGCGCAGCGTCGGGTGGGCGACGCTGACGCAGAAGGGCGGCGAGACGGCCTGGCCGCTGGGCTGGATCGCCAGCGAGTTGGAGCCGCCGCCCGCGACCGAGTAGCTCTCGTTGCCGGAGGCGACCGCGGCCTTGCTCAGCGACCAGCCGGCGCTGCCGCTCTCGAAGGTGCCGCCCGCGAGCAGGCTGTAGGAGGCGGAGTCGCCGAAGCGACCGAACGGCTTCGAGAGGGTGCCGATCTCACACCCGCTCGAGGTCGACGGGCTCGAGGTCGACGGGGTGGTGGACGTGGAGCTGCCCTTGGCGGGCGGCTTCCCGGCCATCGCCGGGGCCGCCAGGATTCCGAGCAGCACGACGAGGGCGCCTGCGAGACAGGCGAGCTTGACTACCAACTGCTGTGCCGTGGGGCGTGACAGAGACATTGGTGTTGTCCTCCGTGACGTTCCACTGGCGACCGAGCTATCTCAGTTGTCGATGAGACCTCTGGCTTTGCGTCCCCGCCTCGCGACGGGTTTGCCTTTTTCAGTGTTGGGTTTGGATTTTCCAACCGGAGTGTTCGGCCACCCCGCCCCCGACTTCAATAGGTGTGGACAGATGTCCACGGTGGCGGTGGACGCCTGTCCTAAGCGGACGGAAGGGGCCGCGGGCGCGGGTCGGCCACCGTTGCACCGCTCAAGATCGACCCTCGTCGCGGGCGATACATGACCCAACGCCGATGTCCGTCCACGCGATCAGAGAAGCCGAGCGCATGCGCGATTCCTACGAAGAGCGCGGACGGCCGATGGGCCGCACATACCTGCGTGGCGAACTGCTGATCGGCGTCTCCTACCTGGCGGCGGCGCTGGCGCTGGCGCTGCTCGGCAACCTCGGCGGCTTCTCGGCGGCGACCGCGGCGATCTACGTCGCCGGCATCGCCCTCGCCGGCCACGTCCGCATCGACGTCGGCGCCGGCTTCACGGTGCCGACCCAGGCGCTCTTCGTGCCGATGCTGTTCGCGCTGCCGGCGGCGGTGGTGCCGCTGCTGGTGCCGCTGGCGCTGGGAATCGGGATGGCGCCGCGGATCCTGCGCGGCCAGATCGCCCCCAGCTGGCTGCTGACCGCGCTCGGCAACAGCTGGTTCGCGATCGGCCCCGCCGCCGTCATCGCCGTCGCCGGCGACCCCTCGCCCGCCGGCCACTGGGCGGTCCTGCTGGCGGCGCTGGCGGCCCAGGTCGCCTGCGACTTCGCCGCCAGCGCGCTGCGCGAGCGGATCTACGACGGCGTCGGCCTCGCCGAGCTGGCCGCCGAGGTGCGGCCGATCTACGCGATCGACTTCGCGCTCTCGACCCTCGGCCTGATCGTCGCCTTCGCCGCGATCGAGCTGGAAAGCCAGCTGGCGGCGATCCTCCTCGTCGCCCCCCTCTTCGGGATCCTCGAGTACCTCTCGAAGGAGCGCCACGAGCGGCTCGCCCAGCTGGCCGAGCTGAACGACGCCTACCAGGGCACGGCACTGCTGCTCGGCGACGTCGTCGAGGCCGACGACACCTACACCGGCGAGCACTGCAAGAGCGTCGTCCGCCTCTCGCTCGACGTCTGCGACGAGATGGCGCTCGATCCCGACGGGCGCCGCAAGGTCGAATTCGGCGCCCTCCTGCACGACGTCGGCAAGATCGCCGTCCCCGACGAGATCATCAACAAGCCCGGCGGCCTCTCCGACCAGGAGTGGGCGGTGATGCGCACCCACACGATCGAGGGCCAGCGGATGCTGGAGAAGATCGGCGGCTTCATGACCGAGGTCGGCCTCATCGTCCGCGCCTCCCACGAGCGCTGGGACGGCAGCGGCTACCCCGACGGCCTCGCCGGCGAGCAGATCCCGCTCGAGGCCCGCATCGTCTCCGCTTGCGACGCCTTCAACGCGATGACCACGACCCGCTCCTACCGCCGCGCGATGCCGCTCGAGGCCGCCGTCGCCGAGCTCGAACGCTGCGCCGGCAGCCACTTCGACCCCACCGTCGTCGCCGCCCTGCTGCGCACGGTGACGACCCCGGCGCCAACCCCCGCCAAGCCGGTCGCTCTCGCGAGGGCCTGAAAGCCGACACAAAGGCGGCACTGAACTGTTGCGCTCGCGTCTGGAGTCGTGACGACCCGTCCCGTAGCGTCGCGGCATGGCGAGAACGAAGGCTGACGCAACGCTAAGCCTGAAGGGCAAGGGGGACCTGGCGGAGCTCACCGTTGCCGCCGACCTTCGGCGCCGCGGATACGGGATCGCGATCCCCTTCGGCGAGGACCACGATTTCGATCTGATCCTGATTCGCAAAGGCCGCCTCGAGCGAGTGCAGGTCAAGTACACGCAGTCCGACGGTCGCGTGATCTACGTCAAGTGCCGGTCTCACTCGCTGACCAACGGCAGGGTGCGAAGAACCAAGCACTACACGGCCAAGATGATCGACCTGCTGGCCGTGTTCGACCAGACGTCGAATCGCTGCTACTACGTGCCCGCGGCGGAGCTGGGCGGCGGACGGTCGACGATCTCGTTACGGCTCCGACCCGCGCGCAACGGACGGCTGTCCAGGACGAGACCGGCCGACAACTATCTCGATCCCTAGTAGTAGTGGAGCCAGCCGGAATCGAACCGGCGACCTCCTGAATGCAAATCAGGCGCTCTGCCAACTGAGCTATGGCCCCGTGCCGCCTAGTGTAGGCGCGGCGGCGATCTTTGGGCCGGGGCGCGGCTGTGCGCCGGCGGCGCGATCTCAGCGGACGACGGCGCGCTTGTATTTGGCGACCGAGAGGACGGCGAAGACGGCGGCGATGCCGACCGACCAGGCGACCGCGCCCCAGACGCTGTTGCCGGCGGGGGCGCCGAGGAAGAGGGCGCGCATCGCGTCGACAACGACCGTGAACGGGTTGACTTCGGCGAAGGCCTGCAGCGCGCCGGGCATCGATTCGACCGGGACGAAGGCGGAGGAGACGAAGGTGAGCGGGAAGATGACGATGAAGCCGAGCGACTGCGCCGCCTCGGGCGAGGACGAGGTGAGGCCGACGAAGGCGAAGACCCAGGAGAAGGCGTAGCCGAAGAGCAGCAGCAGGAGCAGGCCGGCGACGATCTCCGGCAGCGCGGTGCTGAAGCCGAAGCCGACGCTGACGCCGACGACGAGCATCACCGTGATCGAGATCGTGTTGGTGGCGATGTCGGCGAGGGTACGGCCGGCGAGGACGGCGGCGCGCGACATCGGCAGCGAGCGGAAACGGTCGACGAGGCCCTTGCGCAGGTCCTCGGAGAGGCCGAGGGCGGTGACGAAGCCGCCGAAGGACATCGTCTGGACGAGGATGCCGGGCATCAGGAAGTCGATGTAGTCGTAGCCCGGGGTCGAGATCGCGCCGCCGAAGACGTAGGCGAAGAGCAGCACGAACATGATCGGCTGCACGGTGAAGGAGAGCAGCAGGTCGGGCGCGCGGGGGATCCGCAGCAGGCTACGTTTGGCGAGCACCAGCGTGTCGGAGAGGGAGTTGCGCAGGCTCATCGCCGCTCCCCCTCCGCCGCCTCGTCCTCCGCGGCGGCGTGGCCGGTCAGCTCGAGGAAGACGTCGTCGAGCGTCGGCCGCCGCAGGGCGACGTCCTCGAGCCCGATCCCGGCCTCGTTCAGCAGCCGCACCGCCTCGGCGATCGCGCCGCGGCGCTGGTGCACGGCGACGTGGAGAACGCCGTCGACCAGCTCCGGCCGCGCCGCCGCCAGCGGCTCCAGCGCCGCCGTCGCCGGCGCCGCGTCGTCCGGCGATTCGAGGGTGACGTCGAGGCGCTCGCCGCCGACCTGGTCCTTGAGCTCGTCGGAGCTGCCTTCGGCGATGACGCGGCCGTGGTCGATCACCGCGATGCGGTCGGCGAGGCGGTCGGCCTCGTCGAGGTACTGGGTGGTGAGCAGGACGGTGGTGCCGCGGGCGACGCGGGCTTCGATCGTCTCCCAGAGGGCGAGCCGGCTGCGCGGGTCAAGGCCGGTGGTCGGCTCGTCGAGGAAGAGAACCGGCGGCCGTGCGACCAGCGCCGCGGCGAGGTCGAGCCGGCGCCGCATCCCGCCCGAGTAGGTGCGGACGAGGCGGCCGGCGGCCTCGGTCAGGTCGAAGCTCTCCAGCAGCTCGGCGGCGCGGGCGCGCGGCTCGCCCTTCGGCAGGTGGTAGAGGCGGCCGACCATCTCCAGGTTCTCGGCCCCGGTCAGGTTCTCGTCGACCGCCGCGTACTGGCCGGCGAGGCCGATCTTGGCGCGCAGCTGGGTGGCCTCGGCGGCGACGTCGAGGCCGGCGACGCGGGCGCTGCCGCCGTCGGCGGGCAGCAGCGTGGTGAGGATGCGGACCGCGGTCGTCTTGCCGGCGCCGTTGGGCCCGAGCAGGCCGAGCACGGTGCCGGCGGGGACGCCGAGGTCGATCCCGTCGAGCGCCTGGACCGCCCCGTAGGACTTGCGCAGGCCCTCGACCTCGATTGCCGGCTGGGCGGACACCCCGCGGAAACTAGCGAGGGCGGGACGGCGGGGCGCGGCGGCGGGGCGCGCGCCTCGATCAGTCGTCGAAGTCGAAGTCCTTCGGCGGGCGCTGCTCGAACCAGAGGTCGTCGTCGTCGGGCGACTCCTCGAGGAACTCGGGGGTGTCTTCGAGCACGTCCTCGTGGCCGCCCTCGGGCTCGTAGGAGTCGTGCTCGTCGCCCTCCTCCTCCTCGTCCTCCTCGAAGTCGTAGATCGCCGTCGCTTCCTCGGTCCGCGGGGGCGGCGGCGGGGTGATCGGCTCGGGCGGCTCGGGCTCGCGGAACGGCTCGGGCTCGGGGAGCACCTCGTGCTCGTCGGTGACCGGCGCCTCGAGCGCCTGGTTCAGCTCGTCGGAGAGGCGCTGCTCGGAGAAGAAGTCGTCCTCCTCGTATTCCTCGGAGGGCGCCTCGTCGGCGAGCTCGAGTTCGCCCGGGCCGGCGGCGGGCTCGGGGGCCTCCTCGGCGGCGGGCTCGGGGGCCTCCTCGGCGGGCTCGAGCGGCTCGACCGGGGCGAGGCGCGGCTCGTTCAGCTGCGAGTCGAGCAGCTGCTCGTCGGTCGGGGTCGGGCGGTCGGAAGTGTCGGCGCCCTCGGCGGTCAGCTCGGCCTCGACGTCGAAGAACTGGGTCGGCTGCTCGGCGATCGCCTCGCGCTCCTCGGTGCTCGGGCCGGGCTCGGCGATGTCGGGCTCAGCGGCGGCCTCGGGCTCGGCGGACGGCGTGGCGGGGATCGCCTCGTGCTCCATCGCCGGGTGCTGCTCCTCGGCGGGCGGCTCGGGCGCCGCCTCGGCCTCGGCGGGCTCAGCGGCGGGCTCCGCGCTCGCCTCGGCCTCGGCGACCTCCGCGCTCCCCTCGGCCTCGGGCGCCTCGGGCTTCTCCTCGGCCTCGGGCGGCGCCTCGGCGGCCGCGTCCTCGGCGGCCTCGGGCGCCGCGGCCTCGCCGGTCGCGGCCTCGATCGGGAACGACGGCGGCTCCTGCAGATCAGTGATGTTGGGGACGCGGCGGCCGCCCTCGGCCTCGGGCGGTTCGGCCAGGCCGGTGGCCGCGTCGCCGAGGAACTGGGTCGGCGCCTCGGCGAAGGGGTCGGCCTCCTCGGGTCGCCCCGGGGGTCCGAACGCCTCGTCCTCGAGCCGCTTCAGCTCGGACTCGTCAGCGCCGTGCGCCCGCTTCAGCTCCAGATGTTCGCGAATTGCGTCGTCGAGGATGCTCATGCTCGCCAATCCCGGGACAGGCTGCCAAAGACTATGCGGTTATTCGCACTCTTGCGAGGGAATGGGAGCAACTTCCCACGCGGCTCAGCCGCCCGCGGGGCGCGGGCGGGTCCGGGCGGGCGCCTAATGGTTGAGCATCGACATGCCGGCCTCGTCGTAGCGCGATCCGCGCACCGCGTCGGGGCTGATCGCCACGTCCAGCGCCGCGATCTGCTCCTCGCTGAGGGCGAGGTCGGCGGCGCCGGCGTTCTCCTCGACCCGCTCCGGCCGTTTCGTCCCCGGGATCGGGACGACGTCCTCGCCCTTGGCCATCACCCAGGCGAGGGCCAGCTGGGCCGGCGTCGCGCCGATCTCCTCGGCCAGCTCGAAGACGCGGTCGGCGAGGGCCAGGTTCTCCCGCAGCGCCTCCTCCTGGAAGCGCGGGTTGGTGCGGCGCCAGTCGTCCTCCGGCAGGTCGTCGAGCGAGCGGATCTGGCCGGTGAGGAAGCCGCGGCCGAGCGGCGAGTAGGGCACGAAGCCGATCCCCAGCTCGCGCAGCGTCGGCAGCACCTCGTCCTCGGGGTCGCGCGTCCACAGCGAGTACTCGCTCTGCACCGCGCTCAGCGGGTGGGTCGCGTGGGCGCGACGGATCGTCTCCGCCGAGGCCTCCGAGAGGCCGATGAAGCGCGCCTTGCCGGCGGCGACCAGCTCGCCCATCGCGCCGACCGTCTCCTCGATCGGCACCTCCGGGTCGACCCGGTGCTGGTAGAAGAGGTCGACGTGGTCGACCCCGAGGCGCCGCAGCGAGCCCTCCAGCACCCGCCGCGCGCTCTCCGGGCTGCCGTCGACGCCGCGCCCCTTGAAGGGATCGTCGGGGTCGAAGGAGAAGCCGAACTTGGTCGCGATCTCGACCTCCTCGCGACGCCCGCCAATCGCCCGCCCAACCAGTTCCTCGTTGACGAACGGCCCGTAGATCTCGGCCGTGTCGAGGAAGGTGACGCCGAGCTCCAGCGCCCGCCGAATCGTCGCGATCCCCGCCTCCTCGTCGCCGGCGCCATAGGCGTAGCTCATGCCCATGCAGCCCAAGCCCTGCGCCGATACCTCCAGGCCCTGCGTCCCCAGCTTCCGTCTCTTCATCGAGCTTTCTCCTCGTAGATGGCGATCCTCAGTCACCATCTGAGGATAGGAAGCGAGCTGCGCCGGCCCCGACGGCCTCACCCGGCCCAACCCCCAAGCCCCACCACGATCGGCTGTAAGCTTGAAGACGCTTCGGCGACCAAGCCAGCGCTTTTCCGCTGCAAAATCGCCACTCGGGGCTATAGCTCAGCTGGCAGAGCGCCTGGATCGCACCCAGGAGGTCGGCGGTTCGAATCCGCCTAGCTCCACTTTCCGAACTCCCTGCACGTCGGCAGATTCGCCTCGCCGCTGATCCGAAGGGATCAAACCCGATCGCCCTCCATTTGAGCCACTAGTGGCTCAAATCGCGCCGATTCCCGTGGATACGGGCCGATTCGCGCAGATTTCCGCTCGCGCCCACGGCCCAATGGAGCTACGGTCGTCGCCCCGTACATAAGTGGCCCCAGCGGCGCGCTAACGCCCTGGGGCCTGGCACCGAAGCCAGAGACTTCGATGCAAGCGAAACGGTACTCGCGAGAGCCCTCTTAGGGTGCGTCGCCGCCGGCTTCGGTGCCCCCAGAAACAGGAGGCGCGATGGATACCGAGGGCGACGATCTCAGGCAATACGAGCCGGTGCCGGACGTGTTGATCCTGGCCGCCGTCGAGCGGGCGATGCGCCACGGCACCGACGCCGTCTGGATTCCGAAGGTGATCGAACACCTCGGCTTCCGCTACTCCCGCTACAACAGCCGCCGCGTCCGTCGCGACCTCGAACACCTGGCCGCGCCGCAAAACAAATGCGTCGCGCGAAGTGAGCGCCACGGGCGCGACTACTGGACGCTGACCGAGACCGGCAAGACCTTCCTCAAGAGCCAACGCGATCAGGGCAAAGTGGGCGAGCTGCCCGAGTCGCCCCAGCACCGCGAATGGCGCCAGTCCCGGTACGCCGCAGCGGCACAGATGGATGAGTTCCGCGCGCTGCTCGACGCCGCGGTCGAAGCCGCCGAGGACGCGCGGCTCGCCCCCACCTCCCCGCCGTCGGCTGACTGGTTCGAGCTGGGCCAGCGCCTCGGCGCCGCCTTCTGGCTCGTCGGCTCGGCGACCTACTCCCGCGATGAGTGGCCCGAGCCCGACGACGCCCGCCTCGACTCCGACCCCGACCCCGGCCCGCCGGGCCGCCGCGCCGTAGGGGCGTGGCACGACAAAAAGGCACTCGCGAAAGGAGACCAACCATGACCACGAAAGCGAAAGCCAAACCGAAGAAGGCAGCGGCGAAGAAGTCCAAGGCGTCAACCGGGCGGCTTCGCCCCGGCGCGCTGGACGGCCTCGTCCTCACCTACATGGAGAAGAACGAGGGCGATCTGCCGCTGACCGCCAGCGCCATCGCCAAGGGCATCGGCCGCTCCTCCGGGGCAGTCGCCAACTGCCTCGCCCGGCTGACGAAACAGAAGAAGGCACGGCAGGCGAAACGCAAACCGCGGGCCTACGCCCTCCCGAAACGGGAGGGCGCTCGTGGCTGACACCGATCTCACTCTGAGTATGAAGTTCGCTGAGAACATGCTGATCCAGCGCCGCCGTAGCGGCCTGTCCCAGGAAGAGTTGGGATTCCTCACCGACCTCCACCGGACCGAGATCGGCCAGTTGGAGCGTGGCACCCGGCTTCCCCGATTCGACACGATCGCGAAGCTGGCCGGGGGGCCCAGGGTCGAGCCCGCCGTGCTGTTCAGCGGGATCGAGTGGCAGGCGCGGGGCTACAAAACCGGTCGCTTCGTCGTCTCCGAGAAATGAGCGGCTGCCGGCATAGTTCGGGGAGGCCCGGCCGACGGCTGCGCCTCCCCGAGCCATGCCCGCCGGGCGTCAACTACTCGATCCTGAGCGGCACCCTGGCCTGCGATCCGTGGCCCGGCCGCAGCCCGACCGGCAACCCCGTCGTCTTCCTGCGGATCGAGTTCCCGGTCGCTGAGCCCGATCGGCCCCAGGTGCTGCGGGCCTGGGCGAGCTGTGAAATCGAAGTCGCCGCCGAGCTCGCAGAGCGCCAAGAGGTCGCGGACCTACAGGGCGGCTCGGCCGTCTTCGCAGCCGGGCAGCTCAGCGAGCGATGGGTGATCGAAGGGGGACGAAGCAGCCGCCGCAACGTCCTCGTTGCCGCTCTCGTCAACCCCGGACCCGCGCCACCCGCGATCGAGGGGCTCGGCCCCTCCGAGGGCTAGCCCGATGCGGTCCACCAACACGCCCGAGCTGGCAGCGCTGCGTAGTCGCTTCGGCGACAACCTAGTGCTACGGCGCGGGCGATCGGATCTCTCGCAAGCTGACGTTGCCGAACGCTCGGGCCTCCACGTCACCGAGATCAGTCTGCTTGAGCGCGGCTACCGGATTCCGCGGCTCGACACGATCGTCAAGCTGGCCGGCGCGATCGAAATCGAGCCCTGTGAGCTGTTCACCGGCATGAGCTGGCGGATCGACCTAGAGCGAGAGAGCGATTGAGATGCGCGGCCAGCTCGCCGAACAGTTCGGCGCCAACCTTCAACGCAGCCGGCGCCGGGCGGGCCTCTCACAGGTCGGTCTGGGCGAGCTGGTGAGAGTGCATCGATCCGAAATCGGACACCTCGAGCGGGGAGAGCGCCTACCGCGGCTCGACACGATCCTGAAACTCGCCGCGGGCCTGGACACCCCCGTCTCCGTGCTGCTCGCGGGCCTTCACTGGTTGCCGGGCCACTACGTGGAGGGAGGCTTCTCCGTCGAAGACACCTGGCACACGATGGCCCGCGCAGCGTCCAGCGGAGAACGGGCATGAGCGGCGAGCGGCGAGCGGCCAGGCCGGCGTCAGATGAACTGCGCGAGCGGTTCGGATCAAACCTAGTGCGGTGCCGCAAGCGGTTGGGCATCAGCCAGGAACAGTTGTGGTTTCGCGCAGAAGTCCACAAGACCTCGTTGTCGGATCTGGAGCGCGGCCTGATCATCCCCCGCATCGGCACGGTGCTCCGGATCGCGGGCGCGCTCGGGGTGACGCCGAACGATCTTGTCGAGGGCATCGCCTGGAAGCCACCTGAGATCAACGTCACCAAGGGGTCATTTGAGGTGCCACCTGACCCCGAGCTGGCCGCAGAGATTGCGGCGCTGCGGGCGGCGGGCCGCATCGGCGCCTCTCGGAAAAGGCGGGGCTGAGCGTGCGGCGCCAATCGGAAGAACTGAGCTACGAGGGTCGAGCGCGGATCGCCGACAACGTGTTCCTGTTGCGACGGCGGGCGGGGTATTCCCAGGAGGCTTTGACCCAGCGAGCCCTGCTCTCCACCGGGCGGATCGGCGAAATCGAGCGGGGCCAGGTGATCGCGGGCCTCGACTCCTACGTGCGCCTCGCCGGGGCGCTGTCGGTCACCCTCGATGATCTTCTAGCCGGGGTGACCTGGGCGCCCCCGGTGTTGGAGTCCGAAGTCGAGGGCGACTACGTCGTGGAGTTCGACCGCGAAGCGCCGAGGGGCGACTGAGGGGCGGTTGGACAAGTCGCCGAGGTTGGTGCGAGACTCAGCCGCCGTGGACTTCGACGTCAAACTTGACCAGCAGCACCTTGAGCGACTGGGTGCTACCGAACCGATCACCGGACTGATCGAGGTCATTTGGAATGCGCTCGATGCCGACGCCGACGACGTAAAGGTCGAGTTCGGTCGCAACGCGCTGGACGGGATTGACGAGGTTCGGGTCGTAGACAACGGCCACGGCATGACTCAGCAGGAAGTTGTCGACGGATTCGGCCGGCTGGGCGGATCATGGAAGCGGACTGCCAAACGCTCAAAAGGAGGCCGCGCACTTCACGGCCGCGACGGACGTGGTCGGTTCCTAGCGGCTGGCTTGGGCGGGCGCCTCCGCTGGCACACCGTCGCTGCAGACCCCGATGATCCATCCCAACGCCTCGCCCTCGACGTGGAACTGACGGTTGCCAAACTCTCCCACGTTGAGGTTTCCGATCCCCAGCCAACGGAGGAGCCGACTGGCACTCGCGTCCTGATTGACGGTTTCCTCAAAGAGCCGTCGGGCCTCAACGGAGACAAGCCGGTTGAGAAGCTGACGGGCGTTTTTGGGCTGTATCTGCAGACGAACAACGCGCACCTGAGCTTTGACCGCAACGAGATCGAGCCGGACAAGCTGCAGACGAACCGCGGGGAGCTGGAAGTTCCAACTCCGACGGGAAGCGACCCAGCCCTGCTTGTGGTGATCGAGTGGAATCGCCGGGTCGACCGGGCGTTGTATCTATGCGATGAGCGGGGCACGCCGCTCGGCGAGGTGCATCCCGGCATTCAGGCCCCAGGTTTCGAGTTCACGGCCTACGTGAACTGGACTGGCTTCCAGGCCGACAACGCCCTCGCCGCAGCGGATCTCGGGAGTGGCGACTCGAAGGCGGTCATCGACGGAGCCCGAGAAAAGCTGCGGGACTATTTCAAGGACCGCGCGAAGGAGAAAACCCGAGAGCAGATCGCGGAATGGAAAGCAGAGAACGTTTACCCATTTGCAGGCGAGCCCGAGAACAAGGTCGAGCAAGCGGCCCGCGACGTGTTCGACGTAGTGGCGCTGTCCGCTTCCAGCGCCGTCAATGCTTCCGAAAAATCAGGGCGGCGGCTATCCCTGAGGCTGCTGCGCGAGGCTCTGGAGAACGATCCGGGTTCGCTGCATAAGGTGCTTGGCGAGGTTCTTGATCTCAAGCAAGATCGCCTCGAAGAGCTGAGCGCCCTGCTGGATCGCACGCCTCTGACCGCGCTGATCGCCACCTCGAAGGAGATTGCCGACCGGCTCGAGTTCCTCAAAGGCTTGGAGGAACTGGTGTTAGGCGATGCATCCAAGCACGTCAAAGAGCGTTCACAGCTTCACCGGATATTGGTCGGCCAGACCTGGGTTTTCGGCGAGGAGTACGCCCTGGCAGCCGATGACAACAGCCTTACCACCGTTCTCAAGAAGCACCTTGCCCTGCTGGGTCGGAATGATCTGGCTGAAGACGTCTCCGATGAGGTTCTTGACGCTGAAGGCTCGCGAGCGATTGTCGATCTGATGCTTGCCCGATCGCTATCGCAGCAACGGAACCGCCGCGAGCATCTCGTGATTGAGCTGAAGGCCCCGAAAGTCAGGGTTGGGGACGAGCAGGCTCAGCAGATCAAGAAGTACGCCGACGCCGTTGCGGCCGATCCCCGGTTCAACACGAACGACGTTTCGTGGGACTTCATCATCGTTTCGGGCGAGGTGACCGGAATCACTGACCGCGAGCGCCGCGCGACGAATACGCCATACGGCCAGATCACTGATGCCGATGGCCTACGGATCTGGGTGCTTACCTGGGCTGACGTGCTCGATGATGCCGGTCATCGATTGAAGTTTGTTCGCGACCTTCTCAACTATCAGCCAGACGCCGAGCAGGCGCTGGCGTACCTGCGTCGGACGCACGAGAAATATCTGCCGGAGCAGATCGCCGAGCCTGCGGCGACTCCCTGACGCCGTAGCGCGCTCCAGCTCCCGCGCATCGGCGATCAGCCCGTCGGCGATCACCTGCCAGTCCTCGCGGGTGGCGACGTCGAGGATCTCGTCCACGATCGGGCGCAACGAAGCGGCGACCGCGGCCGGGTTTCCCAGGCCGGCGACGACGTGGTCGAAGATCACCTCGTCAACCGCGTCCTGCGCGGCGTCGTGGCCGAGCGCGGCGACGATGAACTCGCGCACGAGCTCGGCGTCGAAGCACTCGCCGCGGTCGCTGATCCGCTGTCCGGCGGCGATCATGCCGCCACCTGGGCCGGGCTGCGGTGCAGCTCCTCGGCGTCCTCGCGCTCGCCCCGCACCAGCGCTTTCAGACGCTGGCGATCATCGGCGCTGCGGCGCATCATGTGGGTGTAGACGCGCAGGGTGAACTTCGGGTCGGTGTGCCCGAGCTGGGCCATAACCGAGGCTGGGTCCTCGCCGCAGGCGATCAGCGTCGAGGCGAACGTGTGGCGCAGCTTGTGGGTCGTGACGCCTCTTGGCAGCGGCACCTCGCCGCGGGCCTCGAGCAGTTCGTCGGCGCGCTCGACCGCCTGGTTGAGGATGCGGTTTCGCAGGTTGTCCTTGTCGCGACGCCCGCCGGTCATGGTCGGGAAGACGAGGTCGTCGGGACCGCAGCGGTAGGCGCCCGCCTTGTGCGCTGCCAGGTCGTCGCGCAGGATAAGCGGCATGTTGATCTCGCGCAGGCCGGCCGGCGTCTTTGACCGGCCGATGTAGATGCGGCCGTTTGCCAGGTCGACGTCGCGCCAGAGCATGTAGCAGAGCTCGTGCGCGCGGGGGCCGGCCAGCACCAGCGTCGAGATGATCGCCCGGCGGTCCGCTGCCCGCCAGCGCGGTTCCCGGTCAAGCTGCAGGGCGGCGTCGAGGAGCGCTTCGATCTGGGCCGCGGCGTCCAGATGCACCGGCCGGCGCTGATCCACCTTCAACCGCCGCCGCCGGCCTTCGGCCGGGTTGTCGGGCAGGTGCCCGTACTCGACGGCGAAGGACAGCACCCACTGCAGGGTCTCCAGGGTCTTGTTGATCGAGACCGCCGAGAGCGGCCGCAGCACCTGACCCCGGTCGTCGCGGACCGGCTTTCCCCGCTCGATCGCCGCTCGCCGGGTCTCGCCCTCCCTGACTTTGTAGGTCCGGTACTCGTCCACCGCTTCGATGTCGATGTCGGAGATCCGCCAGGTGGCGAAGTAGGGCAGCAGGTGACCGAGGCCCCACTGCAGGTACTCGTAGGTGCTGTCGGTCACCGTGCCCTTCTTCGCCTCCAGCCGGGCCAGCGCGAAGGGTCCGAACAGGGGCGCCTGCTCGGGCCGGCCCTCCTCCCCGTCCGCCGCTGAGCCCTTGCCTTTGCTGCGCTCGGGCGGAACCCAGATGCCGCGGCGGACGTCGGCGAGGATGTTTTCCAGTTCCTCCTGCGCTCGCTCGCGGGTCCAGCCCTCGCTCTCCAGCCCGAGCGTCACGTACTGGCGTTCGCCGTAGGCGAGGAAGCGCAGCGCGTACCCGCGCCCTGACTTCCATAGCCTCTCTTCGACCCGCCCCTTTGCCCTGGTTGCCATCACCGACCACCTCCTGTCGTGGCGGCGAAGGGGCGGCCGGCGAATTGCCCGGCCGCCTTCGGCTTTGGCCCGATCGGGGCTAGGCTTTTCACCGTGCCGAAGATCACCCTTCGGCGCCGGGCCGGGGGCGTCTCGATCGCCGCCCGGCCATTTGTTTTCTTTCACCGACGATAGCTCCGCTCGGGCGCGATATCGAGTCATTTCGGGCATCGCCGGGCATCGCCCCGGATCGGCCGGAAACCGCCCCAGCAGGCCCCGCCAGGGCGGCGATCCGCTCCTCCACTTCAGCCGGATCGAAGCGCAGCCGCGGGCGCTTGCCGGCACCCAGGCGGCGGGCGCCGAGCTGATCAGCGTTCTCGTAGACCCAGTCGCGCTCGACCCCCCAGAGCTCGGCGACCTCGGCCGCGGAGATCAGCCGCTTTGGCCCCGGCGGCTCGGCCGAGTCCCGCAGCAGTTCGGCGATCCGGCAGGCGATTTCCTCGATCGACTCGGGCGCCAGGCGCATCTCCGCGCCGGCCCCCGGCGGCGCCGCGCTCACCGCCGGCCGCCTAAAGGGCTGCAGTCCACCATCCCCTCGCCGGGCGCCCAATGGCCGATCCGGGCGGCGGCAATTTGCACGTATTCGGGGCTGAGCTCGACCCCGATGAAGCGCCGCCCCTCAAGCACCGCGGCGGCGCCGGTCGAGCCCGAGCCGCAGAAGGGATCGAGCACCAGGCCGCCCGGCGGCGTCACCAGCCTGACCAGCCAGCGCATCAGCTCGATCGGCTTGACGGTCGGGTGGGGGTTCGGGCTCGGCGCGGTGCGCGCCGGCTTGTTCGGCGCGTTGGGAAAGAGGTCGAAGAAGACCGCCGGCAGGTGGCCGCAGCCGGCGTCGCGCTCGCGGCGGCTGACTTTCGCGCAGTAGAAGACACGGCTCGGTCGCGACGCCGCGGTCGAGGCGCCGTGGCTCTCGCCGGCGTCGAGCTGCGCCACCGCGCAGCCGGGGGCGCAGCTCTGCGAGCTGCAGTCCCCCTCATGGCTCAGCAGCACGTTCGCCGGGTGGCGGCCGTCGATCCGGCAGGCGTCGATCTCAAGCGCCCCGGTTCCGTGGCGCTCGATCGTCGCCGCCGTCGTCCCGTCGAGCGCCCGCCGGCAGAGCAGGATTGGCTCGTAGGCGGGCTTGAGCGTCGTCCCCTTCCCGCCCGCCAGCTTGTGGGAGGCCGGTAGCCCCGTCCCGTACAGCCAGCAGAAGGTGTCGCGGACCTCAAGCCCGCCTTCCTCCAGACCGACGGCGAGCCGGTGCGCGGTCCGCGGCGAGCCGAAGGCCAGCAGTTGCCCGCCGGGCTTCAGTACCCGCGCGGACTCCGCGCCCCACATCGAGCACCAGACCTCAAACGCCTTGCGCCGGCTCATGCGCTTGCCGCCGGGTCGGGCCGCCGCCTCTTGGATCGCCTGCGCGTCCCAGCGCAGGTGTTTGATCCCGATCCCGTAGGGCGGGTCGGTGACGATCGCGTCGACGCTGGCTGCCTCAAGGCCCCCGAGCACCTCCAGGCAGTCGCCCTGCAGCAGGGTCGCCTCATGCGTTGCCGCCACCTTCAGCCCGCCTCCCCCACCAGCCAGTCGGTCGGCGCCCCCGGCTCGCGGACGTCGGTGAAGATCGGCGCGAAGGGGCCGGCGTCGCGCAGATCCGAGGCGAGGCAGATGCGAACCGAGACCTCCGGGGTGCGGCCCAGTTCAAGGTCGCGGGCAAGCATCGCGACGGCGGCATTCCGACGGCGCTCCAGGGCCGCACGGCTGGCGCCGGTCAAGACGCAGAGGACCGGCGGGAACCAGGGGTAGCGCTCACGCCAATAGGGCTCGCCGTCGGCGCCGCTCGCCTTATATAGACGCGCGTAGCCCGAGAGCTCGGCGACGAGACGGTCGATCGAGAGCGTGGCGCGGTCCAGCTCGAGGAACCGCTGCTCGACCACCAGCTCCTCGGCGGTGAGGCGCACATAGGTGATCAGCGCGTCGGCGTAGAGGGCGCGGCGTTCGCGACCGCGGCGGGCGTTCAGCGGGTGGCCGACCTCGTGTCGCCAGGAGGAGGGGCCGAACTCATCGCCACGCTGCCGGGCGGCTTCGAGGAAGCTTATCCCGACGTCGTTGACGGCGACGGTGTGCGCCCGCAGCGGGCCGGTCACCTGCTCGGCGCTGAGCAGGCGCGGGGGGCCATCGAGAACCCCTGCGTCGCGGGCGGCCTCGGCGCCGGCCTCGGTCACGTACCAAAGGCGCCGCGGGGCACCGGGGACGCCGGGGACGGTGGCGAAGGCGACCAGGCCCCGGCGGGCGAGGCCCGCCATCGCTTGCTGGGCGGTCCGGGCGCTGCGCTCGGGCAGGTGGATCGCCCGTACCTGCGGCGTCGAAAGGGCGCGGTGCTGACAGAGCGAGCCGAGGATCTCGGCCTCGGTGCCGAGGCTTCCGGGGCTCATGCTCCCCCTCGCTTGGCGCGGACCTGACCCGCTACGGGCTCGCGGCCCCCGCCAGCACCGCCCTCGACGCCGGCCTCGCGCAGCCGGTCGAAGATGCGGGCGTCGAGGGTCTCAAGGTGGGCGAGCGTCTCGGCGGCGGGGGCGCCCGCCCGCGGCGCGCTCGCGCTGGGGCGCCCGGCGTCGACGTCGAAGACGTCCTCTAGCCGGATGCCCCGCAGGGCGAAGGGCGCACTCGCGCGGCCGCGATCGGTGACCTGGGCGACGAAGCGGAAGCGGTCGAGTTTCGTCAGCGCCGCCGGGCTCGGCTGCCCCGCCCACTCTTTCGTCAGCAGCGCGGCGGCGTGTGAGTTGAGGGCGCTGGCGAGAAGGTGCGAGCGGTTGGTCAGCAGCGCGTTCAGCGTCGCCGGGCTCAGGCGCTCGGGGTTCTGGTTCAGGAAGGCGGCGCGCAGCCCGAACTTCGCGCTCTGCTCAAGCAGCGCAGCGAGGTTCCCTGACGCCGCCCCGTCATAGCTCTGCACCTCATCGAAGAAGGGCCAGAACAGCTTGCGCTGGTCCGGCGCGAGCTCGGCGCGGCTGCGGGCGCCGTGGAAGAGGTCAAAGACGATCAGGTTGGCGAGGAGCCGGTCGCGGGTGCCGCCCGAGCCGGGACAGGCGAGAACGATCAGCCGCTCGTCCATCGCCTCGCGGACCCGGTAGGTGGTCTGGCGCTGGCCGAGCAGGGCGGTGATCGGCGTCGAGGCCCGCAGCCGGTCGATCATGTTGGTGACCGGCGTGATCGCCTCGGCGGCGAGCAGCGGGAAGCGGTCGCGCCAAAAGCGCCGCGAGGCTTGCGGCAGGAAGGGCAGCACCGCCGAGCGCCACTTCTCGTCGCTCAGCAGCGTCGGGATCTGGAAGATCGTCGGCGCCAGCCCCGCGGGCGAGAGGACCGGCCCGATCGCCGCCAGGGCCGCGGCCGCCTGGGTCGTGAGGTTGATCGCGCGGGTCGAGCGCTCGCCCCATTCCAGCGCCGAGGCGAAGGCGTCCACGATCGCCTCGACCCGCGCCTCGGCGTCGATGCCCCCGCCGAGGTCAAACAGGTTCCAGCCGGGCAGCTCATCGACCGAGCGGCCGGGCCGCAGGTCGATCCGCACGATCCGGCGGGCGAGCTCGGACGCGGCCAGGTAGGGGGCGATCCGGTCCAGGGCGTCGCCGTGGGGATCGAGGAAGAGGCAGCCTTGGCCCGAGCGGGCGAGATGGACGAACTGCACGATCGCGTTCTCGGTCTTGCCGTAGCGCGAGCGACCGGCGGTGTAGGAGAAGAAGGTGTCGGCGACCCGGACCCCGACCAGGCGCTCGCCCTCCTCCCCGGCGATCTTGCCGAGGGGGATCAGGTCGTCGCGGCGGGCCTCGAAGGTCTCAAGCGGCGGTGCGGGCGCCAGGAGCGCCCCGCAGCGCAAGACGTTCTCGGCGCGGCAGTTGGCGGTCGGCGGCTTGAGGAACCCGGCCAGCTCGCGGGCGGTGAGGATCATCCTCCGCGCCGGCCGGAAGTAGCCGGTGGCGGCGCGGCGGTCGAAGGCCCGGCGGCGCAGAGGCAGGTCGGACCCGAGGAACGCGACCCCCGGCAGCGCCAGGCCCGAGACCCGGAACCAGTTGCGATCGGCGAGCGGCTCGAACGCCGCCAGGAGTCGCTGCATCGCCAGCTTCGCCCGGCCCCGCTCGGGGGCGCGGGTCGAGATCAGCACCTGGGCCTCGAACAGCGAGCCGGCGTCGCGCAGCTTCGCGTCGAGGGCCTGGCCGGTCAGGCGGCGGTCGACCAGCTCGTCGGGCCGGGCGCGATCACGGCGGCGCTCACCATCAAGCAGATCCCCCCAGCGCGGTCGCTCCCGGTAGCGGCGGCGGGCCTCGCGCCGGAGGCGACGGCGAAGCCGGCCAGCGCGGTGGCCCCTCGCCGCCAGCAGATCGACACATACGCTCGCCTCCTCGCCGCGGGCGGGATCAAGGCCGGCCATCGCCGCGGCGAAGGGCTGCAGCGGGTCGGGATCGCCGGAGGGCCGGGCCAGCGGCTCGATGCTCGGGTGGGCCAGGATCAGCTCGGTTCGGACCGTCGTCGCCTCGCTGGCGGCGGGCGGCGGCTCGCCCTGCGCCTCCTCCGCGGATCGCAGCTCAACGCCCTCGAAGGCACCCAGCGCCCCGCGCAGCACCTCTGTCGCTCGGGCCGGCACTTCCATCAGGTAGACCAGCCGCCGCTCTCGGTCGCAGGCGAGGCTCACCCGCACGGCACTCGCGCGCCGTCGCCACCAGGCGGTGACGCTGCGTTCGCTGCCGGCGATCTGAGCAGCGAAGCTGAGGACGACGGCGGGCTCGGCGTCGAACTCATCGGCCGGCACGACGGCGACCGCACGCCGCGAGCGCAGAGCGCGGCGGGTGGCGATGAGGCGCTGTGCAGCCAGCGCGGAGGCGATAGCGATGGTGCCGAGCGCGAGGGGCGCCGCGGACTCGGCGAGTTCGAGGAGCCTCTCGAGCTGGATGCCGGATAGCGCCCGCCATGCAGCCAGGGCGAGGATGGCGGCGAAGATCGCCAGCATCGGCCGGGGATCAGAGCGATCAGGACGCCGGGTCACGTCCAGACCCCGATGTACGGGAGTGAAGTCGGCAAAACCCGGCCGCCGCGATCGGCGCCGTGGTGCCGGATGCGCCGCCCTCGGGGAGAAGTGATTGCGAGAAGCGAGGCGCCGGGCGAGGCGAGAAGCGAGGCGACGGGCGAGGCGACGCCGGCTGCGTGCCCTCGCCAGGCGGCCGAGCGATGAGGGCCCTCCTCGGCGATCAGGAAGCGGACGCGGTAGGCGTCACCGTGGTCGCTGTAGCGGCGCAGGAATCGGCGCCAGCCGGTGCGCGCCGCGGCGATGCTCGGGGCGCTGACCCGCAGGACGGCGCGGCCGTCCGCGGCGCCGACCAGCTCGACCCGCAGCGCCCCGCGCTGGTAGGGGACGTGCTGCAGGGCGCGGTGCGCCCGCAGCTCGCGGGTCGCCCGCCGGGCAGCGGCGCTGCCGGCTTCGTCCTGGGGATCTTGCCGCCGCCCTCGGTGCGGACTCGCGGATCGGGTCCGGCCGACGTCGGCGCCGGACGCGGGCGGCGGGAAGGTGCGGGGCGCCGCAGCTCGCGGCGGGGGACTGGCAGGAGCCCCGCCGCCACTGCCGAGGACGACGACGGCGGCGAAGCCCGCGAAGATTGCGGCGGCGAGAACGATGGCGGCGCGTGCGGCCGACGGGTCGAGCGGGCGGTCGAGGTAGTCGCGCAGGCGGTCAGGCACCCTGGCCCTCCTCGCTCCCCCCGCTCGGCGGGTGGGCGTAGCCGAAGATCGGCGCCGGCTCTCCCCGGGCGGCGGCCTGGGCCGGCGGGAAGGGGCCGACTCGCGCGACCCGATCGCCGTAGTTGCCGTCGATCGTCATGATTTCCCCGTTGGGGAAGACGCGCTCGACGATGCCGACGTGATCGCTGGCCTGGGGGCCGGAGCCGTAGAGGACCGCGTCGCCGGGGGCCGGCGTCGCCGTCGGCGGCAGCACTCGGGCGCCGTTCGCGGCCGGGGTCAAGAGCGGCGGGTCGCCCGGCGCCGTCCCCGCGAACGGGCCGCCTTCGTGCGCCCTGGCCCATTCGTAGATCGAGCCCGAGTAGGCGTAGGGCGCGGTGCCGCCCTTCAGCGGCACCCCGGCCCGCTCCCAGACCCAGGCGACGAACAAAGAGCACCATTCGAGGCAAGGTCCGTACGGGTTGCAGTTGGAGCCGAGCGGGCTCTCCGTTCGGCCGAGCTGGCTCTCGGCGATCCGCACGATCTCGTTCGCGCTCGCCGCCGAGCTGGCGCCGCAGGCCGAGCCGCCGGCCGGTGCCGGAGGGCCGGCCGGTGCCGGTGACCCTTTGCCGTGGAAGCCGTAGTCGACGGCGCGGGCCATGACCTCGTCGGCGTAGGAGACGAGGCTGTCGGCGCAGGCGCCGTAGTAGTGGCAGGCGGCCTCGCGGTAGGCGGCGTAGGAGCCGCCGATCGGTGGCGCTCCCATTACCTGCCGGAGCAGGCGCGCGGCGGTGAAGATCGCGTCGGCGAGGTCGAAGGGATCGGCTTCGCCGTTGCCGTCGGCATCGACGCCGTAGGTCTCCCAGATCGTCGGCCCCGGTCCAGGGCTACACGCCGATTCGCGGACGATCGCGATCTGCATCGGCCCGCCGCAGCCGGAGGGGTAGACGTGCGCGCAGGTTCCGGTGCCGCACTCCTGGTAGCCGATCGAGGCGAGGACGGTCCAGTCGACGTCGAAGCGCTGGCCGGCTTGCTGATAGAGCCGCAGGCGCTTGGCCGGGATCTGCTTGACGGCGGCGCGGGTCGGCTGGCTGACCGAGGTCGGCCCGCTGGCGCCGAGGCAGGCGACGTTGGCGCCGAGGATCGCCATCAGCGTCGCGGCGACAGTGGCCGCACACAGCCCCGCCGCGAGGCCGGCCGCGAGCGCCCAGAGG
>CAZHLT010000146.1:0-2974 GCA_964533285.1 uncultured Conexibacteraceae bacterium | reverse complement strand
CCGGGGGGGCGGGTCTCGCGGGGGGCGGTGGCCTAGTGTGGCGGGGATTCCCCCCGAAAAAAGTCGACAACGCGTCAGGCTGACGGCGCGGTCGGGGCAGCGCGCGCCGGCTACTCGCGCGGGCTGGTTTCCGTCGCCTCTTCCTTGAGGCGGTTGGCGACGGCACCGGTCGCGCCGGCGACGACGTCGAGCTCCTCGGCCTTCTCCTTGTGGCCGCTGACGTAGCAGCAGAGGGTGCCGTTGACGAGCTCGAAGGCGAACTTCTTCGGCGCCGAGTCGGTCAACCAGACGATGAAGCTGGGGGCGAAGAGGCGGCGCAGCCAGATCGCGTCCTGCTCCTTGCCGGCGAAGATCTCGTAGCGGTCGTCGAGCGCCTCGCTCTCCAGCTTGACCCGCTCTTTGGAGCGGCGGAAGACGTCCTCGAGCCCCTCCAGGGCGCGGAAGCCGAACTTGCGCTGGCAGTAGAGCTCGGGCAGGTGCTCGACGCACTCGGGCACCTCGACCAGGCCGAGCGTGTAGCGGTAGTAGCTCGTCTGCCGGTTGCCCTCGCTGTCGGTCGTCTCCTCCTCGTAGGTGTAGAGGGCGAGGATGCCGCCGAGCCCCGGGGCCAGCTCGCCGGTCAGGGTGCGGTCGGCGTAGCGGTCGTCCCCCTTGCGCAGCAGCGGCGTCGCCGCCGGCAGCGAGGTGCGGCCGCCGAGCGCGTAGCCGTGCTTCTCGGCGTAGACGGAGAAGAAGGCGTCGGCGGCGCGCGAGTCGGCGATCATGAAGATGACGACCAGCCCGATCAGGGCGGCGACGACGAAGCCGGCGCCGGCGATCGCCGGCCCGATCAGCGCCGCCAGCGCGACCGCGACGAGGATCGCGAAGCCGAGGACGAGGATCACCGTCAGCGGCTTGCCGAGCAGCTGCTTGAAGTAGTAGCCGCGCAGGTCGTTGGCGTCGTCCGGCGCCGCCGCCGCGCTCTGAGCCTGTTCCTCGCCCTCGCTCACGCCGCCAACCTAGCGCGCCTCCCGGCGCCCGCCAATCCGGGTCGGCGCCGCCGACGCCTGCCCGGGTTCCGGCCGCAGGCCCCGCCGGCGCCCGCCCGGGTCCCGGCCGCGGGTCCCGGCACCGTCCCCCGGCCGGTGACTGCAAATGGGGTTGCACAGGGAGGTCGTGTTGCAAAGTGGGGGAGAGTGGGTTATTGTGGCGCTTGAGTTGAAGCCCAGGACCGGGGTGGTGAGGCTCCTCCCACCTCATCACCTCGGTCCGAATTTCCCCACTCCCGTGACCTCCCGCTCAGAAAGGACTCGCCGAAGTGGCTTTTCGGGGTCTCTACGAGCACAACCTCGACTCCAAGGATCGGTTGACGGTGCCGTCGCGATTCCGTGCCGCTCTCGCTGACGGAGTGGTTCTCTCCAAGGGCTTCGACCCCTGCGTCTGGGTGCACACCACCGAGGAGTTCGAGCAGCTCTCCGAGCGCTTCCTCTCGCCGCACAGCCCCTTCGGCCGCGACGCCCGCCAGCTGCGCCGCCGCTTCCACGGCGGCTCCTTCGACGAGAAGCTCGACTCCGCCGGCCGCATCCGCCTGCCGAAACCGCTGCTCGAGCACGCCGGCCTCGACGGCAACTGCGTCGTCGTCGGCGCCGGTGAGTACCTGGAGATCTGGAACGCCGACGCCTGGGCCAAGCAGGAGGAGGAGCTGGACGCGGCGGCGCCGGAGATCGCCGAGGGCCTCGCCGGGACCGGGACTGCGTGACCATGAGACTGAATGCCGCCCGCACCTACCCCCAAACCCCGCCGCCGGGCCAGCTCGACGTCCCCGGCTGGACCAACCGCCCGGTCGGCGTCGCCAACCGCGTCGCCCGCCCGCTGGAGGCCGCGCTGATGCCCGAACACGAGCCCGTCCTCGCCGCCGAGCTGGTCTCGCTGCTGGCGCCCGAGCCCGGCCAGGTCGCCGTCGACTGCACCTTCGGCGCCGGCGGCCACGCCCGCCGCGTCGCCGCGATGCTGGGACCGGAGGGGCGGCTGATCGGGATCGACCGCGACCCCGCCGCCGAGGCCCGCTTCGCCCGCTTCGCGGTGCAGGCGCCCTGCCGCACGCTCTTCATCGGCGCCGACTTCGCGGCAGGTCTCCGCGCCCTGCGCGGCGAAGGCATACGCCCAGACATGATCTACATGGACCTCGGAATGTCGTCGCTGCAGGTGGACACTCTGGAGCGCGGCTTCTCCTACGCCTACGACGCGCCGCTCGACATGCGGATGGACACGCGCCAGAAGTTCTCCGCCGCCGACCTCGTCAACGAGTGGCCGCAGGCGCGGATCGCCGAGGTCCTGCGCCGCTTCGGCGAGGAGCGCTACGCCTCCGGCATCGCCCGCGAGATCGTCCGCCGCCGCCCGCTCAGCACCACCTCGGAGCTGGTCGAGGCGATCAAGGCCGGGATGCCGGCGGCGGCCCGCTTCGGCGGCGGCCACCCGGCCAAGCGCAGCTTCCAGGCGATCCGGATCGCCGTCAACGGCGAGCTCGACTCGCTCGAGGAGGCGCTGCCGCTGGCCTGGCAGATCCTCGCCGTCGGCGGCCGCTTCGCTGCCATCTCCTTCCACTCGCTCGAGGACCGGCCGGTGAAGCGGTTCCTGGCGGCGAAGGCGCGCGGCTGCGTCTGCCCGCCGGAGCTGCCGGTCTGCGTCTGCGGCCACGAGCCCGAGGCCGAGCTGCTGACCAAGCGCGCCGTCGCGCCGGGGCCCGAGGAGGTTGCCGCCAACCCGCGCTCGCGCTCGGCCCACCTGCGGGTCGCCCGCAAGCTGGCCGAGGCGCGTCCGTCGAGGGAGACCGCCTGATGGCCGTCGCCGCTCCCAAGCGCCGCTCGGCCGCGGCGCCGGCGCCCGCTCCCTCGCGGACGACGGCCCCCAAACGTCGCCGCAAAGCCGCCGCCGCCCCGGCCCCGACGCGGAGCGCCCCGGCCAGGCCTTCGCGCAAACGCGCGCCGGCGAGGAT
>CAZHLT010000145.1:0-3794 GCA_964533285.1 uncultured Conexibacteraceae bacterium | reverse complement strand
GGTGGCGACCTCCGCGTCGGTCAGGCTTCGGCGGGCGTTCTTCGGTCCTTCGGGCAGGAGATCGTCGGCGGTGCAGAACACCGCAGTGAGCAGCAGGTCGAGGTCGGCGAGCATCGTGGCCCTCCTTCGGGTCGACGGGGCGATAGACACCGCCGACTTCGCCTGCTGCCCTATTCCTCCTCGCTGAAGCCGTCTCCGCGCCCGAGGGGCGTGGAATCAATCATCTAGGCGGCGAGGGCGTCGAAGATGAGGTTGGCCCCGGGGAACTCGCCGGGGGTCGGCGATTCGTAGGTCCAGGCGACGTTGCCGTCCTCGTCGACGAGGACCAGCGTGCGGTTGGCGATGCCGGCGCCGTCGATGTAGGAGCCGTAGGCCCGGGCGACCTGGCCCTTGGGCTCGAAGTCGGCCAGCAGGGTGGTGTCGATCCCGAGCTTCTCCTGGAAGGCTTTGTGCGCCCAGTGGCTGTCGACGCTGATGCCGAGCAGCTCGACACCCTGCTCACCCAGCTCCGACTTCACCTCCTGGTAGATCGAGAGCTGGTCGGAGCAGACCGGGCTGAAGTCCAGCGGGTAGAAGACGAGCAGGACCTTGCGGCCGCGGAAGTCGGCAAGCGAGACATCCTCGCCATCCTGGTCGCGAAGCGTGAAATCCGGCGCCTTGGCGCCGACCTCGATCATCGGCGCAGGCCGAGATCGGCGACCAGCGCGCGGTAGCGCTCGAGGTCGGTCTTTTCGAGGTACCGGAGCATGCGACGGCGCTTGCCGACGAGCATCAGCAGGCCGCGGCGGCTGTGGTGGTCCTTCTGGTGCTCGCGCAGGTGACCGGTCAGTTCGTTGATCCGCTCGGTCAGCAGCGCGATCTGGACCTCGGCGGAGCCGGTGTCGCCCTCGGCGCGACCGTACTTGCCGATCAGCTCGCTCTTCTTCTCTTTGGTCAGGCTCATCTTCGGTCTTCTCGAAAAAAGCGCCGTGCACCCGGACGGGTCACGGCCGCTCGGCAAGGTAGCACAGCGGCCCGGTCTACGGGCGGTGGTCGCCGCCGCCCGACGCGAAGCCGAGACCGCACTTGTACCCGCATACCGAGCACAAGTGCGGTCTCGCCGGGTGGACGCAGGGCTCAGGTCGCGGTGGTGAACTGGGCGCAGACGCGGCGCGCAGCCTCGACGTCGGCGTGCATCTGGGCGATCAGCGCCTCGACGTCGTCGTAGCGGCGCTCGCCGCGCAAGCGCTCGACGAAGGCGACCCGCAGCGTCCTGCCGTAGAGGTCCTCGTCGTGGTCGATGATGAAGGTCTCGATGAGGACGCCGCGGCCGCTCTCGAAGGTCGGGCGGACGCCGACGTTGACCGCCGCCGGCAGGCCGTCGGCGAAGGCGGCGTAGATCCCGTGGCCGGGGATCGCGAGGTGGTCGTCGGGGACGATGTTGGCGGTCGGGAAGCCGAGCTCGCGGCCGCGCTGGTCGCCCTTGACGACCGTGCCCTCGACCATGAACGGGGCGCCGAGGCAGCGCCGGGCGCCGCCCATGTCGCCGGCCGCGATCTGGGCCCGGATCCGGGTCGAGGAAACGGTCTCGCCGTCGACCTCGACCAGCGGCACCACCCGCGTCTCGAACTCGGCGTGGCGGCTCAGCATCGCCGCGTCGCCGCGCGCTTTGGCGCCGAAGCGGAAGTTCTCGCCGACCGAGACCTCGGTCGCCCGCAGCGCCTCGACCAGCACGCCCTGGATGAAGTCCTCGGCGTCGCGGTGGGCGAACTCTTCGTCGAAGGGGATCACGACCAGCTCCTCGACGCCGAGGCCGGCGATCACGTCGCGCTTGACCGTGAACGGCATGATCAGCTTCGGCATCGCCGCCGGGTGCAGGATCTGCAGCGGGTGCGGCTCGAAGGTGAGGACTGCGTCGGCGCCCTCGATCACCGCCTGGTGGCCGCGGTGGACGCCGTCGAAGGTGCCGATCGCGACCTTGCGCGGGCGCGGCTCGGCCTCGGGCAGCGGCGTCACCTTCACCGCAGCGCCTCCGCCACCGCCGGCACCAGCTCGCCGACCTGCTCGACGCTGAATTCCGCGCCGGCGTCCTCGATCCGGAACGGGCCGACCGCGGTCCGCCGCAGCGCCGAGCAGTAGGCGTCGCCGAGGGTCTCGACCAGGGTCCGCACGTAGGTCCCGGCCGAGCACTCGATCTCGTAATGGGCGTACTCGCCGTCGCTGGCGAGCAGCTCGGCGCGGTGCACCTCGACGTCGCGGACCGGCGTCTGCACCACCTCGCCGCGGTGCGCCTTCTTGTAGAGGCGCTCGCCGCCGACCCGCACCGCCGAGGTCATCGGCAGCCGCTGGCGCACGGTCCCGGTCGGTAGCTCCAGCGAGGCGGGGACGACGCCGGTCTCGGTCAGCTCGCCGTCGGGGTCGCCGGTGCTCGAGCGCCAGCCGAGCCGCGCCGTCGCCAGGTAGGTCTTCGGCAGCCCGACCAGGAAGCGCTGCAGCTTGGTCGCCTTGCCGAGCAGGACCAGCAGCAGGCCGGTGGCGAAGGGATCGAGGGTGCCGGCGTGGCCGGCGCGCTGGCCGCGCTCGCGGCGCAGGCGGGCGACGACGTCGTGCGAGGTCACCCCGGCCGGCTTGTCCCAGAGCAGCAGCGCGCCATCGCCGCCGCCGGCCATCTCACTCGCCGAGCTGGGCGACGACCTCATCGCAGATGAAGGTCACGAGCTCGTCGAGCTCGAGGTCGGTCGAGAAGCCGGCGGCCCGCTTGTGGCCGCCGCCGCCGCGCTTGCGGGCGATCGCCGAGACGTCGACCTCGCCGTCGGAGGAGCGCAGGCTGACCTTGCGGGCGGCGCGGCCGCGGTTGCCGAGGTCGCGGACGACGGCGGCGACCTTCAGCCCCTCCAGCGAGCGCACGTGGTCGATGATCCCCTCGGTCATCTCCTCGCTGGCACCGGTCTCCTCGTAGTCGGCGGCGGTGATGTGGCTGACCGCGAGGCGGTTGCCGCAGTGGCGCTGGATCGACTCCAGCGCCCGCGCAACCAGCTTCAGCTTCTCGATCGGGACGTGCTCGTAGAGCCGCCGGTAGGTGTCGTCGACGGCGACCCCGGCGTCGATCAGCTCGGCCGCGACCCGGTGGGTGTGCGCGTTGGTGTTGTCGTACATGAAGTTGCCGGTGTCGGTGATCAGGCCGACGTAGAGCGCCGAGGCCATCTCCGGCGTGATCTCGGCCCCCAGCAGCCGTGCCAGGTCGTAGACGATCTCGGCCGTACAGGAGGCCTCGACGTCGACCAGGTTGAAGTCGCCAAAGCGGGTGTTGTCGTGGTGGTGGTCGATGTTGATCAGGTCGTTGTCGCCGGCGGTGAGGAACTCGACCGGCATGCGGTCGATGTTGCCGCAGTCGAGGAAGACGATCGTGCGGTCGGCCATGTCGGCCGGCGGCTCGTGGAAGACCTCCTCGAGCGGCAGGAAGCGGTACTCGATCGGCAGCGGGAACTCCTTTGCCGCCAGGAACATCACCGAGTCCTTGCCGAGCTGGGTCAGCAGGTGGTGCATCCCCAGCAGCGAGCCGAGCGCGTCGCCGTCGGGACCCTCGTGGGCGGTCAGCAGGAAGCGCTCGCGAGCGCGCAGCTCGGCGCCGACCAGCTCGAGGTCGGTCGGGCTGGCGACGCCGGCGCCCTCGCGGCTCACTGGCCAACCTCCCCCTTGTTCTTCTGAGATTGAGAGGCCGAGCGCAGCGAGGCCGTCGAAGATCCCGGAGGAACGCATAGAAGAGCCGACCGCCGTCGGGAGAGCGCCTCGCTCGCTAGCCCCGTAGAGGGCCC
>CAZHLT010000144.1:0-5738 GCA_964533285.1 uncultured Conexibacteraceae bacterium | reverse complement strand
CCTGCTCGCCGACGTAAAGCTCTTCGCCGTGGCCCAGACGCCGGCCGCCGCCGACCCGACTGCGATCGCCGCCGCCGTGGCGTGGGCGGGGGCGACCGGCGCCCGGGCGCCGCTGCTCGGCGCCACGCCGCTGGCGCCCGGCCAACCGGCCGACTTCCTGCTGCTGCGCGGCGGCTCGCCCGAGCTCGGGATCGGCGACCTCACCGAGGGCCTGGTCTACGCCGCCGCCGGCGCCGCCGTCGACACCACCGTCGTCGCCGGCCGGGTGCTGATGCGGGGCGGCGAGCTGCCCGGCCTCGACGAAGTCGTCGCCCGCGCCGCCGAGCGCGCCCGCCGCCTCGGCCTCTGACCACTGCGAACGCGACGGGCATTGGATGAGTTGGCCGAACCGGTCGCGGGTATAGGGTCGAATCGTGTCGACGGGAGACGCCGCGCCCCACGCCCAGTCCCGGTCCGGGGCCTCGTCGGTCAGCTTCCGGGACGCGACCAAGCGCTACCCGGGCGCCGAGCAGCCGGCCGTCGACGGGCTCACGCTCGAGGTCGAGGCGGGCGAGATCTGCGTCTTCGTCGGGCCCTCGGGCTGCGGCAAGACGACCGCGATGCGGATGGTCAACCGGATGGTCGAGATCAGCGAGGGCGACGTCCTCGTCGGCGGCGAGTCGGTGCGCGCCCGCGAGCCGGCGCGGCTGCGGCGCGAGATCGGCTACGTGATCCAGGAAGTCGGCCTCTTCCCGCACCGCACCGTCGCCCAGAACATCGGCGCCGTGCCGACGCTGCTGGGCTGGGAGAAGGACCGGGTCCGCGCCCGCGGCGCCGAGCTGCTGGAGCTGATCGGGCTCGACCCCGCGCTCGGCGAGCGCTACCCGGCGCAGCTCTCCGGCGGCCAGCAGCAGCGCGTCGGGGTGGCGCGGGCGCTCGCCGCCGACCCGCTGGTGATGCTGATGGACGAGCCCTTCGGGGCGATCGACCCGATCAACCGCGAGCGCCTGCAGAACGAGTTCCTGCGGCTGCAGGCGGAGATCCGCAAGACCGTCCTCTTCGTCACCCACGACATCGACGAGGCGATCAAGATGGGCGACCGGATCGCGATCCTGCGCGAGGGCGGCCACGTCGCCCAGTACGCGACCCCGGCCGAGATCCTGATGAGCCCGGCCGACGAGTTCGTCGAGGACTTCGTCGGCGCCGACCGGGCGCTGAAGCGGCTGGCGCTGATGCGGGTCGGCGACATCGACCTCTGGCGGGCGCCGCTGGCGCGGGCCGGGCAAGCGACCGCCGCGGTGCGGGCGCAGCTCGACGCGCCCGACGTCGAGGTCCCCTACGCGCTGCTGGTCGACGGCGAGGAGCGCCCGCTCGGCTGGCTCTCGCAGCGCGACCTCGCCGGCGCCAGCGTCCCCGAGCGCCCCGACGTGCCGCTGGGCCCGCTGCTCGACCGCGACGACGTGATGCGTGACGCGCTCGCCGACCTGCTGCAGGGCGAGTCGCAATACGCGGCGGTGACCGACCACCGCGGCCGCGTCGCCGGCGTCCTCTCGGTCGAGATCATCTCCGAGTTCCTCTCCTCGCCGGAGGCGAAGACCGACGAGCACACCGCCGCGGAGCGCCCCCTTGAGTAGCGCGCTGCCGCTGGCGGCGGCGGGCGAAGTCGGCGAAGGGTTCTTCAAAGAACGCTCGCTCGACACGCTGCCCTGCCAGGCGCGCGAAGGTCACCTCTTCTGCTGGGACTGGGCGCGGGAGAACATCGACCGCTTCGGGACGCCGACCGTGCAGCACCTCGAACTGGTCCTGATCTCGCTCGCGATCGGCTTCGCCGTCGCCTTCGCCCTCGCCCTCCTCGCCCACCGCCTGCGCTGGCTGAAGCTGCCGCTGCTGCTGGCGACCGGCATCCTCTTCACGATCCCCAGCCTCGCCGCCTTCTTCCTGCTGCTGCCGATCACCGGCCTCGGCCGCACCACGGCGATCGTCGTCCTCGCCGTCTACACCCTGCAGATCATCTACCGCAACACGGTCCTCGGCCTGGAGAACGTGCCGGCGGCGGTGGTCGACGCCGCCCGCGGCATGGGACTGACCGAGCGCCAGATCCTCTGGCGGGTCGAGCTGCCGCTGGCGACGCCGGAGATCATCGCCGGGCTGCGCGTCGCCGCCGTCAGCACGATCGCGATCGCCACCCTCGCTGTCTTCATCAACGCCGGCGGCCTCGGCACCCGGATGCTGGGCAGCGCCAACCTCACCTTCCCGACGACGATCATCATTGCCGCCGCGATCGTCGTCCTGATGGCGCTCGCCTTCGACGCGGCCCTGCTCCTGATCCAGCGGCTGACGACGCCATGGCGGCGGGCGCGGACGCTCTGATGGCGGCGCTCGCCCTCCCCCTCGCCTCGTTCGGCGGCGCGATCGAATTCATCTTCACGCCGCAGCCCTCGAACGTGACCGGCGGCGAGCTGGTCGGCGGCTTCTCGCAGTCGATGGAACTGCTGCTGACCCAGATCGAAGTGACGCTGCTAGCGCTCGCCCTGGCGCTGCTGATCGGGCTGCCGCTCGGCCTCTACCTCGGCCACCGCGGCCGCGGCGAACTGCTCGCCGTCGGGCTCGGCAACGCCGGCCGCGCGATCCCGGAGCTGGCGCTGATCGCCCTGGTCGCCTCGCTGATCGGGGTCGGGCTGCTCACCGTCACCCCGGCGCTGGCGATCCTCGGCATCCCGCCGATCCTCACCAACGCCTACGTCGGCGTCCGTCAGGTCGACCCCGCCGCGGTCGCCGCCGCCCGCGGCATCGGCATGACCGAGCTGGAAGTGATCCGCCGGGTCGAGCTGCCGATGGCGGTGCCGACGATCATGGGCGGGGTGCGCGGGGCGGCGATCGTGATCGTGGCGACGGCGACGATCGCGCCGCTGGCCGGCGTCGTCACCCTCGGCGACTACATCATCAACGAAGGCATCTACGGGACCGACGGCGTCCTCGCCGGCGCGATCCTCGTCGCCCTGCTCGCGCTCGCGCTCGAGCTCTCGCTCGCCGGGCTGCAACGTCTGCTCACTTCGAGAGGGTTGAAGCTGCAGAAATCGTGACCGGTTCCAAACCAAAGCAAGGAGGCAGCACAAAGTGAGGACCGACAAGACGAGGTGGCGGGTGGCGCTGGCGGCGCTGCTGGCGCTGGCCCTGGCGCTCGGCGCCGTGGCCTGCGGCGGGGGCAGCGACAGCTCGGGCACCGAGGCGACCGCCGCCGAAGGCGAAGCGGGCGGCTCGGGCGAAGGCTCGATCGTCGCCAATCCCGAAAACGCCAAGGTCAACCTGACGATCGGCTCGAAGAACTTCCCCGAACAGGAAATTCTCGGCGAAATCTACGCCCAGGCCCTGTCCGCGGCCGGCTACACGGTGAGGAGCGCGCTCAACCTCGGCTCGGAAACGGTGGCGCTGAAGGCGGTCAAGACCGGCCAGATCTCCGGCTACCCGGAGTACGCCTCGACGGCGCTGACCTCGTTCTTCGGCCTCGAACCCGAAGAAGTCCCGGCCGACGCCACCGAAGCCTGGGAAAAGGCCAACGAAGAATTCGAAAAGGAAGGGCTGGTCGCCTTCGAACCGACCCCGTTCGCCAGCGCCAACGCGGTCGGGACGCTGAAGACGACGGCGGAAAAGTACGAACTCGAAAACGTCTCCGACCTCGAAGGGGTCTCCGAAGAACTGACGCTCTACGGCTCGCCCGAGTGCCGCGAGCGGATCGACTGCCTCGCCGGGCTGGAAAAGCTCTACGGGCTGAAGTTCAAGTCGTTCACCCCGGTCGACATCAGCCTCCGCTACACGGTGCTGGAAAAGGGCCAGGCGGACCTCTCGATCCTCTTCACCACCGACCCGCAGCTGGCAGCGGAGAGCGACAAGTTCGTCATCCTCGAAGACGACAAGCACGTTTTCCCGGCCGGCAACATCATCTTCGTCTCGAAACAGTCGACGGCCGAAGAAGCCGGACCCGACTACGAAAAGACGATCCTCGAAGTGCAGAAGGGCCTGACCCTGGAAGTGATGCAGGAGCTCGACGCCCGGGTCGAACTCGAAAAGGAAACGCCGAAGGCCGCGGCCAAGGCGTACCTCGAATCGGCCGGCTACATCGGCTAGCACCAAACCAACCCCCCAGGTCGTGGTTCCTTTGTCCGGCATAGGCGGACTTTGGAACCACGACCTCGGTCAGGGCGAGTGCCCGCAGGCGTCGTGGTTCCTTTGTCCTTTCAGTACGGACAAAGGAACCACGCGATCGGGGGGCGGGGGTCAGGCCACAGCGTGTTCGGCGGTGACCGGGGGGTCGTGGCGCTGGCGCAGGCGGGCGAAGGCGGCGCGGGCGACCCAGGCGGCGGAGAGGCCGGAGACGCCGGCCAGGACCAGCGCCACCCGCGGGTCATAGGTTTCCGCCAGCCAGCCGCTGAGCGGGCCGCCGAGCGGGGTCGAGCCGAGGAAGACGACCGAGTAGAGCGCCATCACCCGGCCCCGCATCTCGTCTGAGACGGCGAGCTGCAGGCTCGAGTTGACCGCGGCGGCGAAGGTGACCGAGGCGGCGCCGAGCGCGACCAGCGCCGGCACCTCCAGCGCCAGCGCCGGCATCGCCGCCGCCAGCAGGCCGCCGAGCCCGAAGGCCAGCGCCGCGCCGGCGATCAGCCGCGGCCCGGTGCGCCCGCGCGAGCCGTTGACGAGGGCGCCGGCGATCGAGCCGACCCCCATCGCCGAGACCAGCACCGCGTAGGCGCCGGCGCCACCGCCGAAGCTGAACTTGGCCAGCAGCGGCAGCACCACCTGGAAGTTGAAGCCGAGGGTGCCGACCAGCGCCATCAGCGCCAGCGGCACCGCCAGCTCCGGGGTGCGGGCGACGTAGCGCAGGCCGGCGCGGATCGCGCCCTTGCCGCGCGGCGCCGCCGGGGCGCTGTGCAGGCGGGCGGGGTCCATCCCCCAGAGGGCGAGGATCATCGCCGCGAAGGTCAGCGCGTTGACCGCGAAGCAGGGGGCGACGCCGAAGGCGGCGATCGTGATCCCGGCCAGCGCCGGGCCGACGATCCGCGCCGACTGAACGATGACGCTGTTGAGGCTGACCGCGTTGACGACGCGGTCGGGGCCGACCATCTCGAAGACGAAGCTCTGCCGGGTCGGGTTGTCGACGGCGTTGGCCGAACCCATCGCGAAGACGGCGAGGAAGACCATCCAGGGGGCGACCACACCGGTCGCGGTGACGACGAAGAGGAAGAACGCCGGGACCGCCATCAACAGCTGGGTCGTGATCAGCAGCTGCCGCTTCGGGAAGCGGTCGGCAAGCAGGCCGCCCCAGGCGCCGATCACCAGCATCGGCAGGAACTGCAGGGCGGTGGTGAGGCCGACGGCGACGCCGCTGCCGGTCAGGCTGAGGACCAGCCAGAGGGCGGCGACGGTCTGCATCCAGGTCCCCGAGAGGGAGATCACCTGGCCGACGAAGAAGCGGCGGTAGTTGGGGACCTCGAGCGAGTTGAAGGAGCGGCGCAGGTGGTACTTCATACGTCGGAATCGCGCTCCGCTCGCGGCGCGAAGAACCAGATATGCACGCTTGCTCGCTCCGCGCTCACGGCTCGCCCTCCCGCGGATCGCCTTCGCGCATCCGGTCGAGGATCTCGGCAGCGCGCTCCAGCGTCGCCACCTCCGCCGGGCTGAGGTCGCGCATGCGGCGCGCCAGGTAGGCGTTCTTGCGGCCGCGCAGGCGGCGCAGCCGCTCGCGACCGGCGGCGTTGACGGCG
>CAZHLT010000143.1:0-2502 GCA_964533285.1 uncultured Conexibacteraceae bacterium | reverse complement strand
CCGCTCGGCGCCCTCGACCAGGTTGATCATCCGGTCGAGGAAGGACTTGCCGGGCTCCTGGGTGATCTCGACGACGATCCGGTCGGAGAGGACCTTGGTGCCGCCGGTGACCGCCGAGCGGTCGCCGCCGGCCTCGCGGATGACGGGCGCCGACTCGCCGGTGATCGCCGACTCGTCGACCGAGGCGATGCCCTCGATCACGGTGCCGTCGCCGGGGATCGTCTCCCCCGCGACGACGACGACCACGTCGCCGCGGACCAGCTCGGCGGCCGACTTCTCGCCGCCGTCGCGGAGCTTGGCCGTGGTGTCGGTTCGCATCGCCCGCAGGCTGGCCGCCTGGGCGCGGCCGCGGCCCTCGGCCATCGCCTCGGCCAGGTTGGCGAAGACGACGGTGAGCCAGAGCCAAACGGTGACGGTGAAGGTGAACCAGGCCGGCTCGTGGCCGCCGCCGAGCGGGCTGCCGCCGAAGACCTGGATCAGCCAGGCGATGGTGGTGATCACGGCGCCGATCTCGACCACGAACATCACCGGGTTGCGGATCTGGACGCGGGGGTCGAGCTTGGCGATCGACTCGAGCAGGGCCGGTCGCAGGATGCTGAGGTCCAGCAGCGAGCGCGGCTGGCGGGCGGATGAGGTTCGAGTGGTGTCGGTCATTTCAGGGGTGCCTCTTCTTCGAGGGCGATGTTCAGTTGCAGGACGTTGACGCCGGGCTCGCCGAGGACGCCGAGGACGCGGTCGTCGGTGTGGTCGGCGATCAGCTCTTCGACCCTGGCGAGCGGCTGCTTGCGGACGGCGGCGACGCGGTGGGCCTGGATCAGCGCGTTGGCCGCGGAGATGTGCGGGTCGACGCCGGAGGCCGACTGGGTGACCGCGTCGACGGGGACGTCTTCGCGGGTCAGCGAGCGGTCGTACGGCTTGTTGAGCTGCACGTAGCCGGCCAGTTCTTCGCGGATTTCGTCGCGCACTTCGGCGCTGTTGGGGCCGCCGTTGCCGAAGTAGGTGACGTTGCCCGAGTAGCCGGTGGCGGAAGGCCGCGGCTGGAAGTAGGCGGGGTTGGGGACCATCACTTCTTCGCCTTCTTCGTCGAGCACCGGCTTGCCGTTCTTGCCGATCAGCGGTTCGGTGAATTCCTGGCCGATCAGCTTCGAGCCGACGACATGGCCGTCGTAGGAGACCTTGGAGCCGTTGGCCGAGCCGGGGAAGACGACCTGGGCGATGCCGGTGATCGCCAGCGGGTAGGCGAGCCCGAGGGCGACCGTCATCGCGACGATCGCGAGCGCCGCGGTCAGCAGGTCCTTGCGCAGCCCGGCCATCAGAACAACCTCCCGCTGAGGCCGTTGGAGATCGGGCCGAGCAGGATCGCCGGGAAGAAGGTGAGTGCCCCGACCAGGATCACGACGCCGATCAGGAGGAAGACGAAGGTCGGGTTGTCGGTCCGCATCGTGCCGAGCCCGGCCGGCGAGACCCGCTTGCCGGCGAGGGCGCCGGCGACGGCGAGGACGAAGATGATCGGGGCGAAGCGGGCAGTGATCAGGACGAAGCCGCCGAGCAGGTTGGCGAAGGTGATTCCGTACGCGTCGACGTTGCCGGGCGCGTTGGGCTGCAGGAAACCGGTGTAGCCGGCGAAGGCGGAGCCGTTGTTGTTGGCCTGCGAGAGGTAGGCGTAGAGCGTCTCCGAGAAACCCGAGGGATTGAGGCCGGCGTAAAGCGAGCGCTTGCCGAGATCGGTCGCCGAGGCGAGTCCGGCCGAGAGCAGCACGGTCAGCGGCGTGAAGAGGACGCCGAGCGAGACCAGCTTGATCTCCCGCGCGCCGATCTTCTTGCCCAGGTACTCGGGGGTGCGGCCGACCATCAGACCGCCGATGAAGACGGCGAGGATGACGTAGAGCAGCATCGAGTAGAGACCGGCGCCGACGCCGCCGAAGACGACCTCGCTGAGGCCGAGGTTGGTGAACGGCACGGCGCCGCCGATCCCGGTCAGCGACTCGAAGGCGGCGTTGACGGCGCCGGTTGAGGTCGCGGTCGTGACCGCAGTGAAGAGTGAGGTGCTGGCGATGCCGAATCGCTGCTCCTTGCCCTCGAGGTTGCCGCCGGTCGAGCCGTCGAAGGCGTGGGTGTGCAGGCCGGCGGCGTGCTGGGCGGGCGAGCCGTGCTGCTCGGCGATGACGACGACGGCCACGCCGACGATGAAGAGGACGGCCATCGCGCTGAAGATCGCCCAGCCCTGGCGCTGGCTGCCGACCATGCGCCCGTAGGAGTAGGTGAGGCTGGCCGGGATGACGAGGATCAGCAGCATCTCGACGAAGTTGGTGAGGCCGCTGGGGTTCTCGAAGGGGTAGGTCGAGTTGACGTTGAAGAAGCCGCCGCCGTTGGTGCCGAGCATCTTGATCACCTCCTGCGAGGCGACCGGGCCCTGGGCGAGGATCTGCTGGCCGCCGCTGAGCGTGTGGATCACGCTGGAGTCGCTGAGGTTCTGGATCACGCCCTGGGAGACGAGGAAGA
>CAZHLT010000142.1:0-2996 GCA_964533285.1 uncultured Conexibacteraceae bacterium | reverse complement strand
GCGCAGTCAAGCGGCAGGCTCTTCGGCACCTGCGCCAGGTAGGCGGGCATCAGCGTCGCGCCCTCGGCGCGCGAGAGGCGCAGCGCCGCATCGACCGCGCGGCGCGAGATCTCGGTGCCGGTGAAGGGCAGGAGGATGTGGCGGACGGCGTCGGGCCGGCCGCCTGCGCCGCGGCGCAGGCGCAGGCCGGCGAAGAGGAAGCCCGCCGCGGCGCCGAGGATCAGGGCGGCGACGATCAGCCCGTGCTCGACCCGCAGGGCGGCCAGAGCGCTCATTGCCCCGAGCCCTCCTCGCGG
Organism: uncultured Conexibacteraceae bacterium; assembly: GCA_964533285.1. Lineage (GTDB taxonomy): Bacteria > Actinomycetota > Thermoleophilia > Solirubrobacterales > 70-9 > VAYN01. Next base: position 2,700 of record CAZHLT010000142.1, on the reverse strand, counting down.
GCGCCGCGGTGGGCGACGATGCGGACGTCGACGCCGGGCGGCGTCGCCCGCATCAGGCGCTGGGGCAGCGGTTCGCGCAGTCGCGCCAGCCCCCGCGGCCGCTTCGACTCGCCGACCATGATGTAGGTGCTGCCGCGCTCGCGGACGATCCGGGCGACGGCGGCGACGAGGTCGTCGTGCTCCTCGATCAGCAGGTGGGCGCCGAGCACCGAGGCGAGCTGGCGCAGGGCGGTGACCTGGCGCTCGACCTCGCCCTCGATCAGCAGGCTCGGCGGCTTCACCCAGAGCAGGTCGAGCTCGGTGCCGAGCCGCTGCGCCGAGCGCCAGGCGCGCCGCACCAGCCGCTGCGAGCTCGGCTGCGGGCGGACCAGCGCCAGCAACCGCTCGCCGACCGCCTTCTGCGCGTCGGCGACGACCTTCTCCTCGGCCCGCGTGCCGACCGGCTCGGACTCGCTGTAGACGAGGCGCTTGGACTCGACGTCCTCGGCCACCTGGCGCAGGCTGACCTCGCGCAGCGCCGCCAGATTCTCGATCTTGAAGAAGTTGTTGAGGGCGGCGTCGATGTTCTGGGTCGGGTAGATCTTGCCCGCCTGCAGGCGGGCGATCAGCGCCTCCGGGGTGAGGTCGATCAGCACCACCTCGTCGGCCTCGCCCAGCACCGAATCGGGCACCGTCTCCCGCACCCGCACCCCCGTCAGCTCGGCGACCTGGTCGTTCAGCGACTCGAGGTGCTGGACGTTGACCGTGGAGAAGACGTCGATCCCGGCGGCGAGCACGTCGGCGATGTCCTCGTAGCGCTTGCGGTGTTCGAGGCCGGCGGGGTTGCTGTGGGCGAGCTCGTCGATCAGCGCCAATTCCGGCGCCCGCCGCAACAGCCCGGGCAGGTCCATCTCCTCGACGCTGACGTCGCGCACCGGGACGCGGCGCCGCGGCACCGCCTCGAGCCCGCGCGCCTGCGCCGTCGTCTCCTCGCGTTCGTGCGGCTCGAGGTAGCCGATGACGACGTCGCGGCCGGCGTCGGCTTCGGCGTGACCCTCCTGCAGCATGCGGTAGGTCTTGCCGACCCCGGCGGCCATGCCGAGGAAGATCTTGTAGTGGCCGCGGCTCACGTCATCCCCAGACCCCCGACTCTCATGCTCCCAGCAGGTTGTGGACGACGAGGTCGATCAGCTTGATCCCGACGAAGGGGACGAGCAGGCCGCCGAGCCCGTAGATGAGGATGTTGCGGCGCAGCAGCGCGGTGGCGCCGATCGGCCGGTAGCGGACCCCTTTGAGCGAGAGCGGGATCAGCAGCGGGATGATCAGGGCGTTGAAGATGACCGCCGAGAGGATCGCCGATTCCGGCGTCCCCAGCGACATGATGTTGAGCGCGTCGAGCGGGCCCTTTTCGCCGCTTGCCGCCCAGGTGGTGACGAACATCGCCGGCAGGATCGCGAAGTACTTGGCGACGTCGTTGGCGATCGAGAAGGTGGTGAGGGCGCCGCGGGTGATCAGCAGCTGCTTGCCGACCTCGACGATCTCGATCAGCTTCGTCGGGTTGGAGTCGAGGTCGACCATGTTGCCGGCCTCGCGGGCGGCCTGGGTGCCGGTGTTCATCGCCACCCCGACGTCGGCCTGGGCCAGGGCCGGCGCGTCGTTGGTGCCGTCGCCGGTCATCGCGATCAGGCGCCCGTCGGCCTGCTGCTCCTTGATCAGCTCCAGCTTGCGCTCCGGCGTCGCTTCGGCGAGGAAGTCGTCGACGCCGGCCTCCTCGGCGATCTTCGCCGCGGTCAGCTTGTTGTCGCCGGTGACCATGATCGTGCGGATGCCCATCGCCCGCAGCTGGTCGAAGCGCGCCTTCATCCCTTCCTTGACGATGTCCTTGAGGTAGACGACGCCGAGCACGCGCTCGTTGCGGGCGACGGCCAGCGGCGTGCCGCCCTCGCGCCCGATCCGGTCCAGCTCGACCCGCAGCTCCGCCGGAGGCCGACCGCCTTCGGCCAGGACCCAGTTCTCGATCGCGTCGCCGGCGCCCTTGCGCAGGCGGGTGCCGTTGAAGTTCACCCCGCTCATCCGCGTCTCGGCGCTGAAGGGGACGAACTCCGGCTCGTGGCCGGCGAAGTCGTGCTCGCGGATGCCGAACTCCTTGGCGAGGACGACGATCGAGCGCCCCTCCGGCGTCTCGTCGGCGAGCGATGACATCTGCGCCGCCTCGGCCAGCTCCTCGCGGGTGACGCCCGGCATCGGCACGAGCTCGGTCGCCTCGCGGTTGCCGAGCGTGATCGTGCCGGTCTTGTCGAGCAGCAGCACGTCGCAGTCGCCCGACGCCTCGACCGCGCGGCCGGAGAGGGCGAGCACGTTGCGGCGCACGAGCCGGTCCATGCCGGCGATCCCGATCGCCGAGAGCAGCGCCCCGATCGTGGTCGGGATCAGCGCCACCAGCAGCGCGATCAGCGTCGTCTCCGACAGTTCCGTGCCGGCGAACAGCGCGAACGGGCGCAGGCTGACGACGACGATGAGGAAGATCAGGGTCAGCGCCGCCAGCAGGATCCCGAGCGCGATCTCGTTCGGGGTCTTGCGCCGCTCGGCGCCCTCGACCAGGTTGATCATCCGGTCGAGGAAGGACTTGCCGGGCTCCTGGGTGATCTCGACGACGATCCGGTCGGAGAGGACCTTGGTGCCGCCGGTGACCGCCGAGCGGTCGCCGCCGGCCTCGCGGAT
>CAZHLT010000141.1:0-4083 GCA_964533285.1 uncultured Conexibacteraceae bacterium | reverse complement strand
ACGCCTCTCGCTCGCCCTCTTCCGCGGCCTTGAGGGCGACTTCCGCGACTGGGACGCGGTTGACGAGTGGGCGGCGAAGATCGACGCCGAGCTCAGCCCCGGCGCGCCGCCAGCAGCGCCTCGCGACTCGGTGCCGGCAGGAACATGACCGCCTCCCGCATCGTCACCCCCGAGGCCCGCGCCGCCCGCGGCGCCAGCCAGGCGCAGACCTCCTCGGGCCGGCTCTTGCCGGCTTCGCGCAGCACCCAGCCGATCGCCTTGCGGATGAAGAACTCGCGCTCGTCGAGCATCGCCTCGGCCCAGCCGCCGAAGCGGTCGAACGGCGCCCCCGCCTTCAGCGGCTCGATCTGCGAGAGCAGCGCCGCCCGCCGCACCCAGAAGTCGCGGTCGCGCGCCCAGGGGTCGAGCCGCTCGGCCGCCTCCGGGTGCGCCAGCAGCAGCACCCCCAGCACCTTGACCGCGAGCACGTCGACGATCGCCCAGGTCCGCGCCTCCCGCACCATCCGCCGGATCCGCGGCAGCTCCGCCGGCGCCACCAGGTCCGGCCGCGCCTCCAGCACCATCGCCGCGGCGAGCCGGCACTCGTGCACCGGCCGCTCCCACAGCGCCTCAACCAGTGCGTCCAGCTGCCGCCGCGTCGCCACCCCGCGCGTCGCCACCCGCGCCAGCCGGCGCACCTCGGGGACCCGCACCCCGAGATGCTCCAGCTCGCTCTTCAGGTAGCGCCGCTCGCCCTCCGCCCGTGCCGGCTCCCCGGCCGCCCGCAGCTTCGCCTCGATGGCTGATGCATTCGGGGGGTCCTGGCCCCCCGAATCGCTCAGCCTTGCCGCGCCGCCCACTCAGGTGAAGCGCTTGACGAACTCGAGCGCCGTGTCGCAGACCTCGCGCCAGCCGCTGTCGATCGTCAGCGAATGGCCGCGGTTGGGGATCGACTTGATCTCGGTCACGCCCTCGTTCGCCCGCTGCTTCTTGTAGCTGGCCGAGGCGATCGCCCACGGCACCGTGTGGTCCTTTTCGCCGTCGATGATCAGCAGCGGCCCGCGCTCGGGGTTCTTCGTGTCGACCTTCGCCTCGGTCGCCGGGTTGAGGTTGGCGTTCGCCATCTGCATCAGCGCCATCCCCGGCGCCGCCACGTGGTAGGTCTCGTACAGCTCCTTCGCCTCATCGTCGGAGAGCGCGTTGGCCCAGCCGTACTTGAACTGGTCGAGGGTCAGCGTCACCGCCCGGTTCTTGTTCAGCGGGTTCGCCAGCACCGGCCCCGCCGAGCGCAGCGCCGAGAGCGGCAGCGGCAGCACGCCGCGGAACGGGCCCGGGTCGATCGCCACCGTCGCCGCCGAGAGCCCGCGCCCGGCGATGACCTGCGCCAGCAGCCCGCCGGTCGAGTGCCCCAGCACCGCCGGCTTGCGGTCGAGCGCCGCGATCACCTCGGCCGTGTGGTCGGCGACCATCCCGATCGACTTCTTCGCGAACACGTCCGGGTTCGCCCGCGCCTCCTCGACCGTCGCCGGGTCGTCGGGCCAGGCCGGCGTCAGCCCCGCGTACCCGGCCTCCTCGAACACCCCGACCCAGTTGTCCCAGCTGCTCGCCAGCAGCCACAGCCCATGAATGAAGAGAGCGGGAGTCTTCCCGCTCGCGTTCGCCTTCTCGATCTGCGCCTGCTCCATCTCGGTGATCGCCATCAATCCAGCCTTTCTAGCCCGGCGGCGACCCCGTTCACCGCGCGTTTTCGGTCAACGACCCGACGCTCCGGCCATCATCGCAGCGCCCCGGGCCCGGTGCCAAGGCCGGTCCATCGCAGAACGATCCGGTCCCACACCCGTCCAAGGCCAGGCGCGGCAAGCTCCTCGCCGGCGGCGTCCGACTTGACTGTCTGCGAGTGATCGGGTACTGCTGGACGGACGGGCAGGGAACCCGGACCCAGGGAGGACCAATGAGCATCGTTACGGAGACGGCGCCGCCGGACTGGTACGCCACGGCCTTCGGTTTCAACGCCGTCGATCCGCTGGCAGCCGCTGACGTGAAAGCGGAAGTCGACCGTGCAATCCGCTTGATCGAGCTGCCGCCCGGAGCCCAGGTGCTCGATCTGGCCTGCGGCGGTGGATACCACGCGGTCGAGCTCGCCGAACGCGGCTTCGCCGTCACCGGGGTGGATCTCTCCGACGACATGGTCGAACTCGCCCAGGGGCAGGCCGAACTCGCGGAGATCGACGAGGCCGACCTCGTTTTCGTCCACGCCGACCTCCGTCGCCTCGACTTCCAGGCCCGCTTCGACGCCGTCCTCAACCTCAACGGCGGCGCGATCGGCTACTTCGAGACCGACGCCGAGAACCATCGCACCTTCGAGACGATCGCCCGCGCCCTCCGACCGGGCGGCACGGCGCTGATGCAGCTGCGCAACCCGCGTCATGTCGAAGAGCACCTGACGCCACGGACCTGGTCGGTCGGCAACGCCATGCTGGAGCTGCTCGAGCACTGCTGGGACCCGAGCACCGGCTATCTGGAAGGCACCCGAATCCCGATCCACCTCGAGGACTACCTCTACGACCTGACGCCGATGCCGTTCCGCCAGCGCCTCTACGGCGTCGACGAGCTGCGGGAGATCCTGCGCTCGGTCGGGATGTCGCTGCGCAGCGTCCACGCCGCCGACGGCACCGAGATCGAGCCGACGGACGCCGAGCCGGAGATATTCGCGGTCGCCGTCAAGGACGGGCGCTGACACCTGCCGGTCCCCTGATCGAGATAGGCCGCTCGACGAGCCGCCAGGCGCAGCCCACCCGTTGCGGAAGATTCACCGGCCCAGGACCCGCGAAATCTTCCACGACGCGCCTACTTTGGGGCCCGCAGCCGCGCGAGGTTTCGGGTCAGCACCGCCGCTACGCAGTCCGGTTCGTGCTTCACCTGGGCGTGGGTGAAGCGCAGCGTCGACAACCCCGCCGTCGTGTGCGCGTTGTCGCGTCTGGCGTCGGCCGACTGCTTCGTCGTGCTCCGGTGATAGCGGAAGCTGTCCGCCTCCACCACCAGCCCGAGATCCCGCCAGAGGAAGTCGACACGGTGCCCGTGCTTCCGTCGTTGCGTCTCCGGCAGCGGCATGCCGGCCCGCCGCACGATCCGCAGGAAGAGGCGCTCCAGCACCGTCGCCGGCAGGGCCAGCTCCTGGAGGTCGAGGCGATCCCGCAGCCGGGCGACGCGCGGCGACGGCGGCATCGTCTCGAGCGCGGCGCGCAGCGCCGGGGGGTCGAACAGGCCGCGATAGTCGGCCTCGTTGATCGCGGCGTCGACCTCGACCGCCGACGCCTGCTCGCTGAAGTCGACGATGGCCGCGATCGGATCGGTTACCGGGATCCGGTCGCAGTGTCCGTGGGAGGGCCGAGGCCCCGCCGACGGTGCACGCCGATCCCCCACCGGGCCCGACGCACGTGCGCAGGCACCGACACCTCGATCCGCCCCAGCCCCGCCAGCACCATCCGCCAGAGCTCGGCGGCGCTGCGGTGGCTGAGCCGCGCCGCTGGCCCGCACGCGAGCACCGCCCCCATCCATCGCCCCCGCCGACCCACCTCCCGCCGCCCGACCGCGTACACCCCCCGCCACAGCGGATGCAGCCGTCCCCTGGCCAGCCGATGGTCGATCGCATCGCGGCTCAGCCCCAGCTCCAGCAGTTGGCCCCGGCTGATGACGCCGTGCTGTCTCCGCGCCAGATCCCACACCACGGACGCCGCCTGACGCCATCCCCCAACTGTGCCGTCCAGCTCCACACTGGTCAAAGCCGCCGCCCCCCGACTTTCTCCCCCCCGCGCCGTACTCTTCACCGGGTCCAAGTGTCCGGGACCCCGCCTCTCACCGACGACCTGCTGGAGCGCGACGACGAGCTCGGCGCGGTCGCGGCGCTGCTCGACGAGGCGGCCGCCGGCGACGGGCGCGTCGTCCTCTTCGAGGGCCCGGCCGGGATCGGCAAGACGCGCCTTCTGACCGAGGCCCGCCGGCTCGGCGGCGAAGCCGGGATGCGGGTCCTCGCCGCCCGCAGCAGCGAGTTCGAGCGCGAGTTCCCCTTCGGCGTCGTCCGCCAGCTGCTCGAGCCGCCGCTGG
>CAZHLT010000140.1:0-52701 GCA_964533285.1 uncultured Conexibacteraceae bacterium | reverse complement strand
TCGGCGGCCTTGGCCGCAAGGTGCGCGGCGCCGTCCCGCGGGCGCTGCGCCCGATGCTCGACCTGCTGCCGGACCGGCTCCCCGCCGCCCGCCCGCTGCCGGCGAGCTTTGCTGCCCAGGGCGAGCGCCGCGCCCGCGTCGCCCTGCTCGCCGGCTGCGTGCAGCAGGAGCTCGACCCGGAGATCGGCTGGGCCGCGGGGCGCGTCCTCGCCCGCAACGGGGTCGAGGTGATCGTCCCCGCGGGCCAGGGCTGCTGCGGCTCGCTGGCGATGCACGCCGGCGAGGCCGAGGGTGCCCGCAGGCTCGCCCGCCGCAACCTCGCGGCCTTCGCCGCCGACGTCGACGCCGTCCTCACCACCGCCGCCGGCTGCGGCTCCGGGATGCGCGAGTACGGCGCCCTCTTCCTCGGCGAGCCCGAGGAGGCGGCGGCGGGGCGGCTCGCCGCCCTCACCCGCGACGTCGCCGAGTTCCTCGCCGAGCTCGGTCTCGCCGAGGCTCCGCCCGCGCTCGTCGCGCCGCGCCGGGTCGCCTACCACGACGCCTGCCACCTCGCCCACGCTCAGAAGGTCACCGCCGCGCCGCGCCGCCTGCTCGCCGCGATCGAGGGCCTCGAGCTGCTGGAGCCGGCCGAGGCCGAGCTCTGCTGCGGCTCGGCGGGCATCTACAACGTCGAACGACCCGAGGTCGCCGCGCAGCTCGGCGAGCGCAAGGCCCGCAACCTGCACGCCACCGGTGCCGAGATGATCGCCAGCGGCAACATCGGGTGCCTCACCCAGCTGCAAAGCCATCTGGCCCAACTGAGCGGCCGCCGGATCCCGGCGCTGCACACCGTCCAGGTCCTCGACCGCGCCTACTCGAAAACCCTGTAAGGCGCGCTGATGAGTATCCGATTCCGTCAGGCCCGATGCGGATCGCTGGTTCAGCGGTTCCTTGCGGAAGATTGCCCGGCCTCCCACCCGGTGAATCTTCCGCGACGGCGGATGGAACCGGACACTCATGAGGCGCGCCGACCACGAACCCTGTAAAGGAGCGAAGCCCCCAATGCCCAACCCGACGATCAGCGACATCGAGCTCGACGAGCGCTCCCGCACCGAGATCCTCAACGAGGAGGCACTCGAGTTCCTCGCCGAGCTGCACGGCCGCTTCGACGCCCGCCGGCTGGAGCTGCTCGCCGCGCGCGGGGAGCGCCGCGCCGCCCTCGCCGCCGGCGGCAAGCTCGACTTCCTGCCCGAGACGCGCGAGATCCGCGAGGACTCCTCCTGGCGGACCGCTCCGCCGCGCGCGGACTACGCCGATCGCCGCGTCGAGATCACCGGGCCGACCGACCGCAAGCTGGTGATCAACGCGCTCAACTCCGGGGCCAAGGGCTTCATGGCCGATTTCGAGGACGCCAACTCGCCCACCTGGGTCAACCAGGTCTCCGGCCATGTCAACCTGATCGACGCGATCGAGGGGACGATCGCCTACGACAGCTCCGACGGCCGCCACTACGCGCTGGCCGAGGAGACCGCGACGCTGCTGGTGCGCCCGCGCGGCTGGCACCTGCCCGAGCGCCACCTCGACTTCGACGGCGCCCCCGGCTCCGGCTCCCTGGTCGACTTCGGCCTCTTCGCCTTCCACGGCGCGCCCCGACTGGCCGCCAAGGGGCTCGGCGCCTACCTCTACCTGCCGAAGATGGAGCACCACCTGGAGGCGCGCCTGTGGAACGAGGTGCTCGCCTTCGCCGAGGACTCGCTCGGCCTCGACCGCGGCAGCTTCCGCGCCACGGCCCTGATCGAGACGCTGCCCGCCGCCTTCCAGATGGAGGAGATGCTCTGGGAGCTGCGCGACCACTCCTACGGGATGAACGCGGGTCGCTGGGACTACATCTTCTCGGCGATCAAGACCTTCCGCGAGCGTCCCGAGGCCGTTCTCCCCGACCGCGCCGACGTGAAGATGACCGTTCCCTTCATGCGCGCCTACACCGAGCTGCTGGTCCGCACCTGCCACCGCCGCGGCATCTTCGCGATGGGCGGGATGGCGGCGCTGATCCCGAGCCGGACCGACCCGGAGGCCAACGAGCGGGCGATCGCCGCGGTGCGCGCCGATAAGGAGCGGGAGGCCGGCGACGGCTTCGACGGCACCTGGGTCGCCCACCCCGACGTCGTCGGCGTCGCGGCCGAGGCCTTCGACGCGGTGCTCGGCGACCGGCCCAACCAGATCGACCGCAGGCGCGACGACGTGGTCCCCGACGCCGGTGCGCTCGCCGACCTCGCCGCCACGCCGGGCAAGGTGACCGAGGCCGGTCTGCGCAGCAACGTCAACGTCGGCTTCCAGTACATCTCGTTCTGGCTCGGTGGCCGCGGCGCGGTCGGCCTCGACAACCTGATGGAGGACGCCGCCACGGCGGAGATCTCCCGCAGCCAGATCTGGCAGTGGGTCCACAATGGGACGAAGCTCGAGGACGGGACCACGATCGACCGCGAGCTCGTCGGCCGCATCCTCGACGAGGAGCTGGAGCGGATCCGCGCCGAGGTCGGCGAGGAGACCTGGCGGGCGGGCCGGCCGGAGGAGACGAGGCGCGTCTTCGAAGCGGTCGCTCTCGGCGACGACTTCCCCGACTTCCTCACGGAAATGGCTTACGAGCTGCTCGACTGAGTCAGGCCGGAGGCGGAGGCCCGGCGCAGGAGGCGCAGGCTTTCGTCGAGGTGGCGGTCGATCAACGCCTCCGCCTCGGCCGCGTCGCGCCGCCGGACGGCGGCGGCGATCGCCCTGTGCTGGGTGAGGATCTGCTCCATCCTTTCGGATCTGGCGCTGAGCGCGGCGAGCCCCATCCGGTTCTGCTGGTCGCGCAGTGAGTCGTGCGTCCGCAGGACGATCGCGTTGCCGGTGGCGGCGACGAAGACGCGGTGGAACTCGCGGTCGGCGTCGACGAAGGCGATCGCGTCGTCAGCGGCGGCATACCGCTCCTGGGCGGCGATCGCCTCGGCGAGCCGGCCCTCGAGGTCGAGATCGAGGTCGATCACCCGCCGGATCGCGAATCGCTCGATCAGCAGGCGCGTCTCCATCACGTCCTCGACGTCAGCCGCCGAGATCGGCACGACCAGGGCGCCGCGCTTGGGGTAGAGGCGCAGCATCCCCTCCGCCTCCAGCCGCAGGAACGCCTCCCGCACGGGCGTCCGGCTGACGCCAACCGCGTCGGAGACCTCGCCCTCGCCGATCAGCTGACCCTGGGCGTACTCACCGTCGAAGATGCGTTCCTTGGTGTAGTCGTAGGCGCGGTCCGCGGCCGACATGGCACCGATTCATAGCGCATAGCGCCCTGCGTTCCGGCGCTTGCGACATTCACCGCGCCCTGGCCGGGGTCGATGTCGCGAGGGCCGTCGCAGGCGAATCGCGCTTCCGACCTTCGCCCCGCCAGAGTGGGGTAGATGTCGGAAGGGATGTGCGGTGGGGTGCGGGCGGCAGGCGGCGCTCGGGGAGCCGGTGGGCGTCTGCCTCGGCGAGGATCTTTTCGTTCAGGTTGAGGAAACTGCCGTGTCAGTCGAAATAAGCGGGAGAACCCAATGCGCCGCTCGGCGCTCGTCCAAGGAGTGTCTTGATTCCGATGAACCGGTCCCGAAAGCTGTGTTCGCTCGTCCCCGTGGCAGCGGTCGCCCTGCTTGCCGTCGCCCTGGTGGCGCCGGCCGCCAATGCCGCCAGCATCCCGCCCCTCTCCACGACCGCGCAGTACAAAGCGCTGGTCAGCTTCGTCGACAAGCTCGACAGGCTCTCGAACACCCCGGCCACCGCCGCCCAGAAAGCCAGCTACGACGGCCAGCTGGAGAACAAGCACGAGGCCGCCGTGAACAAATCGACCGCGCTCTTCAACCGCGGCAAGAAGGCGGCGCAGGTCGAATCGCAGCGCGCCTTCAAAACCGGCGTGCGCACGATCCGTCGCACCGAGGCCGGGGAACTGGCCGCGCTGCGCAGGGACTACGACGCGCGGATGAATCGGGCCGCCGCCAACTACGAGAACACGGTGGGCCGGCTCGAAGACGTGTACGACAGCAGGACCGCGTCGCTGCGCAAACAGATCCGCCGCCTGCGGAAGCAGAAGGCCAACGCCGAAGGCGTCGTCCGCAAAACGCAGATCCAGGAAGCGATCGAACGGCGGGTCAACCGAATCGCTGACGACCGCAAGGTGGAGCAGGAAGAACTCGCCGACCTGAAGGCCGGCTACCGCCGCGAAAAGGACGCGATCCGCAGCGCCAAGGCATCCGCCTCCCGGGTCGTGCAGCAGGACGACGACGAAGCGATCGAAACCCTGCGCAACCGCGGCAAGCAGATCTACAACACCAAGGTCCGCACGCTGCAGAGCAGGCGCATCAACCAGCTCCATGATCTCGAAACCAAGCTCAACGCCGGCCGCGCCTCGATCGCGCGGATGCCGCTGAGCAGCTGAGCGCACGCCGACCTGCCGGGGCCCCTCGGGGCCCCGGCGCGTTTCGGCCTGCTGCCGACCCGCGGCGCAAGCCGCGCTAGAACATTCGCATATCTATACGAACGTTTGTAGGATGTCGGGATCGCACGCGATCCCGACACCTGCGATCTGCTGTGCCTCGACCTGCCGAAGGCCGAGCGAGTGCGTGGCGAGCTGCCGGGCACCGGTGAGCTGGAGGCGTGGGCGGCCGGGGCGAAGGCGCTGGGCGACCCGACCCGGCTGGCCGTTGCGCTGGCGCTCGATGCCGGGGATACGGCCTGCGTCTGCGACCTCGCCTGGGTCGTCGGCCGCGACGAGCGGCTGGTCTCCCATCACGTCCGCCGGCTCAAGGGCGCCGGCCTCGCCCGCTCTCGGCGCGACGGCAAGATGGTGATGTACGAGCTGACCGAGCGGGGGCGAGCGCTCCTGGCTGCGGTCTCGGTGCAGGGGATCGTGGCGCCGTGAGCCCGGTCCAGCTGCCGACCCCGCAGCCGGCCGCGTCGGCTCCGGTGGCGACGATCTCGCGGGACCGCTACGAGCGCTTGGCGTCCCGCGTCCGCCTGCTCTCCTGGCTCTCCCTCGCCTGGATGACGATCGAGGGCGCGGTGGCGATCACGGCCGGGATCGTCGCCTCCTCGATCGCCCTGGTCGGCTTCGGCCTCGACTCGGTGATCGAGGGGGTCGCCAGCGTGGTCATCATCTGGCGCTTCAGCGGCCACCGCGTCTTCTCCCACGCCGCCGAGCAGCGCGCCCAGCGCCTCGTCGCGGTCCAGTTCTTCCTCCTCGCGCCCTACGTCGCCTTCGAGTCGGTGAAGGCGCTCGCCGGCGGCGAGCACCCCGACGTCAGCTGGGTCGGGATCGCCCTCGCGGCGGGCTCGGTCATCCTCATGCCGATGCTGGGGATCGCCAAGGAACGCCTCGCCGACCAGCTCGGCTCGGCGGCGACCAAGGGCGAGGGCCGCCAGAACATGCTCTGCGCGTACCTGGCCGCCGCTCTCTTCGTCGGCCTCGTCGGCAACGCGCTCTTCGGTGCCTGGTGGCTCGACCCCGCCGTCGGCCTGCTGATCGCCGCGGTTGCGGTGAGGGAGGGTTTCGAGACCTGGCGCGGCGAGGGCTGCTGTGTCGGCTCGCCGCTCGCCGGCGCCGGGTTCGCCGAGGATCGCTGCGAGGGCGACCGCTGCTCCCAGCCGGCGTCCACCGCCCGGTAGGCGATGGCGGCTAACGACTCCAGCGAAGGCTACTGGCAGGGCGTCTACGGGGCGAAGGATCCGACCCGCGTCAGCTGGTTCGAGCCGGTGCCCGAGACGTCGCTCGAGCTGATCGCCGCCGCGGACCTGCGAGCGGACGCGGCGATCCTCGACGCCGGCGGCGGGACCTCCGGCCTCGCCGGCGAGCTGCTGCACCGCGGCTACACCGACGTCACCGTCGCCGACGTCTCCGCGGCGGCGATCGAGCGCGCCGCGGCCGCCCTCGGCGAGGACGCCCAGCGCATCCACTGGGTCCAGGCGGATCTGCGCAAGCACCGCTTCGAGCGGCGCTTCGACCTCTGGCACGACCGCGCCGTCTTCCACTTCATGGTCGAGGAGGCCGACCGCGACGGCTACCTCGCCGCGCTGCGCTCCGCGGTCCGCCCCGGCGGCCACCTGGTCCTCGCCACCTTCGGCCCGCGGGGGCCGAGCGAATGCAGCGGCCTGCCGACCCGCCGCTACGGCGCCGAGCAGCTCGCCGCGCTGCTGCCCGATTTCCGCCTCCGCACGCACCGCCTGGTCGACCACCGGACCCCGGCCGGAGCCGTGCAGCAGTTCCTCTACGCCCACTTCCGCCGCCTCGCCCGGAGCATCGAGGCCTAGGTCAAGGACGCGGGCGGAGCTGCGAGCCGAGAACACACTTATGCCCGCTATGCGGGCATAAGTGTGTTCTCGGCGGGTGCGTCATCCGGACGTGCCCGGTCGCGGATCAACCATCTGGCTGGCGGGGGTGCGCTCGACGAAGCGGGCTAGGGCCTCGGCGACGCAGACGGGCTTCTCCTGCCCGGCGCGCTCGAAGGTCTGGACCGCGGTCAGCTGGGCGGCGCCGCCGACGTCCTCGACCGCGGCGATGGTCATCGTCATCCGCAGGCGTGAGCCGACCGGCAGGGGCGAGGGGAAGCGGACCTTGCCGTAGCCGTAGTTGAGGCTGTGGGCGAAGCCGTCGAACGCCATCAGCTCCTCCATGAGCTTGGGCCCGAGCGAGAGGGTGAAGAGGCCGTGGGCGATGGTGCCGCCGAGCGGGCTGGCGGCGGCGCGCTCGGGGTCGACGTGGATCCACTGGCGGTCCTCGGTGACCGCGGCGAACTCGTCGATCCGGTCCTGGGTGACGTCCACCCAAGCGGTGGGGCCGAGCTCGGCGCCGACGAGGGCGCGCAGCTCGGCGATCGTCGTCGGCCGGACGGGGGCGGTCTCAGGGCTGGTCGGCAAGGCATTCCTCCTGGCGGGTCATGGGTGTCTGACAGCGGTGCTCTCGTTGGCTGGGAAGAGCTCGTCGGCGTCGATCGCGCGCTTCAGGATCTTGCCCGTCGGGCCCTTCGGCAGCTCGTCGACGAACTGGAAGAGGCGCGGCGCCTTGTAAGCGGAGAGCCGGGCCTTGACCCAGGCCCGCAGCGCCGCCCCGTCGACCTCCGAGCCGGGACGCAGGGCGACGATCGCCGCCACCTCTTCGCCGTAGTGGGGGTGGTCGATCCCGATCACCGCGGCCTCGACCACCTCGGGGTGCTCGTAGAGCGCCTCCTCGACCTCGCGGGGATAGACGTTGTAGCCGCCGCTGATCACCATGTCCTTCATCCGGTCGACGATCCGCAGGTCGCCGTCGGCGTCGACGCTGCCGAGGTCGCCGCTGTGGAACCAGCCGTCGCGGATCGCCTCGGCGGTCGCCTCCGGTCGCCCGTGGTAGCCCTTCATCACCTGCGGCCCGCGCAGCGCCACCTCGCCGATCTCGCCGGGCTCCAGCTCCTCGCCGTCCTCGCCGACGACCCGCACCTCCATGCCCGGCACGGCGATCCCGACGCACCCCGGCTTGCGCTCGCGGTGCAGCCCGTTGAAGGTCGCGCCGCCGGTCACCTCGGTCAACCCGTAGCCCTCGAGGATCACGGTGCCGAAGCGCGCGTCGAAGGCTCGCAGCACCTCGTCCGGCAGCGAGGCGCCGCCGGAGCAGCAGAAGCGCAGGCCGGAGAGATCGGCGCGGGCGTCCGCGGCCTGCAGCAGCGCGTTGTACATGGTCGGCACCCCGGCGAAGATCGTCGGCTCGCCGGAGGCGATCAGGGCCAGCGCCTGCTGCGGGTTGAAACGCGGCTGCAGCCCGAGGCTGGCGCCGTTCATGATCGCGGTGCCCATGATCACCGAGCCGCCGAAGACGTGGAAGAGCGGCAGCGCGGTGGCGAACTGGTCGGCGGCGGTGATCTCCAGCACCTCGGTGAAGGCGCGGGCGCAGGCCTCCAGGTTGGCGTGCGTCAGTTCGGCTCCCTTGGGCTGGCCGGTCGTCCCCGACGTGTAGAGGATGACCGCCGTGTCCGCCGCCGCGCTCGGGTGCGGCGCGCTCAGCGGCGCCCCCGCCGGCAGGTCGGCGGCGCCGGCCCCGATCCGCCAGACGTCGACGCCACGCGCCGCCGCCGCCTCCTCGGCCGCGGCCGCCGACTCGACCCAGGCGAGGACCAGCGCGACGTCGGCGTCGTCGAGCACGTAGGCGATCTCGCGCGCGGTCGCCATCGGGTTCATCGCCACCACCACCGCCCCCGCCGCCAGCAGGCCGTAGTAGGCGACTCCGAACTCGGGCAGGCTGGGGGCGATCAGCACTACCCGCTCTCCCGGCGTCACCCCCGCGGCTCGAACCGCGCCCGCCAGTCGCGCACACCGCTCGCGCAGCCGCCCGTAGCTCCAGCGCTCAGCGCCGCAGGCGAACGCGAGCAGGTCCGTGCCCGCCTCCGCGTGGCGCCAGACGTGCGCCGCGACGTTCTCCGCCCTCGACCCCATCGGGTGTATTATAAATGAGCGCTCATTTACAAGCAAGCCATGGCTCAACCTCCCACAACCGACGCGACCGAGGTCGTCCTTGCCGAGCGCCATGGCCCGGTGCTGCTGCTGACCCTGAACCGGCCCGAGCGGCTCAACGCGCTCAATGCCGCGCTCGAGAATCGTTACTTCGACCTGCTCGAGCAGGCGGAAAGCGACCCCGGGGTCCGCGCCGTCGTCCTCACCGGCGCCGGCCGCGGGTTCTGCGCCGGCGAGGACATCGAGAACCTGCGCGAGGCGAGCGCTGCCGACCGGCCGGCCGTGGTCGAGCGCTCGCGGCCGCGCGCCTTCCCGCTGACCCTGCGCAAGCCGCTGATCGCGGCGATCAACGGCGCCGCGGCGGGCATCGGGCTCGTCCACGCCGCCTACTGCGACCTGCGTTTCGCGACCCCCGAGGCGAAGCTCACCACCGCCTTCGCCCGCCGCGGGCTGGTCGCCGAGTGCGGGATCTCCTGGCTGCTGCCGCGCCTGATCGGCCCGGCCGACGCGCTCGACCTCCTCCTCTCCGGCAGGGTCGTGCGGGGGGAGGAGGCGCGGCGGCTCGGCCTGGTCAACCGCCTGGTCGATCCCTCCGACCTGGTGCCCGAGGCGCTCGCCTACGCCGAGGAGCTGGCGACGCATTCCTCGCCGGCGGCGATGGCGGCGATCAAAGACCAGGTCCAGCACCACCTGGTGACGAGCTTCGCCGAGGCGGTCCGCGAGTCGGCGGCCCTGCTCGAGGAGTGCCTCACCTGGCCCGACTTCAAGGAGGGCGTCGCCAGCTACATCGAGCGCCGCCCGCCCCAGTTCCCCCCGCTACCGGCAAGGAGCCAAGCATGGACTTCGAACTGACCGACCGCTGCCAGCACTACCTCGACTTGCTCGGGCGCTTCATGGAGGAGCGCGTCTACCCCGCCGAGCCCGTCTACGCGCAACAGATGCGCGACTCGGGAAACCCGAACTTCCACCCGCCGGTGCTCGAGGAGCTGAAGGCGGAGGCGCGCGAGCGCGGGCTCTGGAACCTCTTCCATCCCGACCCCGCCTGGGGCCCGGGCCTGGCCAACGCCGAGTACGCGCCGCTGGCTGAGGTCATGGGTCGGAGCCCGATCCTCGCCCCGGAGGCCTGCAACTGCGCGGCACCCGACACCGGCAACATCGAGGTGCTGACGCTGTTCGGTACGGACGAGCACAAAGAGAGGTGGCTGAAGCCGCTGCTCGACGGCGAGATCCGCTCCGCCTTCGCGATGACCGAGCCCGGCCTCGCCAGCTCCGACGCAACCAACATCGAGCTGCGGATGGAGCGCGACGGCAACGAGTACGTGCTCAACGGGCGCAAGTGGTGGACCTCCAACGCGCTGCACCCCAACTGCAAGGTGCTGATCGTGATGGGCAAGACCGACCCCGAGGCGGCGCCGCATCGCCAGCAGAGCATGATGGTGGTGCCGATGGACACGCCGGGGGTGACCGTCGTGCGCGCGGTCCCGGTCTTCGGCTATCTCGATCGCGAGGGGCACCCGGAAGTCCACTTCGAGGATGTCAGGGTCCCGGCCTCGGCGCTGCTCGCCGGGGAGGGGGAGGGGTTCATGATCAGCCAGGCCCGGCTCGGCCCGGGACGCATCCATCACTCGATGCGCTCGATCGGCGCCGCCGCCCGCGCCCTCGACCTGATGTGCGAGCGCGCCCTCTCGCGCATCGCCTTCGGCAAGCCGATCGCCGAGAACGCCAACGTCCAGGACTGGATCGCCGAGTCGCGGATCGAGCTGGAGATGGCGCGGCTGCTGACGATGAAGGCCGCCTGGCTGATGGACACCGTCGGCAACAAGCACGCCCGCTTCGAGATCGCGGCGATCAAGATCGCCGCGCCGCAGGTCGCGCTGCGGGTGATCGACCGCGCGATCCAGGTCCACGGCGGAGCCGGCGTCTCCGGCGACTTCCCGCTGGCCGAGATGTACGCGCACCAGCGGACGCTGCGGATCGCCGACGGGCCCGACGAGGTGCACAAACGGACGATCGCGCGGCAGGAGCTGAAGCGGCACGCCCGGCCCGAGGCGACGGCCGCCGGGCCCACCGCCGCGGCGGGGGCGGGCTGAGATGGCGGCGGAGCTCAGCGGTCGCACCGCGATCGTCACCGGCGCCTCGCGCGGGATCGGCCTCGCCGTCGCCGAGGCGCTCGTCGCCGCCGGCGCTAACGTCGTCCTCACCGCCCGCACCCGGGAGGCAGCGGCGGAGGCCGCCGCCGCCCTCGGCCCGGCCGCGGCCGGGTTCGCCGCCCACGCCGCCGACGAAGACGCGGCGCGCGACTGCGTCCAGTTCGCCCTCGAGCGCTTCGGCGGCCTCGACGTCCTGGTCAACAACGCCGGCACCAACCCCGCCTTCGGACCGTTGGTCGAGCAGGACCACGCCCGCTTCGCGAAGCTGTTCGACGTCAACCTCTGGGCGCCCCTGCTGTGGACGCGGCTCGCCTGGGAGGCGGCGATGCGCGAGCGCGGCGGCGTCGTCGTCAACACCGCCTCGCTCGGCGGCTATGTCGTCGACTCCAACCTCGGCCTGTACCACACCTCCAAGGCTGCGCTGATCCACCTCACCAAGCATCTCGCCCTCGAGCTGAGCCCCGGGGTCAGGGTCAACGCGGTCGCCCCGGGGGTCGTCCGCACGCGCCTGGCCGCGGCGCTGCTGGAGGACGAGGCGGCGGTGGCGGCGACGACCCCGCTCGGCCGCGTCGGCGAGCCGGCCGACGTCGGCGCCGCGGTCGCCTTCCTCGCCTCCGACGCCGCCGCCTGGATCACCGGCGAGACGCTGCTGGTCGACGGTGGGCAATTGCTCGGCGCGAGCGGCCCCACCACCGGCGCCACCGAAGCGCCGACGGCGCGATGAACGGCTCCGCCGCCGTGGCCGGCTCGCTCGAGGGCCTCGATCCCGACGCCGTCGCGGCCTGGATCGCCGGCCTCGGGATCGGCGCCCGCCCGCCCCTGAGCTTCGCACGGATCGGTCACGGGTTCTCGAACCTGACCTTCCTCGTCGCCGACAGCGCCGGTCAGCGCTGGGTGCTGCGGCGACCGCCGCTCGGCGACCTGCTCGCCTCCGCCCACGACGTCGAGCGCGAGCACGGCATCCTCGCCGCGCTGGGGCGGACGCCGGTCGCCGTGCCGAGGGTGTTCGGGCTCTGCGCCGACGCCGCGGTGGCGGATGTGCCACTGCTGCTGATGGAGCATGTCGACGGGCTGGTGGTCGACGACCTCGACGTCGCCGCCGGTCTGGCGCCGGACGAGCGCCACGAGATCGGCGCCTCGTTGCCGCCGGCACTCGCCGCGATCCACGCGGTCGATCTCGAGCAGACCGGGCTGAGGGCCCTCTCGGCCAGCCGGACGCCCTACGCGGCGCGCCAGCTGAAGCGCTGGCGCGGCCAGTGGGAGCGCTCGCGGACCCGCGAGCTGCCCGCGGTCGAGCAGCTCGCGGACCGGCTGTGGGCGGCGATGCCCGAGCAGCGCGAGTGATGCCGCGTCCACGGCGACTTCCACCTGCTCAACGTGATCGTCTCCCCCCGCGGCGGCGTCCGCGCGGTGCTCGACTGGGAGCTCTGCACGCTCGGCGATCCCCTCGCCGACCTCGGCAGCCTGCTCGCCTACTGGCCCGAGGCGGGCGAGCCATCGGGTCCGCTCACCGCCTTCGCCACCCTGCCGGGGTTCCCCACGCGCGAGGAGCTCGTCGCCGGCTACGCCGCGGCGAGCGGGCGCTCGCTGGACGGCCTCGGCTTCTGGCAGGCGCTCGGGATCTGGAAGATCGCGGTGATCGCCGAAGGGGTCCTGCGCCGCCACCGCAACGATCCCCGCAACGCCGGGCGCGGCGGCGCGCCCAGCCATCGCGAGATCGACGAGCTGGTCGAACGCGCCGTCGCGGTCGCCGACGCCGCTGCGCTCTGACCGCCGGCGTCGGGCGGCGGCGCCGGGAGCGGCAGGACCCGGCGCTAATGTTCGGTCGATGGAGGCGAAGACCGCGGTCTCGGAGCGGCAGCTCAGCCCGAAGGGCGCTGAGCTGATCGAGGCCGCGGCGCGGCTCTTCTACGAGCAGGGCTACACGCAGACGACGACCCGCGAGATCACCAGCGCCTGCGGGGTCACGCCCGGCGCTCTCTACAACCACTTCTCCTCCAAGGAGGAGATCCTCTGGGTGATCGTCGAGGACGCCTACAAGCGGTCGGCGGAGGTCTGCGAGGAAGCCGTCCGCCGGGGTGGCGGCGATCCGCGCGCCGAGCTGCGTGAGCTGGTCTACGCGATGACCCAGCTGCACACCTCGACACACCAGGTGCAGGCGATCGTCGCCCGCGGCGAGCGGCGCCGCCTGCCGGCCGACCAGGCCGAGCAGATCGAGCAGATCCACGACCGGATCCGCCAGGCCTTCCTCTCGACCCTGACCCGGGGGGTCGAATCGGGGGCGATCGAGCTGCCGAGCGTCGACGGGCAGCCCCCCGACCTGCTGACGGTGGCGCGGGCCCTGGTCGGGTTCTGCGTCTACCCGGGCTTCTGGTACGGGGAGGACGAACCGCACAGCTCCGAGCAGCTCGCCGAGCTGCTCTCCTCCCTGGCCCTGCGCATGGTCGCGCAGACCGAGCTGTCCTAGCTAGGAGGGAGTGGAGAAACCCCCGCGCCCGCCCGGTGGCGGCGGACACGGCGCGGGGCGGCGACCTCGGTCGCCCAAATAGCGCTGCTATTCGGGCTCCCTGCGTCCTTGCCCCGCTTGGTCCGACGCTCGCCGGATCGCACACGCGGGTTTCGCCAATCCCTCCTAGGCCGCGACGCGGTCGACCAGCTAGCCCCAAGCGAACCATCCGCTGTCGCGGAGGATTCACCGGGTGGGAAGCCGGACGATCTTCCACGACGAGCCGCCTCCTCCGGTTCGCATCGGGCCTGACACGAGGTAAATGAGCAATCATTTACCTCGTGTGGTAGGCTCGCGCGCGTTAATGAATGAGCGCTCATTCTTGAGCCTCACGAGGAGGAGATATGGGGAATTCGAAGGGTGCCCGCAAGGGCCTCAGCTACGTCGTCACGGCCGTGGTGGTGCTTCTCTTTGCGATGCTCGCGGCAGCCTGCGGCGGCGGCGGAGACACGTCGTCGGACACCGGCGCCTCGACCGCGGCGGAAAGCGGTACCGAAGCGGGCGGCGATTTCGCAGCGCTGGAAGCCGCCGTCGCCGAAGCCGAACAGGAACCGACCGAGATCGCGGTCAAGCAGCCGCTCAGCTCGAAGCCCGAAGCGGGCGAGACGATCGTCTTCCTCGAATGCGACGTGACCCAGTGCCAGCAGCAGGGCGCCGGGCTCGAGCAGTCGGCTGAAGCGGTCGGCTGGAAGTACGACTCGATCCCGTTCAAGACCGCCGATCCGGCGACCCTGATCACGGGGATGAAAGAAGCGCTGACCAAGGACCCGGTCGCGGTCGTGTTCAGCGGCACCCCCGAAGAACTCTGGTCGCAGATGATCCCGGCCTACGAGAAGGCCGGCGTCGCCCTGATCCCGCTGTTCATCGGGCCGGCCAAAGTCGAAGGCCCGGTGATCGGCAACATCGGCGGTCCCCTCGACAACGAAGTCGCGGGCAGGATCCTCGCCGACTGGTTCATCGTCAACTCCGAAGGCTCCGGCACCGCTCTGCTCCAGGCGGTCGCGGGCTTCCCGGCGGTGACGCTCTGGCAGGAAGACTTCGAAGCCGAGGTCGCGAAGAAGTGCCCGGGCTGCTCGGTCAAGACGGTCGAAGTGACGGTCGCCGAACTCGCCGAAGGGGCTTCGACGGCGACGACGGTCTCGGCTCTGCAGCGCGACAGCTCGATCGGGTACGTGTTCGCCTACAACGGCAACTTCATCCCCGGCCTCAGCGCTGAACTCGAAAACGCCGGGCTGTCCGAGATCCAGATCGGCAGCTACGCGGCGACGAGCGACTACGTCAACGAAGCGGTCGCGGGCAAGGACTACGCCTTCCTCGGGCTCAACACCGAGTACTCGGGCTGGCTCGCCGCCGACATCGCGATGCGCCACACCGAGGGGACGGAGCTGAAGCCCGAGGAAACGCTGCTCCCGATCCAGCTGCTGACCAACAAGTCGGCGACTCCGGAGCTGGCCGAAATGGCCAACGACTTCCAGCTGCCGGCCGACTACAAGCAGGAATTCAAGGAACTCTGGGGAGCCGGATGAGCACCCGGATCTCTCCGGAGCGGGACGGGGACGCCGCGCTGAGGGTTCGTGACCTCAGCAAGGCGTTCCCCGGAACGCTGGCGCTGGACCGGGTCTCGCTCGACGTGGCGCGGGGGGAGATCCTCGCGCTCGTCGGGCACAACGGCTCGGGCACGTCGACCCTGATCAAGATCCTCGCCGGCTGCCTAGAGCCGGTGGCGGGGGGGGCGATCGAGGTTGCGGGTCGCCCGCTCGCGACCGGCGCGCCGCACGCCTCCTTCCTCGCCGGCTGCCGCTTCGTCCACCAGGACCTCGGCCTGGTCGACGACCTCTCCGTCGCCGACAACCTCTCGCTGGTCGGCGGCTGGTCGACCCGGCTGGGCACGATCCGCGCCCGCGAGGCGCGGCGCCGGGCGGCCGACTCGCTTGCCGCGCTCGGGGTCGACGTCGACCCCGAGCAGCCGGTGGGCGAGCTCTCGCCGGCGCTGCGCACCGGCGTCGCCGTGGCCCGCGCGCTGCAGGACGACGAGCGCTCGCGGACCGCGCTGCTGGTCCTCGACGAGCCGACCGCGACGCTGCCGCTGCCGGAGGTCGAACAGCTGCTGGCGCTGATCCGCAGCGTCGCCGGCCAGGGGGTGGGGGTGCTCTTCGTCAGCCACCGGCTGGAGGAGGTGCTGGAGCTGGCCGACCGCGTCGCGGTTCTCCGCAACGGCCGCAACGTCATCACCCGCGCCGCCCGTGACCTCACCCACGCCGAGCTGGTGACGACGATGCTCGGCTACGAGCTGGAGCACGTCGAGGCGCCGGCGGCGCCCGAGGAGGCTGGGCCCGGCGGCGGGCCGTCGCTCGAGGTCGAGGACCTCTGCGCGGGCGTCCTCGAGCAGGTCTCCTTCGCCGTGCGGCCGGGCCGGATCCTCGGCATCGCCGGCATCGAGGGCTCCGGCCGCGACGACCTGCTGCCGGCGATCTTCGGCGCGATCGAGCGCCGCGACGGGCGCGTCCGCGTGCGCGGCGAGCTGGTCGCCGACGCGAGCCCGCGGGGCTCGATCGAGGCCGGCATGGCCTACGTGCCCGGCGACCGCGAGCATCTGGCGGCGCTGAACGGGCTGACCGCGCGCGAGAACGTGACCGTCGCCGAGCTGCGGCCGCTGAGCAGCGCCGGCCGCATCCGCGGCGGCGCCGAGCGGGCCGAGGTCGGGCACTGGTTCGAGCGCCTGGAGGTGCGGCCCGAGGGCGCGCTCGAGGCGCCCTTCGAGTCGTTCAGCGGCGGCAACCGCCAGAAGCTGGTGATGGCCCGCTCGCTGCGCTGCGAGCCGGCGGTGCTGCTGCTCGAGGAGCCCTCCCAGGGGGTCGACGTCGGCGCCCAGGCGCGCCTGCACCGGGAGGTCGTCGAGTTCGCCGCCGCCGGCGGGGCCGTCGTCCTCAGCTCCGCCGACACCGACGAGCTGGCCCGCCTCTGCCACCGGGTCCTCGTCCTCCAGCGCGGCGAGATCGCAGCCGAATTGCGCGACGAGCAGGTCTCCGACGAGTCGATCTCGCACGCCCTGCTCAGCGACGGCCGGAAGGTCGCGGCATGAGCGCCCGGCGTGGGATCTCGGTCGGCTTCGAGCGCTTCGCCGGCCTCTACCTGCTGGCGCTGTTCATCGTCGTGTTCGGGATCTGGAAGCCGGACGAGTTCCTCACCACCGGCACCCTGCACTCGGTCGCCTCGGCGCAGGCGATCACCGGGATGCTGGCGATCGCCGTCGTCATCCCGCTGGCGGCGGGCGCCTACGACCTCTCGGTGGGGGCGACGATCAACCTCAGCTCGGTGCTCGCGATCTGGCTGCAGAGCGAGCACGGGATGGCGATCGTCCCGGCGGTTGCGATCGCGATGGCGGCGGCGACGCTGATCGGCGCCCTCAACGGCTTCGTCGTCGTCCGCCTCGGCGTCAACTCGTTCATCGCGACGCTGGGGATGGCCAGCATCGTCACCGCGACGCAGGCGATCATCGTTGGCCAGACGCAGCCGGTCTCGCCGCTCAACGAGACCTGGCGGGAGCTGACGACGACGACGATCTTCGGCTTCCAGGCGGTGGTGGTGTACCTGCTGCTCCTCGGCCTGGTGGTCTGGTGGCTCCTCTCCCGTACGCCGGCCGGGCGCTACCTCTACGCGACCGGCAGCAACGCCGGCGCCGCCCGTCTGGCGGGTGTCTCCGTCGGGCGCTGGACGTTCCTCTCGCTGGTCCTCTCGGGCGCGATCGCCGGCCTGGCCGGGATCTTCTACGGGTCGCTCTACGGGCCCTCGCTCACCTATGGCCCGTCGCTGCTGCTGCCGGCCTTCGCGGCCGCGTTCCTCGGCTCGACCCTGGTCGCCGGCGGCCGTTTCAACGTCTGGGGGACGCTGCTGGCGATCTACGCTCTGGCCACCGGCGTCAAGGGCCTGCAACTGGTCACCGGCGCCCCCTGGCTGGCGGAAATGTTCAACGGGGTGGCGCTGATCACCGCGGTCTCGTTCACGATCTGGCGCGGCAAAGCCGCGGCGAGCGCACGCCGGCGGGAGGCCGAGCGGCAGCTTCACTCGGCCAACGGAGACGGGCCGCAGGCGGGTGCGGCGACGGCGGCGCGGGGCGAGGGGCGAGCGGGAGAGAGGGAGCAGGTGTGAGCGGGGGCACCGCCGGCGCTGCCGCATCGGACTGCGACGAACGCCTCTGGGACGCGGTCGAGCAGCAGAGGGCCCGCCGCCTGCTGCAGGCGGCGCTCGCCTGTTTCGCCGAGCGCGGCTACCACGCGACCACGACTCGGCAGATCGCCGATCGGGCCGGCACCAGCCCGACCGCGATGTACGTCTACTACCGCTCGAAGATGGACCTCCTGGTCCTGCTCAGCGAGATCGGCCACGGCGCCGTCCTCGAGGAGGTCGGGGCGGCGCTCGGACCGGCCACCGGAGCGGCGGACGGCGTGCGGCGGTTCGTCCACGCGTTCGTCTCCTGGCACGCTCGCAACCACACCCTGGCGCGGGTGCTGCAGTACGAGATCCACGCGATCCCGCCCGACCGCTTCGACGCGGTTCGCTCGCTGCGGCGACAGACCGAGCTGCGGCTGCGGGAGCTGCTGCGGGAAGGGACCGAGGCGGGGCAGTTCGCGATCGACGACCTCAAGCTCGCCGCCGTCTCGATCCTCTCGCTCGGGATCGACGTCGCCCGCTGGTACGACGGCGAGCCCGAGCCCGAGGTCCTCGGCGCCGCTCAGGCGTCGCTGGTGACGCGGATGATCGCCGCCGCTCCCGCCCGGCCCGTCGACGTCGACTGAAACGAAAGGACGACCTTGCGCGCGATATTGATCGAGGAGTTCGGCGGCCCCGAGCGGCTGCTGGTGTCCGAGGTCCCGGACCCCCGGCCGGGAGATGGCCAGGTCCTGATCGAGGTCACCGCGGCCGGCGTCAACTACGCCGACATGCACCGGGTCGCCGACGACTACCTGGACGCGCAGTCGCTGCCGTTCGTGCCGGGGCAGGACGTCGCCGGCAGGCTCGCCGACGGCACCCGCGTCGTCTCCATCGTCCGCGGTGGCGGCTACGCCGAGCAGGTTGCCGCGCCGGCGGCGCTGACCTTCCCGATCGCTCCCGGGGTCAGCGACCGGCAGGCGCTGGCGCTGGCGATCCAGGGGACGACCGCCTGGCACCTGCTGCGCACCTCCGCGCAGCTGCGCGAGGGGGAGTCGGTTGCCGTCTTCGCCGCCGCCGGCGGCGTCGGCTCGACCGCCGTGCAGCTGGCGCGCGCCTGGGGCGCGGGGCGGGTGATCGCCGTCGCCTCGAGCGAGGAGAAGCGCCGGCTCGGGCTCGAGCTCGGCGCCGACGAAGCGGTCGACGCCACCGCCGGCGACCTGACGAAGGCGCTGCTCGACGCCAACGGCGGCCGGCCCGTCGACGTCATCCTCGAGATGACCGGCGGCCCGGTCTTCGCGCAGTCGCTGGCCGCGCTGGCGCCGTTCGGTCGCCTCGTCCACTACGGCACCGCCGGCCGCGAGGCGCCGTCCCCGGTGCAGCCGCGAGAGCTGATGGTCGAGTCCCGCGCCGTCGTCGGCTTCTGGCTGCGGGCCTGCGGTCCCGAGATGCTGCGGGAAGCGCTCGACGACATGTGGGGGATGGTCGAACGCGACGAGCTGGCGCCGCTGGTCGGCGCCAGCTACCCGATGAGCGAAGTCGGCCGCGCCCACGAAGACCTGGCCGCGCGCCGCAGCATCGGCAAGCTGAGCCTCGACCCGAGGAGTTGACGAATGGACCTGACCTTCAGCGCGGGCGAGAACGCCTTCCGAACCGAGCTGCGCGAATGGTTCGCGGCCAACCGTCCCGGGGCCGAGCCGACGGGCGACGAGGACGCTCACTTCGCCTGGCGCCGCGACTTCCAGCGCCGCCTGCACGCGGGCGGCTGGACCGGGGTCGAGTGGCCGCGCGAGTACGGCGGCCGCGGCGGCAGCCTGACCGAGTCGGCGATCTTCTACGAGGAGCTCGGGCACGCCGGCGCGCCGCTGCCGGCCAACGTGCTGGGCCTGCTGCTCGGCGGGCCGACGGTGATCGCCTGGGGCAGCGAGGAGCAGAAGGAGCGCTTCCTGGCGCCGATCCTCTCCGGCGAGGAGATCTGGTGCCAGGGGTTCTCCGAGCCCGAGGCGGGATCTGATTTCGCCGCGCTGAAGACGCGCGCCGTGCGCGACGGCGGCGGTTGGCGGATCAGCGGCCAGAAGGTCTGGACCAGCAGCGCGCAATACGCGAAGTGGTGCATGCTGGTCGCCCGCAGCGACCCCGACGCGCCGCGCAAGCACCAGGGCCTGACCTACTTCCTGCTCGACATGGAGCAGCCCGGCGTGACGGTCGCGCCGCTGCGCCAGATCACCGGCGAGTCGGAGTTCAACGAGGTCTTCTTCGACGGGGCGCGGGTGCCGGACGAGAACGTCCTCGGCGGCGTCGGCAACGGCTGGAAGGTGGCGCTGACGACGCTGATGAACGAGCGTGCCGGGCTCGCCTTCTTCTCCCAGGTCAGGCTGCGCCAGCTGCTCGACCGGCTGATCGCCGCGGCCGCCGCCCGGGACCTGCTCGCCGACGAGTCGGTGGCGGCGACGCTGGGCGACCTGCAGGTGCGGACCGAGACCCTGCGGCTGCTGGCCTGGAAGGGCCTTGCCGGGATCGAACGCCACGGCCAGCCCGGTCCCGAGGGCTCGCTGACCAAGTGGCTGTGGTCGGAGACCAACCAGCTGCTGACGCAGGCGGCGGTCGACGTCGTCGGATCTGAGGCGCTCGTCGCCGGCACCGCCTCCAGCTGGGGCTTCGAGCTGCTGCGCTCGCGCGGCAACTCGATCGAGGGCGGCACCACCGAGATCCTCAAGAACATCGTCGCCGAGCGGGTGCTCGGCCTGCCGAGGGGGCGCTGATGGACTTCGACCGCAACGATGAGCAGCGGGCGATCGCCGAGACCGCGCGCGAGCTGCTGGCCGCGCGCGGCGCCGACGACGGCCTCTGGACGGAGCTCCGCGACCTGGGTTGGCCGGGGATCGCGGTCGCCGAGGAGCACGGCGGCCAGGGTCTCGGCCTGCTCGACCTGACCGTGCTGATCGAGGAGCTCGGCTACGCCTGCGCCCCGACCCCGATGCTCGGCACCGTCCTGGCAGCGCTTGCCATCGAGGCCGCCGGCGCCGAGGAGCAGTGCGGGCGCTGGCTGCCCGGTCTGGTCGGCGGAGCCCTCACGGGCGCGCTGGCGCTGGCCGGCGAGCGGTCGCTGATCCCCGACGCGGGCTCCGATCGGCTGCTGGTCCTCGCCTGTCGCGAGAACGGCCGCGTCGCCGTGCACGAGGCCGGGGCCGTCGAGGACGTGGCGGCGATCGACCCGGGCCGGCGCCACGGCCGCCTCGCCGAGGCCGGCGGCGGTGAGCCGCTGCCGGGCGAAGCCGCGCCGGCCCTCGACCGCGCCGCGGTCGTCGTCGCCGCCGAGCTGGTCGGCCTCTGCCGCCGCGCCCTCGACCTCACCGTTGCCTACGTCAAGGAGCGCAGGCAGTTCGGCGTCCCGGTCGGCTCCTTCCAGGCGGTCCAGCACGGCGCCGCCCAGATGCTGCGCGACACCGAGTCGGCAGCGGTGGCGGTCCAGCATGCGGCCTGGGTTGGCGACCACGAGCCCGAGCGGCTGCCCGCGGCGGCGGCGCTGGCCAAGGCCTCCGCCTCGGCGGCCGGCCGCTCGGTGACCGCGGCGGCGATCCAGCTGCACGGCGGCATCGGCTTCACCTGGGAGGCCGAGCCGCACTGGCTCTACAAGCGCGCCCAGGTCGACGCCGTCTACCTGGCCGGCGCCGGTGCCCACCGCGCCCGCCTGGCCCGGGCCGTCGCCTCGGGGCTCGCCGCCGGCGCCCGCTGAACGCCGCGGGCTCCCTCGGTGAGAACGCACTTGTGCTCGGTATGCGAGCGCAAGTGCGTTCTCGGCCGTATCTATCCGGCGAGGCCGAGGTCGCGGCCGATGATCTCCTTCATCACCTCGTTGGACCCGGCCCAGATCTTGGTCACCCGGGCGTCGGTCCAGGCTCGCGCCACCGCGTACTCGCGCATATAGCCATAGCCGCCGAGTAGCTGCACGCAGCAGTCGATCACCCGGTTCTGCACCTCGGCGCTCCACCACTTCGCTTTCGCCGCCTGCACCGGGCCGCAGCGTCCGGCGACGTGGTCGGCGAGGCAGCGGTCGACGTAGCAGCGGGTCACCTCGAGCTCGGTGGTCAGCTCGGCGAGCAGGAAGCGGTTGTGCTGGAAGCTCCCGATCGGCTGGCCGAAGGCGTGCCGCTCCTTGACGTAGGCGAGCGTCTCCTCGAGCGCGGCTTCGGCGTGGGAGACGTTGATCACCGCCGAGTGGACGCGCTCCTGCGGCAGCCGCTCCATCATGTGGGCGAAGCCGCGGCCGAGCTCGCCGATCATCTGCTCGGGCCCGAGCCGCAGGTCCTCGAAGAAGAGCTCGGCGGTGTCGGCCTCCGACTGCCCGACCTTGTCGAGCTTGCGCCCGCGGTTGAAGCCGGGGGCGCCGGCCTCGACGGCGAAGAGGCTGATGTCGTGGCGGCCCTCGCCGGTGCGGGCGGCGACGATCACGAGGTCGGCGCTGCCGCCGTTGGTGATGAAGGTCTTCGAGCCGTTCAGCTCCCAGCCGCCGTCGACGGGGCGGGCCCGGGTCTGCAGCCCGGCGAGGTCCGAGCCGGCGCTGGGCTCGGTCATCCCGATCGCGGTGACGAGCTCGCCGCTGCAGAACGCCGGCAGCCAGCGCTGGCGCTGCTCGGGCGTGGTCAGCTCCAGCAGGTAGGGGGCGATCACGTCGGTGTGGATGCCGATGCTGGAGGCGAGCGCGATCCCGGCGCGGGCCAGCTCTTCCATCAGCACGGCGTTGAAGCGGTAGTCCTCGACGCCGCTGCCGCCCAGCTCCGGCGGCACCGCGAAGCCGAGGAAGTCGTGGCGGCCCGCCTCGCGCCAGAGCTCGCGGTCGATGCAGCCCTGCTCTCGCCAGCGCTCGTGCGCGGGGGTGACGTTGCGGGCGACGAAGGTGGCGACCGCCTCTCTGAAGTCCTCGTGGATCGGCTCGTAGACGGAGTCCATTTCGTGCGCTAATATAAATGAGCGCTCATTCAGACGCAACCCCGACCATGCCCGAAGCCCTCATCGCAGCCACCGCCCGCTCGCCGATCGGCCGCGCCGTGAAGGGGTCCCTGGCCTCGATCCGGCCGGACGATCTGGCCGCCCAGATGGTCGCGACCGCCTTGAGCCGGGTGCCCGAGCTCGACCCGGGCGAAGTCGAGGACCTCCACCTCGGCTGCGGCGAGCCCTACGACGAGCAGGGCGCGAACATGGCGCGGCGGGTCGCGGTCCAGGTCGGACGCGACGACCTGCCGGGGACGACCGTCAACCGCTTCTGCGCCTCGAGCCTGCAGACGACGCGGATGGCGATGCACGCGATCCGCGCCGGCGAGGGCGACGTCTTCGTCTCGGCCGGGGTCGAGTGCGTGTCGCGCTACGCCGATCCGCTGGCGGGCGGGACGGTGCCCGACCGCTACCGCAACCCCAGCTTCGACGAAGCCGTCGCCCGCACCGCGGCCACCGCCGCCAGCAACGAGACCTGGTCGGATCCGCGTCAGGTCGGCGCGCTCCCCGACACCTACATCGCGATGGGACAGACGGCGGAGAACGTGGCGACGCTGCGGGGGATCGGGCGCGAGGAGCAGGACGAGCTCGCGGTCCGCAGCCAGCAGCGCGCCGAGGCGGCGATCGCGGCCGGCTTCTTCGAGCGCGAGATCGTGCCGGTGACCCTGCCCGACGGAACCGTGGTGGCCGCCGACGACGGCCCCCGTCCCGGCACCACCTACGAGAAGGTGGCGGCGCTGCCGCCGGTCTTCCGCGAGCGGGGAACGGTGACCGCGGGCAACTGCTGCCCGCTCAACGACGGTGCCGCGGCGCTCGTCGTGGTCAGCGACCGTCGCGCCGAACGGCTCGGGATCGAGCCCCTGGCGCGGATCGTCGCGACCGGCGTCTCGGCGCTCTCGCCGGAGATCATGGGCCTCGGCCCGGTCGAGGCCTCGCGCCGGGCGCTGGCCAACGCCGGCCTGACGATCGACGAGATCGACCTGGTCGAGATCAACGAGGCGTTCGCGGTGCAGGTGATCGCCTCCGCCCGCGAGCTCGAGATCGACCCGGAGAAGCTCAACGTCCACGGCGGCGCGATCGCTCTCGGCCATCCGTTCGGGATGACCGGGGCGCGGATCACGACGACGCTGATCAACGGCCTCCGCGCCCGCGGCGGTCGCTACGGCCTGGAGACGATGTGCGTCGGCGGCGGGCAGGGGATGGCGATGATCTTGGAGCTGCTGGCATGAGCGACGGTGGGACGCGCCACGACTTCAGCGGTCAGACGGTGATCGTGACCGGGGCCGCGCAGGGGATCGGGCTTGCGGTCTCGGAGCGCTTCCTCGCCGCCGGGGCGGACGTCTGGATGGTCGACGTCGACGAGGGCCTCGTCCACGACGAGGCGGCGCGGGTCGGCGGCACCGCCGCGCCGGCCGACGTCACCCGGACCTACGACGTCGAGCAGGTGGTGCGGCAGGCGATCGAGCGCAGCGGCAGGATCGACGTCCTCTTCAACAACGCCGGCCTGCTGCGCGACCGCGTCCTCTGGAAGCTCGACGACGAGGACTGGGACCTGGTCGTCGCGGTCAGCCTCACCGGCACCTTCCGCTTCACCCGCGCCTGCGTGCCGCACTTCCGCGAGCGCGGCTACGGCCGCGTCGTCAACGTCACCTCCTTCACCGGCCTGCACGGCAACGTCGGCCAAGCCGCCTACGCCGCGGCCAAGGCCGGGGTGATCGGGTTCACGAAGACCGCCGCGAAGGAGCTCGCCCGCTTCGGCGTCACCGTCAACGCGATCTCGCCCAACGCGCAGACGCGGATGATCGACTCGATCCCCGACGAGCAGCGGCAGCTGCTGCAGCAGACGATCCCGCTCGGCCGCTTCGCCGACCCGGACGAGATCGGCTCCGGCGTTCTCTTCCTCGCCTCGCCCGAGGCCGGCTACGTGACCGGAGCGGTCCTCCCGGTCGACGGCGGCATCTCGATCTGAGCCGCTTCGGAAGCCCCTTGCAGGCGACATAAATGAGCGCTCATTTGCTAGACTCCCGCGCGGGTTGATCATCGTCGGGAGGGATTCCCGGCACGCGACAGAGGAGGGAACATGTCCGCTGCACAGACCAGCGTCCGCTCGCCGGAGCCGCCGTTCACCGGAGAGGGGCCGCGGGGCGACGCCCGCACCAAGCCGCAGCTCGTCGAGGCGCTGGCCCCGTTTGCGCTCGACGGGCGGGCCGTCGGCCCGGAGATCGACCCCGCCGACGAAGCGGCCGTGCTCGCCTACGTGGCCGAGGCCCACGAGGGGTTCGAGGGCCTCTACGAAGCGCTGCCCAACGAGCTGCCCGGCGACCGCGACGACATCGTCTGCACGACCCACGCCGTCACCGCCCCCGACGGCCACGAACTCGAGCTGCGGGTCTACCGGGCGCCGGAGACCGAGGGGCCGGTGCCCGGCCTCGTCTACATCCACGGCGGCGGCATGACGATCCTCAGCTCCTTCAACAAGGTCCACCGGCGCTGGTGCGAGGACCTGGCGGCGACCGGGATGGTCGTGATCGGCGTCGACTTCCGCAACGCCTACGGCCCCGAGTCGATGAACCCGTTCCCGACCGGCCACGGCGACTGCATGGCGGCGCTGCGCTGGATCGACGAGCACCGGCAGGAGCTCGGCATCACCAAGCTCGTCCTGCAGGGCGAGTCGGGCGGCGCGAACCTGGTCCTGGCGACGACCCTGGAGGCGAAGCGGCAGGGCGAGCTGAGCCGCATCGACGGCGTCTACGCGATGGTCCCCTTCATCAGCGGCGGCTACGGCTGGGACGAGGAGCGGCGCTCGCGGGAGCTGCCCTCCCTGGTCGAGAACGACGGCTACTTCATCTCCTGCGCCGGCTGCGCGCAGCTGGTCCGCGCCTACGACCCGGCCGGCGAGAACGCGGAGAACCCGCTCTGCTGGCCCCACTTCGCGAGCGAGGACGAGCTTGCCGGAATGCCGCCGCACGTGATCTCGGTCAACGAGCTCGATCCGCTGCGCGACGAGGGAATCGCCTACTTCCGCAGGCTGCAGCGGGCCGGCGTGCCGTCGGTCGGCCGCGTCAACCTCGGCCTCGTCCACGCCGCCGAGATGATCTTCCGCCAGGCGCTGGCGCCGGACTACTTCGGCACGATCGGCGACATCCGCGGCTTCGCCGCGAGCCTCTAGCTGAGCATGCTCTCACGCGCTCGCGACATTGACCACACCAGAGGCTGGTCAATATCGCGAGCGGCCTCTAGCGCCGGCTGCTGGCGCGGACGTGCAGCGGCGAGGGAACGATGATCGGCCCCTCGGGCGAGCGCCCCTCGACCAGGTCGACGAGAAGCTCGATCGCGGCTTTGCCGATCGCCACCGGGTTGAGGTCGATCGCGGTGATCGCCGGCTCGGCGGCGCGCGTGTCCGGGGTGTCGATGAAGGCGGCGATCAGGACGTCCTCGGGGACCCGCAGGCCGAGGCGCCGGCAGGCCTGTAGCGAGCTCGGCGGGACGACGTCGAGGATCGCGTCGGGCGGGTCGTTCGACGCGAGCAGCGACTCGGCCCGCTGCCTGGCGACGGGGGCTTCGGGCTGGCCGGCCACCAGCTCCAGCCGCGGCTCCTGCCGGTGGCGCTCGCACCAGCCGAGGTACGCGCGCTGGCACTCGTCGATCGTCGGTGAGGGGAGGTCGGGGAGGATCATCGCGATCGCCTCGCCCCCCGCGCCCGCGAGATGGTCGAGCAGCACCCTAATGTTGGCTTCGTTGTCGGAATGGACGTGCCAGCGAAAGTCCGGTCGGCCCGGCGGCTGCTCGTAGGTGACGACCGGGATGCCCGCCTCGGTGAAGAAGTCGAGCTGGCGGTCGCCCGCCACCGGGTCGCAGACGATCGCCCCGTCGACCCCGAGCTCGGCCGCTTCCCGGGGCGAGGCGAGCTGCGGTGCCATCAGCAGGCGGTAGCCGCGGTCGAACGCGGTCAGCGCCGCGGAGCGGGTCAGCTGCATGTAGTGGTCGAGGGCGACCGTCGGCAGGTCGGCGGCGACCCCGGTCTCGAATCCGGGCAGGACCAGGCCGAGCGTCTCGGTGCGGGCGGTGCGCAGGCTTCGCGCCGCCCGGCTCGGCCGGTAGCCGAGGCGATCGGCCACGGCCTCGACCCTGGCCCGCGTCTCGGCGCTCACCTTGCCGCGCCGGTTGAGGGCGTGGGACACGGTCGTCGCCGAGACGCCGGCCGCTCTCGCGACGTCCTGGATCCCGATCCGCTCCCGCTGTCCGTCCTGCATTGCCCGGAGATTATCCCCAAATCGTTTTGGCCCGCTGTACAAGGCCTGGAGCCCAATTTCTGGGCGAATGGCGAAAGTGGGGTGGATTTGGCTTGACTAGAGTGGCCAAATCGTTTTAGGCTGACTCGGCCAAATCGTTTTGCCGGGCATGGGTTTCCCGGCGTTGGCCACCAGTCGACCCTTCGATCGAAAGGCTTTCCGATGGCTGAATCCCCAACCGCTCCCACCGCCCCCGCGGGGTCGCGACTGCGTCCCGACGCGATCGGCACCGGCTCCCTCGTCTTCCTCGTCCTCGCCGCTGCCGCTCCGCTCGCGGGCTTCATCTTCAACGTGCCGCTGGTGATCGGCTTCGGCGCCGGCGTCGGTGCCCCGGGCATCTTCGTCGTCACCACCCTGGCCCTCTTCTGCTTCGCGGTCGGGTATGCCGCGATGAGCGCTCACATGAGCAACGCGGGCGCCTTCTACGCCTACATCGCGCGCGGGTTCGGAACACGGCTGGGCCTCAGCGGCGCCTACGTCGCCGTCTTCGCCTACACGGCGATCCTGGTCGCGATCTGCGGGGTCTTCAGCTGGTTCGCGAACTCGATCTTCATCTCCGAGTTCAGCATCGACCTCCCCTGGCAGGCGTGGGCCGGGATCCTCGTCCTCGTCCTCGCCGCGCTCGCCTACCGGCGCGTCGACTTCAACGCCCGCCTGCTCTCGCTGATCTTCACCCTCGAGATCGCCCTGGTGCTGGTGCTCGACGTGGCCATCCTCGTCGACCAGGGCCTCAGCGCCTTCACCCTCGAATCGCTCAACCCCTCGGTGGTGTTCGGCAACGCGCCCGGCGTCGCCCTGACCTTCTCCTTCGCCACCTTCATCGGCTTCGAGGCGACCGCGATCTTCGCCGAGGAGACCAAGAACCCGAAGAAGACGGTGCCGCGCGCCACCTACATGGCGGTGATCCTGGTCGGGTCCTTCTTCGCGATCGGCTCCTGGGCCCTGATCGCCGGAGCCGGGGCGGGGGAGGCGGCGGCCGTGGCGGCCGAAGACCCCGGCTCGTTCGTCTTCACCCAGATGGAAACGTACGTCGGCTCGTTCGCGCTGCACGTGACCAACATCCTGCTGCTGACGAGCCTCTTCGGGACCGCGCTGGGGCTCCACAACGCGGGCGCGCGGTACCTCTTCGCGCTCGCCCGCGACGGGGTGATGCCGGCGCCGCTGGCGCGCACCCACCGGGCGCACGGCTCGCCCTGGATCGCCTCGGTGACCCAGCTCTGCTTCATCGCCGTCGTGATCGTGGTGTTCGCCCTGGCCGGTGCCGATCCGCTGCTGGTGATGGGGACCTCGCTGGTTGGCGTCGGGACCCTGGGGATCCTCTCGCTGCAGGCCGCGGTCGGCTTTGCCGTGATCGCCTTCTTCTGGCGCCACCCCGAGCGTCACTGGTGGCGGACGGTGCTGGCGCCGCTGCTCGGCTCCGCGGCGCTGACGGCGGCGATCGTCCTGATCATCGACAACTACGAGCTGGTCGGCCACACGACCTCCGACCTGCTCAACCACGCGCCCTGGCTGCTGCTGGCGATCGCCGTCGGCGGGGCGGTGTACGCGAGCTGGCTGCGCTCGGCGGACCCGGACAAGTTCGCCGCCGTCGGCGGGGCGCTGGTCAGCGACACGATCGACCCCGACTTCGACGCGATCACCGAGCTCGAGGCGGAGACCGCCGGCTGAGCGCGGTCCCGCCGACCACCCGAACACGAAACGAAGGGAGCTGTGCAGCATGATCCAGAACGCTGAACCCCTGGTGCCCACGGCGCAGGAGGAAGGCCATCTCAAATACCACTTCTCACCCGGCCTGCGGGTGGGCGACGTGGTCTACGTCTCGGGCCAGCTCGGCACCGGCGAGGACGGGATGCCGCTGGCCGATCCCGAAGCGCAGTACGTGGCCGCCTTCGAGAACGTCAAGGAGGTCCTCGCGCTCGCCGGCTGCGGGTTCGAGGACGTCGCCGAGCTGATGACGTTCCACACCACGTTCGAGCCGCTGGAGCTGTTCATCTCGATCAAGGACCGCTACGTGACCGGGCCGGTCTTCCCCTGCTGGACGGCGCTCGGCACCAACCTGGCCCTGCCGGGCGCGCTGGTCGAGATCAAATGCACCGCGATGCGCAAGGCCGCCGGGACGGGGGCCTGAGATGGGCGACGACGTAGGCCAGGCCGTGCAGCCGCGGGTCGAGGACCTCGCGCCGCGGAGCGGCAAGCAGCGGCGGGTGGTCGTGATCGGCGCCGGCGCGGCCGGCCTCACCGCTGCCCACCAGTTGCGCCTCGCCGGCCACGAGGTGGTCGTGCTGGAGGCGCGGACGCGGCCCGGCGGGCGGGTCAACTCGGTGCGCAGCGAGTTCGCCGACGACCTCCACGCCGAGGCCGGGGCGCTGTTCGTCCCGGTCGAGCACGAGTACCTGATGAAGTACGTGACCCTGACCGGCCTCGCGCCCGAGCTGCAGCCGGTGCCCCCCGCCCAGCTGGGCGGCTTCTACTACCTGCAGGGGAGGCGGTACCTGGACCGCGGCGAGGGTCCGATGCTGTGGCATCACGACGACTCGCTCGAGCCGGCCGACTGGCCCGGCGACCTCGCCGAGGGCGAGCGGCGGATCGGGCTCGACGACCTCTGCGAGCTCTACCTGGACGGCGTCGAGGGCGGCCTCGGCGACCCCGACGCCCCCGATTGGCCGCCGCCGCACCTGGCCGGCTACGAGCAGCGGACGATGCTCGAGATGATGAGGTCGCTGGGTGCCTCGGAGGCGGCCGCGGAGCTGATCCGCGCCTCCCACCTCTCGGCCTACGGCGACAACGGCTATGACGTCTCGCCGCTGTTCACGATCCAGCAGTGGGTCGACGCCCGCCGGCTCGGCAGCTCGACGAGCTGGAACACGATTCCCGGCGGCAACGACCGCTGGTTGGTGCGGCTGGCGGCGACGATGAAGGACCGGATCCACTACGGCTCGGAGGTGGTCGCGATCGAGGACGGGCCCGAGTCCGCGACGGTCACCGTCAGCCGCCGCGGGCGTCGCTCGGTGGTCGAGGCCGACCACGTCGTCTGCGCGCTGCCCTTCTCGGTCCTGCGCACGATCACGATCGCCCCGGAGCTGCCGGCGCCGAAACGGAAGGTCGTCGACGAGCTGCAGAGCACCCAGATCTCGCACCTCTTCATCCAGTGCGAGCGGCGGGTCTGGCGGCGGCCGGACGGCCAGGGGCTGTTCGCGCTCAGCTTCACCGACACCGACCTGACCGCGATGATCCGCGACGCGACGTTCAACCAGGCGGGGCCGCGGGCGATCCTCGACCTCTACATGGTCGGCCCCCAGTCCGAACGCATGGACGGGCTCGCGGAGGCGGAGCGGCTGCCGCTCGCTCTGGCCGAGCTGGAGAAGGTCTTCCCGGGGATCTCGGCCGTGGCGGAGGGGGCCGTCTACCACTCCTGGAACCTCGATCCGTTCAGCCGGGGCGACTTCGTCTTCTACTCCTCGGGCCAGTTCACCGAGCTCTGGCCGCACGTCGCGACGCCCGTGGGGCGGCTCCACTTCGCCGGCGACCAGACCGCCGTCAAGTCCGGCTGGCAGGACGGCGCGATCTCCTCCGCCCACCGAGCGGCGCGCGAGATCGCCGAATCGGTCGACAGCCGGTGAGGGTGCCGGAAGCGGATCAGCCAG
The DNA here is from genome assembly GCA_964533285.1 of uncultured Conexibacteraceae bacterium. Taxonomy (GTDB): domain Bacteria; phylum Actinomycetota; class Thermoleophilia; order Solirubrobacterales; family 70-9; genus VAYN01. The sequence continues at coordinate 22,505 of CAZHLT010000140.1, read as the reverse complement.
CCGCGCCGCGATCGCGGGCGCGGCTGGTCACGGTCAGCCGCAGCCGCTTGGCGCGGGCCCTTTCGCCGAGCGGCCGGTAGCGGGCGGTGAGCCGGTAGGCACCGGGCCGCAGCGTTCCCGGCACCTTCAGCGCGAGCCCGATCGTGTCCGGTTCGGTGGCGATCAGCGCGCCGCGGGCGATGCGCCTCCCGCCCTTCAGCAGGGTCACCGTCAGCCAGCCGACATGCTCGAACTTGGCGCTGATCCTGAGGCGCGTGCGGCCGGCGACGAAGCGCCGCGGCGTCCTCAGCAGCAGGCTGCCCACCCTCGTGGTCCGCGTCGCGCCGCCTGCGCCGGCGCGCGCCGGCCCCGGGCCGGCGGGAGCGTCGCGGGCGCCGCCTGCGCCTGGACGGCAAGAACGGCGCAGGCGACGGCAAGCGCGGGCAGGAGGCCCCTGTGGACGCGGCCGCGGCGCATGCCGGTATCCAACCAGGACGGCGCCCGGGGAGGGCTTAGACTCACGTCGTGGTCACGAAGGTCCGCTATGAGGGGTCGCTCCGGGGCGCGTTCGACCTCGTCGAGGCATTGCGGGAGGCGGGGCTCGAGGTCGAGTGGGTGCCGCCGCCCGAGGAGCGGACCAGCGCCGTGGAGACGATCGCGATCGCGATCGCGGCTCGCGGCTCCTATGACGTCCTGGTCGGCGTGATCCGCCGGATCAAGGAGCGCTTCGGATCGGATGTCAGCGTCTCGGTCGAGGACCCGGCCGCCGCCGCCGAGGACGAGGAGACCGGCGAGCCCAGCAAGCCGAGCTAAGGGGGGGCACGTCATGAGGTGGGGAGTGGGGAGGCGGGGCGCCGGGAATCAGCCTCCAGCTAGCAGCTGCAGACGAAGCCGCACCAAAAATAGGGGTGGGCGAACGGTGCCCGTCGATGCAGGTCGCGCCGGAGCTCCTCCAGGTAGCGGCGCGCCATCGTCTCCGGCGCCGCGGCGAGGAGCCTGCTCGCCGTCGCCGAGGCCAAGATCGAGGCGATGTCGGCCTCGCGCAGCCGGCCCTGCGCGGCGACCAGGGCATCCGGCGGCGCCAACCCCGCCGCGAAGCCCTCGTAGAGCCACTCCATCAGGACCGCGCTGGCGACGTCGGGAACCGGCCAGAGGCTGGCGATGACCCAGCTGGCCCCCGCGGCAAGGGCCGCGAACCGCATCCCGCGACTGCCCAGGGTGCTGCTTCCTTCCCCCCTGCCCGACGAGCAGGCCGAGAGGACGACGCAGTCGACGTCCGAGAGCTGACACCAAGACAGGTCCTCGGCGGTGACCACACCGGTGTCCGCGGCGCCGCGGCCCTCTTCCGCCAGCCACTCGTTCACCCCGCTCATCGCGATCCCGCTGTGGAGCAGCGGGTCCTTGAGGCGGACCGAGGTGAGCGGCCCTGGCAGGGAGTGCTCGCGGGCGATGAACATGTCGGCTCCGAGCTGATCGAACCCCTGCTCGGAGTCGCCGGGGCTCATCTCGCCGCGCAGCAGGTACCCATGGCTGGCGACGTGGAGCACGCCGACGGGCGCCGCGTCGAGCAGCGCCCGCGGAGCGGCGTCGCTGCCGCCGATCACTTCGGCTCCGCAGGCCGCGGCCACGACTTCGCCCTCGACCGCGGTGCTCGCCAGGTCCTCGAACCTCTCGATGCCTTCGACGTAGCTCGGTCGGGCCGGGGGATCGCCGTAGTCGGGCCGGGCGATGACGACGGCGCCGGGATCCAGGCGCACGGATCGGGCGCGCCTGCGGCCGAGGCTGAGGAACGATTGGACGACCCGGACCCGGTGCTGCTCCAGGCCCCTGGACCCGAACAGCAGCTGCCAGGGGAGGTCGGAGAGATCGCCGTCGGCCATCAGGTGGATCGTGGTCGCCTCTCCCGCCCGCTCGAGGATCGGATCGACCAGCGGCGCGACGAGCATCTCCACGGCACCGTTGCCCGTAGGCTCGGCGGGCGGGGCCAGCGCCTCCGCGCGCAGCCGCTCCTGGAACCGCTCGACGCTGGCCTCGATCGCCTCCACCTCGCCGAGCCGGACCGCGCTGTAGCTCCCCTTGTGGAGGAGGATGGCGACGTACTCCTCGGGCTCGGATTCGAGCTTCCCCGTCAAGGCGGGAGGCCCGGTCGGCCGCCCCACGATCCTGAAGTAGCCGACGAAGGCCGCGCTGTCCCCGAGCTCGGCGACGCTTGCCTCGAATGCCGCCTTCAGCCGCTCGGCCGCGGACCCCGTGGGCAGGCGGCCGTGGATGCTCGCGATCTCCTCGAGGTCGCGCTCGAGCCGAGCCTGGAAGACGTCCTCGAAGAACTCGCCCAGACGGGCGGTGTCCGTGGTCGGGCCGTCGAGCAGGAGGCGGGCAAGGTTCCTGCGCGCTGCGGCGATCCCGCCTCGCTGCGGCGATGCCGCGTCCGCGCCGGCTTCCCGCCGGACCATCCGCAGGTCCGCCCATAGCGATCGCAGTCCGAGAAACGTCTCGAGCATCTCCTGGTCGGCCGCGCCGGGGGAGCGGCCTGCGGCGAGGCTCACGGCGACCTCGGCGGCGCGGGCCAGGGTCGCGCAGATCTCTCGCAGGTCCTCGACCGGGCTTACCGCGGCCAGCTCGGCGGCATGGCGGGAAAGGGTCTGCAGCGAGGATCTCGCCAGCCGCGACGCGCCCTCCTGGTCGCCCGAGTGAGCCAGTTCGATCGCAAGCGATTGCTGTATCGCCGAGTGGAGAAGGCCGTCCTTCAGCGGGCTGGAGTCGAGGTAGGAAGACGCCTGCTCGCGCCGCTCGAGGACGGCGGCGGGGTCGCCGTCGAGATGGGCCCGCACCTTCTGCCGGGTCAGCTCCAGCATCGGCCCCAGCGTCGACGCGGTCTCCTCGTGCTCGGCCTTCTCCCAGTCCTCGGGCCGGCCCGAGAGCTCGGCATATTCCGCGTCGGTGCCGCCGAAGGCGCGGATCCTGATCCGCGCCAGGCGCTTGGCCGCCCCCTCCAGGAGCGCCGGGGACGCCTGTCTGCACTCGGGTCGCGTCAACATGTCGTTCAGGTACCGCTGCACGGTGCCAAACGAACCGACGAACTCGAAGATCTTGGCGATGTCGCCCAGGCTCCTGGCGAGCCGGTCGGGATCCACCGGCTCTTCCACCGTCGCCCGGTACCTGAGCTCGTAGAGGCGCGGGATTATCGCCTCCAGCCGCCCCTGGTGATAAGCGATCTGGACGTGGAGCAGCAGCAGCTCGGTGCGCGCGGCGTCGCGGCGACCGAGGTCGGAAGGCGTCTCGTCGAGGCACTGGGAGACGAGTCCCAGCGCGCGCTCCCCGTGACCGTCGCGGGTGAGCCCGACGGCGCTGTTGCGGGCGAACCACAGCGCGACCTCGTCGCCGACCTGGAACCCGACCGCCTCCAGCGCCCGGTAGCCGACCTCGCTGGCCAGCTCGGGCTCGCCGGCCGCGGACAGCGCATGCATCAGGTTGCCGGAGAGGTGAGGCGCGCGCGGCACGGCCTCCTTGCCCGCGCAGATCCTCTCCGCCGCTCGACGAAGGCGGGGGGCCGAGCGCTCCGGGCCGGCCTCCGGGTGTCCGCAGGCCGCCAGCGCCGCTTCGACGTATGCCTCCGGGGGCAGGTCGTCGCGGGCCGACCAGGCATCGTCGACGGCCTCGAGCCCCCGGCGCCCGCCGAACCGCTCGATCAGCTGGGCGAAAAGGGGAAGCGAGTCCGGCTCCGCCACGGCCAGCACGCCGCTCTCGACGATGAAGGCGGCGACCGTTCCCCCGTGCGCCTGCCCCGGCTCCTCGGTGGCGGCGAGCGCGATCGCATGAGCCGCCGCGACCAGCCGCCCGTCCGGCCCCCTGCTCGCGAGTTGGCCGAGCGACTCCTCGAGCAGGGCTTCGGCTTCGGCTGAGGGTGGTGCGATCGCGACGAGCAGGAACGCCGCCTGCGTCAGCGCCTCCGTCGTGGCCGCGGCGAGCCCGTCCCGATGCGCGGCGAGGAGTGCGGGGAGGTCCACCTGCTCACCCTCGCCGTAGGCGAGGGTCGCTTGGGCAACCGCGCCTTCCAGCCTCGCCCCGGGCTCCGCCGCGGACAGCAGCGTCTCGACGAAGTCGCCGTCGCGCCGCGAGGAAGCGCCGATTCGCTTCATCAGGAGCTGGAAGGCGAGCTGCGCCCGCTGGACCTCGCTCACCGGGACGGGCGCCGGCTCGCCGCCGGTGACGAGGTGACGGGCGAGGGCGCTCTCGATGTGGTCCGTATGGGCCATGGCGAGCTCCATCAGCGCCCGCGATGCCTCTGCGTCGCCGCGATGCGCCAGGCGGCGGGCGGACCAGAAGGCGAGGACTGGCGCGGGCGGGTTGCGGTAGGGCTCGAGGTCGCGGTGCGGCTCCTCGAGTCCCAGGGTCACCTTGAAGGCGGCGACCAGCTCGGCGTCTTCGGGGACGGCTCGGAGGATGCCCTCGAGCACGGCCTCGCGAATCGCCACCAGCAGCTCGGTCATGTCGAGGTCCGCGAGCGCGGCCATCAGGAGCAACGTGTCCCAGGCGGTCAGCCGCAGCCGCCGCGCCACGATTTCCGCGCAGCCCAACGGATCGCCGCCGAGGTACCTGCCGATCGCCAACTCGATATCGGATGGCATGGCGCTCAGTATGCCCGCCGTTGGCGGGCGCTCGGGCGAGGGGCGGACGGCTCCGTGTGGACCGCCGCGGTCGCGGCAAAGGGGTGGGAGGGCAGTGGCGGATAGGTTGCAGGGGTGAGGCGGAACATCGCCGTCGATGACGGGAAGGCGCGGCGCGCGGGCTGGGCGGGCATCTCGGTGCCGGATCGCAAGCTCTGGCTTTGGCTTGCCGTCTGGTTCTGCACGCGGGCGCTGATCGTCGCCGAGGTCGGCTTCTGGGCGACGCCGCATCCGCGCTTCGAGGACGTCAACAACTACGACACCTGGTCGCACTACCTGACCAGCCACGACGCCTTCCCCGGCGGGGAAGCGTGGCAGTACCCGCCCGGCGCCGGGCTGCTGATGCTGGTGCCGCGGCTGGTCTCGGCCGGCTACGGGGAAGCGTTCGTCGGGCTGATGCTGGCGGTCGACCTGGTCGGGCTGGTGCTGCTGGCGCGGTTCGCGCGGCGCACGGGCAACGACACCGGCGTCTGGGTCTGGTTGCTGGGGATGCCGCTGCTCGGGGCCTTCGCGGTGCTGCGCTTCGACCTCGTCCCGACCGTGATCGCGATCGCCGCGCTGCTCGTCATCCGGCGGCGGCCGGGCTGGTTCGGGGCGCTCGCCGGGCTCGGCGCGGCGATCAAGCTGTGGCCGGTGCTGGTCCTGTTCGGCGAGTGGGACCGGGCGCGGCTGACCCGCGCCGTGCTTGCCGCTCTGGCAGCGGTCGCGGTGGTGTTCGCGGTCTCGACCGTCGCCTTCGGCGACGCCACCGGCTTCGTCTCGCACGGCGGCGACCGCGGCCTGCAGGAGGAAGCGGTCGCGACGATCCCCTGGCAGTTGGAACAGATCGTCAGCGGCGACCCCTACCCGCGCGCGATCCGCTCCGGCGCCTGGGAGGTCGCCACCGGGACCGCCGACACCGTCGCCTCCCTGCTCCGCTGGCTCACCTTCGCCGCGCTGGCCGCCGCCGCGGCCTGGTGGTGGCTGCGGGCGCGGGCGATCGGCGCCGGCCGCGCGGAGCTGGGCGAGGACACGGTCAGTCGCGACTTTGTCTTCGCCGTCGTCCTCCTGGTCGTCGTCGTCAGCCCGGTGCTCAGCACCCAGTACATGGTTTGGCTGCTCGGGCTCGCGGCCGTCGTCCTCAGCGACGACGCGACCCGCCTGCGGCGCCCGGCCTGGATCGTGGTCGGCGCGACCGCGCTCTCGCTGGCGACCTTCAAATCGCCGGAACTGACGCTGATCCGCGATCTGGCTCTGCTCGCCGCGACGGTTGACGCGGCGGTGGCGATGGTCGCGCTGCTGCGATCGCGCCCGCTCGCGAACGCCAATCCCTCCTAGCTTCCGACAAGAAGGTATGAGCGAGACTCGACCCGCGAAACCGGCGCCGCCCCGGCGCGATAACGCACCCGCCGAGAACGCACTTATGCCCGGTATGCGGGCATAAGTGCGTTCTCACCTCGCATCTCTGCTGGGGCGACGGTAGACGAGGTGGGTGACGTGGGGGGTGGCGCGGCTGCTGACCGGGGTCAGCGCCACCCCCTCGGCGCCGGCGAATCGGCGCTCGCCGCCGCCGGCGACGAACGGCGCCACGTGCAGCCGCAGCTCGTCGATCAGGCCCGCGGCGAGGTACTGGTTGGTGACGCTGGGCCCGCCGGCGATCGAGACGGTCCTCTCGCCGGCCGCCTCGCGGGCCTGCGCGAGCGCCGCTTCGATCCCGTCGCTGACGAAGTGGAAGACGGTGCCGCCCTCCATCTCGATGCTGGGGCGCGGCCGGTGGGCAAGGACGAACGTCGGCGCGTGGTAGGGCGGGTTCGGTCCCCACCAGCCCTGCCACTCGAGATCCCACTCGCCGCGATCGGGCCCGAACATGTTGCGCCCCATCACGTAGGCGCCGGCGGTGGTGATCGCCGCCCTCTCCTCGGCGTTTTCGTCGGCGTGGTCGAACATCCAGCTGTGCAGCCGGTCCGAGTCGAGGTCGCCGAAGGGGTGCTCCCGGCTCTGGTTCCTGCCGCTCGCGTAGCCGTCGAGCGTGATCGTCATGTCCGCGGTGACCTTGGGCATCGCCCCTCCTGTCGTCGTCAACCGATTGCATCGCCTCGAACATCCTCGCCGACCGCCGGCGCCGGCTCACCGACCAGGGCTTGTCTCGACCGCCTCCGCGCCGCCTGCGAGGCGGAGCTGGCGAAGGTCGGCTGAAGGCATTTTCCACACTTGGTAAAACACACCTGAGTTCTCAGCTATGGTCGCGATGGTCCCCAGTCACGGTTCAGTGGAGGCCATCCGATGGCGAAAGCGTTCAGTGTTGTTTCCTGGAATTGCGAACACTGGAAGGAAAAGGATCCGCGCAACGCCGACCGGGTCGACTTCCTCGCTTCCCAGAAGGCGGACGTGATCGCGCTCTACGAGGTCGAGGGGCCGGAGGTGTGGCGCTCGGTGATGGAGGGGCTGCCCGGCTACTCGTTCTTCATCACCGAAGGCCAGAACACGCAGGAGATCCTGGTCGGGATCGGCCCGGGCACCACCGCCTTCCTCACCCAGAGGATCGAGTTCCAGAGCCGCGACGCGTTCATGCGCCCCGGCGCCTTCCTCACGGTGAAAGCCGGCGGCACGGACTACTCGATGCTGTTCCTGCACCTGGCGAGCATGACCAACGCCCGCGGCTTCGGGCTGCGCACCGACATGATCGAGCGCGCCTTCAAGTTCAAGCAGCACCTCGACGAGCTGGTGAAGGGAAGGGCGAACCTGATGTTCATGGGCGACATGAACGTGATGGGCCTGGACTACGTCTACGGCAAGGACGGCGACAGCCTCCTGCACGACCGGATCAGCGCCGAGAGCGAGATCGCGGCGCTCGAGTACCGGGCGGGCAGGGCCGGCATGCGGGTGCTCTCCAAGACCGCCGAGCTCACCTGGCACGGCGACGGCAGGATGCGCAGCAACCTCGACCACGTCATCGCCAGCGACCAGATCGAGTTCGAGCAGGTCGACGGCAAGGACGTCGAGGTCCGCGGCTGGCCCCAGCGCCCCGACGCCGAGCAGGAGGAGTGGGTCGAGAAGTACTCCGACCACGCGCTGCTCTACTTCGAGGTCAGCCGGCCGCGTTGAGCGAGCGGCACTGCGCCCGCTCGCGCGCAAGCAGGATCGCAACTCCCATGATCCAAGTCGGCTTCAGTGCGCAGGAATCCGCACAATCGCGGGAAGGGACTCGGTGAGCAAGGAGAACGGGGGAGCACGGCGGCACTGGAGCCTGGTCGCGGGGGCGATGCTTGTCATCCTGCTTTCCCTGCCGGGGGAGGGATTGTCGTGAGCAAGGGATCTCTCCTCGCCCGCCTTCTGCCCGAAGGAGCTCGAGACCCCGAATTCGGTCAGAACGGCGGTGCGGTCTTTTCGGAGATCGACGAGATGAGCTTCGAGCCTCCACCGTTGCGGTCGACCGGGAGGGACGGATTCCTCTCTTCGGTGCCGCGGTCGACTACGCGAGCGGCTCTGCGTTGGTTGGGCTCCAGAAGCCGTGCTGGATAGCTCTGCCAAGCCCAAGAGTGGCTAACTGGATGCCGAGGGCGGGTCAATCCATCACGCCGCACAGGATCAAGAGAGTGCATTCTGTCGGACGAAGGATATGCAGGGATTGACCCAGAATGCTGATATAAATCCGCGCGGTAGTGCCGAGAAACATATTGTCTACAGATAGTTGAAGATCGGAGGGTCTCGTTCTTGAGGGCGTTTGGTGGGCTTGGGGCCGGGGCGCGTTGGCTTCTCGTTTTTGTCACTGTGCTTCTCGCCAGCTCGGCGGTTCCAGTGTTGGCGGAGTCCCCGGGCTCGGATCAGCCTGCGGTAGAGGTGCGCTCAGCAACCCAGGAGGAAGCCGGTTCGCTTCCCGGTGCCGCAGACGTCGCCGAAGGTCTCCGTGAAGCCGAAGAACGCGAGGCCGAGGATGCGCGGCGTCGCGATACGCCGGGGGCCGATGCCGAAAGGGAGACGTCCAGACAAGCCTACGTGGACCTGACGCCAGGGCAGGCGGTGGCGCTGCTGGAAGATGCGTTCGGCGAACAGCTGGCGATGGTCGACCAGGATCCAGCCCGGGCTCTCAGCGACTCGGCCCTCGACAGGGTGCTCGCCCCCAACGTCGCGCTGGTCACGCAGGGTGGCGAGAGGATGCTCTTCGAAGGGACGATCCCGATCAGGCAGACCGACGAAGGCGGCAGCCTCGCGAAGGTCGATCTCGATCTCCGGTCCACGGGGGATGGCTATTCCCCGACCAATCCGATCGTCGACGTCAACCTTCCGGATGACGCCTCGGAACCGATCGACATCGGCGACGAAGGCTTTGCGATCTCGCCGGTCCTCGACCAGCCAGCGAGTCGCGCCCGCTCGGTCGACGGCGAGGACGTCCAGTACTTCGAAACGCAGAAGGACTCCGACCTGATCGTCTCTCCGCTCGCAGCCGGCGCAGAGCTCTTCTCGCTGCTGCGGTCGGTCGACAGCCCGGAGCGCCTTCGCTTCGAAGTCACCGTGCCGCCCGGCGCCGAGCTGCGCGCCGATGGCGAAGGCGGGGCTGAGGTGGTGCGAAGCGGGGCCCGGCTGATCCACGTCTCCGCCCCAACCGCGTCCGACGCGCAGGGCGCCGAGGTACCCGTCTCGATGAGCGTCGACGGAAGCTTCCTCGTCCTGACAGTCCCCCACCGTGATCGCGATGTGGCATACCCCGTCCTCGTCGATCCGGAAACGGTGCAGGAAAACTGGTACGACAACGGCAACGACTGGTACCACTACGGCAGCCTCTGGGCGCTGGAACCAGGCACCAGCCCGTGGGTCTGGGCCACCAGCAACGGGGGCCGTTTCTGGGCCGGGACGAAACCGATTGGCTCCGCTCCCGGCCTGTCAAATCGCGGTCTTTTCATTTCCGCGACCTCGACCTCGGGAAGCCAAGCCGCCAACCAATACGGTCAGTTCACGCTCACCGCTCCGGGAACCGACAGCTACTTCGCGGCCGCGCTGATCAGGCCGTTTTGGCGCTGGGACAACGGCTGCGGCAACTCCGAGCCACATGATTACTCCGGCCTGTGGAGCGATACCTGGGGCTGGGCGACTATTCACTACAACTGGGCGTCCACCTACGGGTATGGGATCGAGACGCCGTTCGAACAGCTGAAAGGCACCGAAAACGAATGGCGTGCCGGGACGGGGCACGTCTTGGTGATCGGGATGGGCACCGGGGGCGGCGGCAGCAAAATCACCTGCTGGCGCGATCTTTACACCGGGGGCGTCAACCTCTGGATGGACGATTGGAGCCAGCCGGTTCTATCGACCTCCTCCAACGGCCAATGGATGGACAGCACTCCGGTCAGGCTCAGCGTGTCGGCTACCGACCAGGGACTCGGCGTGCGGAAATTCGAAGCGGAAGCCACCGACAAATCGGGAGCCACCAAGAAGTGGGAGACCTGGCGGTCCTGCACCGGCGGCCTCCACCTACCGTGTCCATCGGGCTGGAATCTCGGAGAAAGCAGCCAGCCGCAGCTGTTCTACGACCCATCGGTGCTACCCGAAGGGATCGACACCCTGAACGTGACCGCCTACGACGCGGTGCTGCGGAAATCGACGACGACGAACGGGATGAAAGTCCGCGTCGATCACGCGCCGCCGTCCCTGAAACTCTCCGGTTCGATCACCGAACAGGCGACGCTGGGGACCGAAAAGCCCAGCTACAGCGTCCGGGTCGAAGCCAGCGATGGCGTTCCCAACAGCGAAGATCCCGCCCAGGCCCGCGCGGGTGTCACCGCCATCAGCGAGTGGATCGATGGCAAAGAAGTCAATGGCTACGAACCGGGTTGCGCCACGCAGAGCTGCTCCTGGTTCGACGAAGGCTTGGTCGAAGCCGCCGCTTATTCGCCCGGCCAGCACACCCTCGTCGTCAAAGCCAAGGACGCGCTCAATCACGTCGCACAATCAGAACCGCTGACGATCACGTTGGGCGACCAGCAGGCTCCCACCGTGAACGTAGCCGGGTTGGCGGCCGAATCCTCCGTGATGCCGGAGCGCGCGAGCTACTGGAGCAGCTTCGGCGAAGGCGGGAGCGGCAACGGGAAGCTGAGTGCTCCTGCCGACGCCGTGGTGGACGCTGACGGGGACGTCTGGGTCGTGGACAGGGGAAACGGCCGGATTCAGGAGTTCGGGCCCGCCGGAGAATTCCTGAGGAAGGCTGGAACGGCTGGGTCAGGCAACGGCCAGTTCAGCTCGCCGTCCGCGATCGCAGTCGACGCTAACGGCAACGTCTGGGTCGCCGACAGGGGGAATTCCCGCATCGAGAAGTTCAACCGCAAAGGCGAATACCTCTCCCAGTTCGGCTCCAAAGGCACCAGCAACGGCCAGTTCGCCGGGAATGGCCCCGAAGGCATCGCGATCGACGCCAAAGGGAACATCTGGGTATCGGATACCGGCGGCGGTCGACTGCAGAAGTTCGACCAGAGCGGCACCTTTATGAAAGCGGTCGGATCCAAAGGTTCCGGTGCCGGCCAGCTTGGAGAACCGACCGGAATCGACATCGGTCCCAACGGCAACGTTTGGATCGCCGACGCGCAGAACGATCGCGTTGCGATCTTCAACGAAGCCGGCGAATTCGTCACCCAGTTCGGCTCTGCCGGTTCGGGCGACGGACAGCTCAGCCATCCGGCCGCGATCGCGGTCGGCAGCAGGGGGGACGTCTGGGTTGGCGACCAGGGCAACAGCCGCATTCAAGAGTTCGACCAGTCTGGTGCCTACGTCGCCCGGCTCGGCACCAAAGGCTCTGGGCCGGGCGAGCTCAACCTTGGCTATCCGATGGGCATCGCCACCGACTCCAAGGGCAGCCTCTGGATCACCGACACCAACAACAACCGGGTCCAGCGCTGGCTGATCCCGAGCACCGCGGTCAACGGATACCTGGAACCGATCGAAGCCGACGCGACCGACACGGGCTTCGGTGTCACCTCCCTGGCCGTGAAGCTGACGGACGCGACCGGGAAAACCGAAGTGATCGACCAGACGACGCAAACCTGCGACCAAGGCGGCTGCCCGCTCGATCTCGATCTCGAAGAAGTCGACCTCTCCGAGCATCCCAGTGGGACCTATCTCCTCAGCGTTGTCGCGACCGACGGCTCCGGGAACCATGGGACCGTCTCTCGTGTCGTCAACCTCGACTCTTCGCCGCCGGAAATCGAGCTGTCCGGCGCCCTGGCCGAAAGCTCCGGCGGGGCCCTCGGCAGTCCGAGCGCGGGGTTGGAGATAGACGCCAGTGACCCCGATCAGGACGGGGGCATAGCCGCGCTCAACGTCGAACGCGATGGCCGGCTCGTCGCCTCCTATCCCTCGGACTGCTCAAGCGATTGTCAGGAGGTCCAAGCCTCCTACCTCTTCGACGCCGCGCCGGACGGCGCCGATCGGTCGATCGCGCCGGTCGGAACCGCGGGAAACGGCGCGATCGGCGAACTCAAGCGGGTGTCGTGTGTCACGGCCTCCGACTGCTGGGCGGTCGGCCGGACCAGGTACACGCTGTCCGAGCAACTCGAAGGAAAGGTCGCCGAGCCGCTCCTGGAGCACTGGAACGGCAGCGAATGGCAGACCACCTCGCCTCCCAAACCGGCTGGCGCAACTAGCCTCTTCCTCGAAGGCATCTCCTGCGCCTCCTCGAGTGCCTGCGTCGCCGTCGGCTACTACAACAACGGAACGAACCAGCCCCTCGCCGAGATCTGGGACGGAGCGAAATGGACGGCTGGCTCGGCCGCCCTTCCCAGCGGTTACACGAAGGGCTACCTCTACGGCGTCTCCTGTGGGGCGGCCAGCGACTGCTGGGCCTATGGCAAAACCCAGGTGACGACGGTGGAACAGGGAGAAGGCAAGACGGCCGCCCCCTTCGTCGATCGCTGGGCTGGTGGCTCGTGGCAGGCGGCGTTCGCCCCCAAGCCCGAAGGGGTGACGAGCATCACGCTCGAAGGCATCTCCTGCGCCTCCTCGAGTGCCTGCGTCGCCGTCGGCTCCTACAACAACGGAACGAACCAGCCCCTCGCCGAGATCTGGGACGGAGCGAAATGGACGGCTGGCTCGGCCGCCCTTCCCAGTGGGGCTGGAAAGGGCTACCTATACGGCGTGTCCTGCGGCTCTGCCACGGACTGCTGGGCCTACGGCCGGACGCAGGTGACGATCGTCGAACAGGCCGAAGGGAAACTGGCCGTTCCGTTCCTCGCCCGGTGGCAGGGCAGCACCTGGCAGGCCTCGCCGGTTCCGAAGCCCGCCGACGCGAGCTCGCCGGAACTGAGCTCCGTCTCGTGCGTCTCTGCCGCCTGCACCGTTGTCGGCAGCTATGCGAACGTTCACGGCGAAACGCTGCCCGTCGCGTACACCTGGGACGGAAACTGGCGATTCCAACCGATGCCGACTAGGACCGAAGCGACGACCTCCGTTCTCAGTGGAGTGTCCTGCACGGGCGTCGACGAGTGCGCGGCCGTCGGCTACTCCAGGGCTGGCGCCGGGCCGTGGCGAGTGTTCGCCGCGGCCGAAGCTCCATCGCACGAACCCCATCAGATTACGGTCGAGGCCGTCGATCTGCGGGGAAACATTGCCGAGGAGACGATCGAAGTCGCAGCTCCGGTCCTTCCCGGCGAAGCGCCCGAATGTGATCCGGAACCTGCTTCCGAAGCATCCAAATCCGTACTCACCCCGGGGCAGGCTGTGGAAGCCGCCGAAGAAATGCTGCCGGCCTCCGTCGCCCCTTCGGAAGGGACGATGCAGGTTGAAACGGAAGAACAGATCGAGCCTTCCTATGGCTCGCCATCTCCGAACCTGGATGCAATCGAAACCCTCGAGGAAGGGGAGACGGCCGTTTCGCCGGAAGGGGGATTCACGCTGGATGAAACCGCGTGCTTCACGCCCGCTTCCCTGACCCCGGCGGCAACCGACGCCGTCGTGGCAAACGGCGACACTGCCGTATTCGCCAATACGGCCCCGGAAACCGACACCCTGATCAGGCCCACGGCGATGGGGGCGACCGTTATCGAGTCGCTCAGAGGTCCCAATGCGCCGGGGAGCTTCTCTTGGAACGTCACTGTCGCCGCCGGCGAGGAATTGATCGAACTGCCGTCGGGGGCCGTCGCGATCGTGAACACGGAATCGGAGCCTTCCGAAGGCACCGTGCCGGTTCCAGAGGAACCAGAACGATCGGCAGAGGCGCTCGCTGATGCGCAGTATCAGCTCGAAGAAGGCGAATACCAGCTGATCAAGGCATCGAGCGAAACGGAACTCGAAGTGGTGGCAGTGATCGCTCGGCCCTGGGTGGTGCTAGCCCAGGGAGGGATCGTGCCGGCGCTGATCGAGGTGGTGCCCGATACGGAAACGCCCAACGAATTCGAAGTGATCGTGTCGGTGCCCGAATTCGACCAGGAAGAACAGAAAGAAGAAGAAGCGGGGATGCTCGTCGCGACCGCCTCGGCTTCGTCGTCCCTGAGCGGGCATTGCCCTGCCGGTGCCAGTCCATGTGGAGCATTCGACTTCAACCGAGCGGCACGGTACGCCAAATACTGGGGCAACGAAGACCACACCGGGGGTTGGAACTCGAAACACTACCCAGACCTCGGATCTACGAACTGCACTAATTTCACCAGTCAGGTTCTGCGGGCGGGCAGGATGAAGTTCATGCGCGCATTCGACCACGGAGACGGGAGCTGGTGGTACCGCAACCTGTACCCCGAAGGCCAGCTCTGGTGGAACGAGCATGACTACACGCAGTCGTGGGTGGTCGCTGACATCCTTCCGCGTCACCTCTGGCAGTTCGGGCTCGCTCACATAGATCCAGTGAACGCTCCGTGGGGATGGACGACCGGGGACATCATCGCCTATGACTGGTTCGGCGAAGCTGGCAAAGGCGCGTTCGACCACTTGAACTTCGTGGTCGGGCGGATCAATCCGCCCAATGGGCCTTTCGAACCACTGATCGCCAACTCGTCGAGCCCCGGGCACCGCTATGGATCAAAACCTTGGAGGGCGGTGCTACTCGCGATTCAGGAAGCGGAGGGAGAGGCCGGATGGACTAGGGTCCCGCTCGCCGTCAAGCACTCCAAGGCAGACCGAAACGAAAAGAAGCATGCCCCCCAGAACCTCTATGGTCCGAGCGGCGTCTTCCAGGGCTAGGCCAGAGATGGCCAGGGCTGCTGCGTTTTTTCTTCTGGCTGTGGGCCTGTTGGCTCTCCTGGCAGGTTGCGGTTCAGCAAGCGGCGAGGCGTGCCCGGCAGCTGCCGAATCCGGGACCGGCAAGCTCGAGCCGAGCGCTGTGCGCCCCGCCCTGCGTGTTCTTCCATACAGGGTGCGCATCAGGCGCATCAAGGGGCCGGCGAGGAATACGGCTTCGTTTCGCGGTACGGCCCGCGGACCGCGCGGCACCGCCGTCGACTTCTCGATAGGGGTTGGGGATCCGCCGCAAGCGATTCCCGTAAAGCCCCTCGGGATCCAGAACGTCGCACACGAAGATGCCTCCGGCTTCGCCTACAACGACAACGCTTGGCCCACCGAGTTCGAATCTGCGCTCGAATGGAAGATCGCGGCTCGAATGAGCGTCGACATCTGGGAGGCGCTCTGCAAGGCGGCGACGGGCGATCCGTGTCCCGTTTAGGGCGTGCCTGAGGCAGAGGCGGTGCCGGCAAGCTGATGTTGGCCTGTCTCTCGGTGGCATTTGTGGGGTGCGGGTCAATCGCTGGCGTCAAGCCCTCGCAGGAGGCGCCGAGCAGCAAGAGAAGCGCAATCGGCAGGCGGCGAGCAGGATGACGAGCGGGCCGTCAACCGACACGGGCCGGCCCGTCTCGGCCGCTGCGGTTCCGTGGAACCGCCCCCGGTCACAGCAAGCCAGTGACGCCACCTCTACCGACGTGACCAGAGACCCCTCCGCCTGCTCGCGGCGGCGACCCTGGCCAGCCTATCCCTCGCCGGTTCAACCTCCGCCAAGCCAAGCATCATCGTCATCCAAACCGATGACGGCGGGCACGGGCGGGTGCTTCTGCCCGGATGGCAGAGTCATCAGCTGAGCCGCAGGGAGTGTCGATGCGCGGGCGCGCTCTAGGCTTTCTCGGAGGTCGCCCACCGGGGCGGCGAGCGACGAAGGGGGTCGGGCATGGCGGTCCCGCCGGCGATCGAGATCAACCAGGTCGAGGAGACGCTGTGGGAGATCCCGGCGAGCGCGCGAGCCGACATGCGGGTGCCGGCGCGGGTCTTCGCCGACGCCGAGATCCTCGCTGAGATCCGCGGCGACCGCTCGCTGGAGCAGCTGCAGAACGTGGCGACGCTGCCGGGCGTCGTCGGCGCCGCGCTGGCGATGCCCGACGTCCACCAGGGCTACGGGTTCCCGGTCGGCGGCGTCGCCGCGACGGCGCCGCCCGACGGGGTCGTCTCGCCGGGCGGGGTCGGCTACGACATCAACTGCGGCGTGCGCCTGCTGGCGCTGCCGCTGACCGAGCCGGAGCTGGGCTCGCGGCGGCTGGAGCTCGTCCACCAGATCTCGCGCGGGGTGCCGGCCGGCGCCGGGCGGCGGGGCAGCATCCGGCTCGAGGGCGAGGCGCTCGACCGCGTCCTCGTCGCCGGGGCGCGGGAGCTGGTCGAGCGGCACGGCATCGGCACCGCCGCCGACCTCGCCCACACCGAGTCGGAAGGGACGCTGGCGGGAGCCGACCCGGCGCTGGTCTCCGAGCGGGCCAAGCAGCGCGGCGCCGGCCAGCTGGGGACGATGGGCTCCGGCAACCACTTCGTCGAGGTCCAGCGCGTCGAGCGCATCCTCGACGCGGGCGCCGCGGCGGCCTTCGGCCTGCGCGAGGGCCAGGTCACGGTCCTGATCCACTCCGGCTCGCGCGGCCTCGGCCACCAGGTCTGCAGCGACTACGTGAAGCGGATGGACGCGGCGATCGCCCGCCACGGGATCGTCCTCCCCGACCGCGAGCTGGCCTGCGCGCCGCTCTCCTCGCCCGAGGGCCGCGCCTACCTGGGGGCGATGGCGTGCGCCGCCAACTTCGCCTGGGCCAACCGGCAGGCGATCGCCCACCGGGTCCGCGAGGCGGTCGCCAGCGCCCTCGGCGCCGCCGCCGCCGAACGCACGCTGCAGGTCTACGACGTCGCCCACAACGTGGCCAAGCTGGAGACCCACGGCGGCCGCGAGCTCTGCGTCCACCGCAAGGGCGCGACCCGCGCCTTCCCCCGCGGCGCCGCCGACCTTCCGGCCGTCTATCGCGAGATCGGCCAGCCGGTCTTCATCCCCGGCAGCATGGGCACGGCGAGCTTCGTGATGCGGGGGCTGCCGGGCTCGCTCGAGCGCTCCTTCGGCTCCGCCTGTCACGGCGCCGGCCGGCGGCTCAGCCGCACCGGCGCCCGTCGCCGGATCACCGGCGCCGAGCTGCGCCGCCAGCTGGAAGCCGACGGGATCGTCGTCCGCTGCCCGAGCCAGCGCGGCCTCGCCGAGGAGGCGCCGTTCGCCTACAAGGACGTCGACCGCGTCGTCCGCGTCGTCGAGCGCGCCGGCCTCGCCGCCCCGGTCGCGCGGCTGCGGCCGCTGGGCGTGGTCAAGGGGTGAGGCTCAGACGTCGAGGACGACGCGGGCGTGCCAGGCGCTCTCGCCGTCGCGCTCGAACTCGAGGCGGTGGTAGGTGACGCCCTTGACGAGGGTCTGCGGCTCGGCCCGCTGGCCGGCGACGACCGCCTCGACGGCGCCGTCGGCGAGGTCCATCGCGACGACCCGCTCGGGGACGAAGCCGTCGCTCTCCGCCAGGTAGACCAGCTCCTCCAGCCACTCGACCAGCAGCGTCGGCAGGTCGGCGGCCCCGATCTTCACCTCGTGACTCACCGGCTCGCCGCGCCGGTGCTCGCGCAGCAGGTCGCCGAGGGCGATCGCCGCTTCGCCGAGCACGGCCTTCGGCGACTCGTCCTCGATCCAGAGCTCGCGCTCGGAGGTGTGGTCGAGCCAGCGGTACACGGGTCCTAGCCCTGGGAGGTCGGCGGCATCGCACCGCACTCTAGACCCAGCGCCATCCGGCGGTCCCTGGTCCAGGGTGGCGCGAAGTCCCGCCCGGGAACCGAATCCGTCATTCCTCGCAGGCCAGCGCCCGCGCCAGCAGCAGCTCGCGCTCGCGGTCGTTGTCGCAGAGGTCGGCGGCGCGGAGCAGCTCCTCGCGGGCCTCGGCGCGGCGCTCGAGGCGCAGCAGGATGTCGGCGCGGACGGCGGGGAGGAGGTGGTAGCCGCGCAGGGCGGGCTCGGTGGCCAGCGCGTCGACCAGCTCCAGTGCCGGCTCGGGGCCGAAGGCCATCCCGATCGCGACCGCGCGGTTCAGCTCGACCACCGGCGAGCCGGTGAGCGCGGCGAGGGCGTCGTAGAGGGCGACGATCCGCGGCCACTCGGCTTCCTCGACGCTGGCGGCACGGGCGTGGCAGGCGACGATCTCGGCCTGCAGCGTGTAGGGGCCGAGGCCGCTGCTCAGATCCTCGGCGCGCCGCAGGGCGGCGAGCCCGCGCTGGACCAGGAGGTGATCCCAGCGGGCGCGGTCCTGCTCGGCGAGCGGGATCGGCTCGCCCCCTGGCCCGACCCGCGCCCGCAGCCGCGAGGCCTGCAGCTCGATCAGCGCCAGCAGGCCGTGGACCTCGGGCTCGCGCGGCATCAGCGCGGCGAGGATGCGCCCCAGGCGCAGCGCGTCCTCGCACAGCGCCGGCCGCGTCCAGCTCTCGCCGGCGGTCGCGGTGTAGCCCTCGTTGAAGATCAGGTAGATCACCTCGAGCACCGCCGCCAGGCGCTCGGCTCGCTCCTTGCGGCCGGGCACCTCGAACGGCACCCGGGCCTCGGTCAGGGTGCGCTTGGCGCGGACGATGCGCTGCGCCACCGTGCCCTCGGAGACGAGGAAGGCGCGGGCGATCTCCGGCGTCGAGAGGCCGCCGAGGAGGCGCAGGGTGAGGGCGACGCGGGCGTCCTTGGAGAGCACCGGGTGGCAGGTCATGAAGATGAGCCGCAGGACGTCGTCCTCGACGTCCTCGATCGCGGCGGCGAGGTCGGGCTGGTCGAGCTGCTCCAGCATCTCCAGCTCGCGCCCGATCAGCTCCCGCTTGCGCTCGAGCGTCACCCGGCGCCGCAGCGCGTCGACGCCGCGGCGCTTGGCGACGGCCATCAGCCAGGCGCCGGGCTTGGCGGGGACGCCGGACGCCGGCCACTGCTCCAGCGCCGCGACGAACGCGTCCTGGGCCAGGTCCTCGGCGACGCCGACGTCGCGGACGATGCGAGTCAGCCCAGCGATCAGCTGGGCCGACTCGATCCTCCAGACGGCGTCGATCTCGCCCTGGCTGGCGCCAGCGCTCACGGCCTAGCTCTGGCCTTCGATCTGCTCGCCGAGCCGCTGGTTGGCCTCGCGCAGCTCCGGCGTCAGGTTCTCGTCGAATTCCTCGAGCTCGGCGATCGGGCGCAGCTCGATTTCGGTGCCACCGTCGAACGGCGCCCGCTTCAGCCACTCGATCGCCTCCGCGCGCGAGCCGCACTGCCAGATCCAATAGCCGGCGACGATCTCCTTGGCCTCGGTGAAGGGGCCGTCGATCACGGTGCGGTCGCTGCCGTCGAAGCGGATCCGGGCGCCCTTCGAGGTCGGGGTGAGGCCCTCGCCGGCCAGCATCACGCCCGCCTTGACCAGTTCCTCGTTGTATTTCGTCATCGCTTCCAGCAGCTCGGTGCTGGGCAGCTCGCCCGCCTCGGACTCGGGACCGCCGGGAACCAAAACCATGAAACGCATCGCTTCCTCCTCTGGTCGTCAGGGGTGTTTCTACCTACCCGTCGAACGAGCACCGCCAAAATCGACATCGGCCCCAAGATTTTTTCGGCCGCGCCTGAGCCTGGAGGGATTGGCGAAGCCCGCGCGTCGGCGCCCCTGTCGAGTTCCTCTCGCATAGCGAGAGCAAGTCGACAGGGGGCGCTTGAGCTCCCGGGAGGCCCGGATGAACGACGTGCTGGAATTAGAGCTGGGCGGTCCATATGGCGCGGTTAGCTCAGACGCGGGCGGGGAGGCAATGGTTTATTGACTATGGTTAGGCCATTGTTGTATTGTCTCGACGGGTAACGAGACGCGACGTCACCCCGGCTCCCGCGGAGCCCGGGCGGACACAGAGGAGAGAAATGGGCAACGTACTCAGAGTCGGAGCCGGCCTCGCCGTGCTCTGCGCGCTTGGGCTCGCGCTCGCCGCCTGCGGCGGTGGCGGCGGCGACGCCAGCTCGTCGGAATCGCAGCCGAGCAAGGCGAAGGAACTCAGCGGCACCGTCGAAGTCTGGGACTTCGAATACGAAAGCATCCCGGCCTGGACCAAGGTCGTCGACAAGCTCGACGCCGAATTCGAACAGCTCCACCCCGGGGTGACGGTGAACCGCGTCGCGCAGCCGTTCGAAACCTGGGAAGCCGTCTACCGGGCGGCGTTCGCGGCCCACGAAGGGCCCGACGTGATGGTGATGCAGCCGGGCATGTCCGGCCTGCTCAGCTTCACCCAGGGGCTCGAAGTGCTGAACGACCGCGTCTCACCCGACCTGCGCGAGCACCTGACCCAGTGGGAAACGGTGACGCCGGACCTCAGCCCCGAGGGCGAATACTTCGGCGTCCCCCTGACCCAGAACATGTGGGTCTTCTACTACAACAAGAAGCTCTTCGAGCAGGCCGGGCTGCCGGCCGACTTCCAGCCCGAGAGCTGGCCCGAGCTGCGCGAAGTGGGCGAAAAGCTGAAGGCGGCGGGGGTCCAGCCGTTCACCGGCGGCAACAAGGAGGGCTATGAAAACTCCTGGTGGTTCACCGTCGGCTTCCAGAGCGAAAACGAGCCCGAGCAGGCAAGCGAACTGGCGCAGGGCAAGCTCCCCTACACCGACGAGGCGATCACCAAGGCGTTCGGGCCGGCGATCGAAATGCAGGAAGCGGGGCTGTACCCGAGCGACCGCTTCAGCACGCCGCTCTTCACCGAGGGCTACGCGCGCTTCGCGGAAGGCAAGGGCGCGATCACCCTGGGCCTGATGGAGGCGGTCGGCTACTGGGAAGAATTCATCGGCAAGATCGGCGAGAAGGACCTCGGCTTCTTCCTGCCGCCGGGCGAGCACCCGGTGGCGACGCTGGGGAACATCGACCTGGCGATGCCGAAGTTCGCCGAGAACAAGGACGCGGCCTGGGCGCTGATGGAATTCGAGGCGAGCAAGCAGGGCATGGAAACGTTCGCCGAGAACGGCTACATGCCGAACCGCACCGACGTCTCGGTGCCGGCCAGCTTCCCCTCGCAGCCGCGCGAACTGGAGCAGCTGGCGGAAAGCCCGGACCGGATCGTGGCGCCGTTCCTGAGCGCGACGACGCCGGTGATCTGGGAAGCGATCCCGAAGGAAATCAACGAGGTCCTGCAGGGCCGCACCTCGCTCGAGGACGCCCAGAGCGCGATGCAGGAAGTCGCCGAAAAGACCGGCGCGGGTTAGCCCGCGGAGCGCCGCCGTTCAGCGGATCTGGATCCGTTGGGCGGCGGCGCAGTCGGCGGCGAGGCTCTCGTTGCGCGGGTCGCCCGAATAGGCGACGACGAGGCGGTAGACGCCCGACCTCGAAGCCAGGTACTTGGCCAGCAGCATGGCGCCGTTGCGGGCGGCGGTGACACGGCCGCGGAAGGCGGGGCGACGGCAGCGGCCGTCGCCGGGCCGGTAGAGGCGGAAGCTGATCGAGCCCGAGGGCGAGACGGCGCCGCTGAGCTTGGCGCGGATCGCGATCCGCCGGCCGCCGATCAGGCGTGCCTGCGGGGTGAGATGGGGCTTGCGCTTCAGCACCAGGGCGGTCTGGCCCTCGGCGCCGCAGGCTTCGCTGACGCCGCGGTTGGCGGCGTCGCCGGCATAGGTCGCGACGAAGACGTAGCGGCCGGGGGCGGTGGCGACGAAGGGGTCGGAATGGGCGATGCCGCTGACGCCGACCTCGACGGTGTCGACGAAGTCGGGTTGGCCGCAGCCGGCGGCGTTGGGGCCGTAGATGCGGAAGATGACGGTGCCCGACGGCGCGTAGGCGGCGGACAGCGTGACCGTGTCGGTGAAGCCGGCGCCGACCAGCGCCCGCTGCTTGACCCGGCCGCTGATCCCGGGCGCCGCCTGCGCGACGGCCGAGGAGACGCCGCCGCAGGCGACCATGACCGGCTCGTGGTTGGCGTCGCCGGAGTAGGAGACGGTCCAGTGGAAGGTGCCGACCTGGGCCGGGGTGAAGACCTCGGAGGTGTATGACCCGCTGCCGGAGACGGCGACGGTGGAAGTGAAGGCCGGGGCGGCAGCGCAGGCGGGGTCGCTCGGCGAGAACGCCCTGAAGGTCAGCTGTCCGGCTGGGACCCCGCCTTCGCCGATCGTCGCCGTCACGGTCAGCGAGCCGCCGATCCCGGTGCTGCTGGCGGTGGCGGTGACCGGGATCGCGATCGAGCCCACGATCGAAGACTGGTTGGCCGACCCGCAGCCCAGCGTGAACGGTTCGTTGTTCGCGTCGCCGCTGTAGGCGACCGTCCACCGGTACAGGCCCGGTGGCGGCGCGAATCCCGGCGGCGAGTAGGAGCCGTCGCCGTTGACGGCGACGGGCACGGCGTAGGCGGCGCCGCCCGCGCAGGTCGCGTTGCCGGGGCCGAAGGCGCTGAAGGTGAGCGTGCCGGTCGCCAGGTGGCCGCCGGTGAGCGTGGCGGTGTCGGTGACGGTCTGGCCGACGGTCGAGGAGGTCGCGATCCCGGTCAGCGTCGGCGAGGCCTTGGCGACCACCGAGCTCGCGGCGCACTCGGCGTCGGCGGCATCATTGTCGGCGTCGCCCGGGTAGTGGGCGCTCCAGCGATAGGTGCCGGGGGTGGTCGGGGTGAAGCTCCCCGACGCGTACT
>CAZHLT010000139.1:0-9208 GCA_964533285.1 uncultured Conexibacteraceae bacterium | reverse complement strand
CCGCACCCTGACCGGGCTGCGGGCGCGGATCGCCACAAAGCTCCTGGCGCTCGCCGCTGGCGTCTGGGTCAACAGCTGGCTCGGACTGCCGAGCCGGTCCTTCGCTCAGTTCGCGACCTGAGCGTGGAATCAATCATCTAGTCGCCCGGAGCGGCGAGCACCCGCTCGACCCAGGCGGCGGCGGCGAGGACGGCGGCGTCGCTGTGTCCGTGGAGCTGCAGGCCGAGCGGCAAGCCGTCGGTCGGCAGCGGCAGCGACAGCGACGGCAGGCCGGTGACGTTCGCCAGTCGCGTGTGGGCGGCCAGCCGCGCGGCAATCGTCGGGTCGCCGAGGGCGTCGAGCCGCGGCGCGACCTCGCCGACCATCGGCCCGATCGCGACCAGGTCGCCGGCCAGGGCGCGCGCCACCGCGGCGCCGATCTCGGCGCGGGCGGCAAGCGCCTCCTCGTAGAGGCCTGGAGGCAGGGCGGCGCCGTCTTCGAGCCGGGCGCGGACGTCGTCGGCGAAGCGCTCGGGGTGCTCGGCGAGGGTGCGGCGGTGGACCGCGACCGCCTCCGGCAGCAGGATCGCGGTGGAGACGGCGAAGGCGTGGTCGGGGGCGGGCAGCTCGACCGCGGTGAGGCCGGCGCCGGCGGCGGCGAGGCGCTCGCGGGCCGCCGCGAAGCAGCGGCGGGCGCCGGGGGAGGCGAGCTCGACGTGGGCCTCGCAGACGGCGAGGGCGGGCGGCGCCGCGGCGGGCACGACCGTCTCGTCGGCGAGCACCTCGTGCAGCGCGATCAGGTCGGCGGCGTCGGCGGCGAAGGTGCCGACGTGGTCGAGGGTGGGGGAGAGCGGGAAGACGCCGTCGCTCGGGTAGGAGCCGCGGGCCGGCTTGAAGCCGGCGACGCCGCAGAGCGCCGCCGGGACGCGAACCGAGCCGCCGGTGTCGGTGCCGAGGGCGACGCGGGCGCTGCCCTCGGCGACGGCGACGGCCGAGCCGGAGCTGGAGCCGCCGGGGATCCGCTCGCGGTCCCAGGGGTTGAGCGCGGTGCCGTCGTGGCGGTTGACGCCGGTCAGGCCGAAGGCGATCTCGTGCATGCCGACGGCGCCGACGTAGCGGGCGCCGGCGGCGCGCAGGGCGGCGACCGCGGCGGCGTCGGCGGGCTCGGGGGCGGCGTCGGCGGCGCTGGCCGAGCCGAGCCGGTTGGGGACGCCGGCGACGGCGATCATGTTCTTGACCGCGAGGGTGAAGCCGGCGAGCGGGCCGCCGGGCGCGACCGCGGCGCCGAGGCCGTGCTCGAGGTCGACGTAAGGGCCGCCGGCGGCGACCGGGGTCGGCGTCGGGCGCCGTCGCAGGGTCGCGGTCGGCGGTTCGGCCGGGTCGTAGCGCGGCGGCCAGCCGCCCCACTCGGGTGCCGCCTCGCCGGCGATCGTCGCCCGCAGCCAGCGCGCGAAAGCGTCCTCTTGCGCGGCCGAGGCGGTCACTTGCATGTAGCATACAAGCGTGCCGGCGAAGCGAGCGAAGACGCGCGCCAAGCGCCTCGGCGTGGCCCCTCTGGCGCGGCCGCGGAGCCTGATGGCGAGCGCCCACGAAGCGATCCGCGCCGGCATCCGCGACGGCGCCTTCGAGCCCGAGGTCCTCTACTCCGAGAGCGATCTGGCCGCCAGCCTCGGGATCTCGCGGACGCCGGTACGCGAGGCGATGATCGAGCTCTCGCGCGAAGGTCTGGTCGAGGTCCTGCCCCAGCACGGCTTCCGCCTGCGCACGCTGGCGCCGGCCGAGCGCGAGGAGGTCTTTGCCCTGCGGCTGGCGGTCGAAACGCTGGCCGCGGAACGACTGGCGGCGAGCGCCGGCGAGGCCGAGGTCGCCGACCTGCGCCGCTGCCTCGCGCGCCAGCGCGAGCTGCGCGCCGACACCCCCGCTTTCCTCGAGGCTGACGAGGCGATGCACCTGCTGATCCCGGAGCTGGCCGGCCTCGGCCGCACCCGCGCCGTCCTGCTCTCGATCCGCGGCTCGATCTGGCTGATGGGCAATCTGGCGATGTCCCGCGCCGAGCGCGCCGAGCAGGTGCTGGCCGAGCACGAGGCGATCGTCGCCGCGATCGCCGCCCACGACCCGGAGGCAGCCGCGGCCGCCATCCGCACCCACCTCGAGACCACCCTCGCCGCCAGCAACGGCGCCTCCCAGGAGGGATTGGCAAAACCCCCGCGCCCGCCCGGCGGCGGCGGACACGGCGCGGGGCGGCGTCCTCGGGAGCCCGGATAGCGCTGCGATTCGGGCTCCCTGCGTCCTTGCCCCGCTTGGTCCGGCGCTCGCCGGATCGCACACGCGGGTTTCGCCAATCCCTCCAAGGCGAGGGCCGACGATCGGATGTGCGGATCTCCGGTCGACCGGGCACCACCGGGCTATCCTGCCTTCGATGCCGAGACAACCCGCAGAGGATCGGTTGAAGGAAGCCAGCGCTCGTGCTCGGGACGCCGAGGGCCGCGGCGACGATCGCTTGGCGGGGCAGGAATGGCGTCGCTACCGCCTGATCAAGGACGCTGCTCGCGATCCTGACGAGCTGCTCGCGGAGGGCATCGCGCTGAGCGCTCAGGCCGCCGAGCTCATCTCCGCTCGTTGACCGGTCTCGGCCGCGACGCGTCCCGACGGCTCGCCGGTACCGGCCGCTGGGATTGCCGGAGATCGGACCATCCACCTTGCGACTCCACACGGCGATCTCGACCTGCTGTCCGAGAAAGCGGCGTCGGTTGACTTCGGCGCTCTCCTGGAGCGGTCCGAGACGCGCCGCGTCGACGGGGTCCAGGCGCCCATCTGCTCCCTCGCCGATCTCGTTGCCCTCAAGCGCCGGGCGGGACGGGAGCGGGACCTCGTCGACCTGGCCGACCTCGAAGCGGCTCACGGCGATCTGCCTGACGGTCGCGAGTCATCCGACTGAGGTCGTACCGATGCCTGGCTGCGACATCGGGGACCCGCGTCAGAGCCGACGATCGGACTTGAACCGATGACCCCTTCATTACGAACGCCTTTGTAGAGCTAAACCTGGGCGATTCAGCCACGAATCTGTCCAAGGAGTTCGGCTGAGTTGGCACAGATTTGCCGAGTCGGGGACATATTTCGGGACACGATTTCGCGCCGCGGCCACTGCTGCCCGAGGAAACGTCCTTTGCTTCAGGATGCCTAAGCATCTCGACGGACGGGTTGTCTAGGCTTGCCTGCACAGATTCATGTCAACGAATCCTCGATCAGCCGACGCCTCGATTGCGGGCTACCTCTATCAATTCGATAAGTCCATTCTGGAGGTACTCAAGTCGCCCGATACCTCCACCGTAGTCATAGAGGGATATGAGGACGTTGATCTACGAAGCCCTGAGGGTCTCGTGGCCATTCAATGCAAGTACCACGAGGCTGGGACCTTCTCGCCGAAGAAGATCCGAGACCCGTTGCTCGCGATGCTGGAATCGTTCGCGAAAGGACACAAGTTCCAGTATCGCCTGTACGGGCACTATGGGCAGCAAGTCGAGGAGATCCCGCAGGGACTCACGCTGGATGAGCTGAAAGACGCGCTCACAAAAGAGGGCAAAAAGGGGATAGTCCGGTACTACGAGTCCTTCAGCACGGAGGTGCTGGAAGACTTCATCGGCCACTTCGAAATCATCGTCGGTCCCTCGCGGGATGCTCAACGAGAGGCGGTCCTCTCGGAGCTTCAAGGGGCCTTGGGCGGCTCGGATGCCGATGCGAGGGATCTTCACTATCCCAACGCCATATCCATCGTGCTCGACATTGCGGCTTCTCCTGACGAAGCCACGCGGACCATTCAGCCAACGGCCTTCGTCGCGGCGCTTGACAAACGCAGAGCGCTGTTTACGAGATGGCATCGAGAATTTCTAGGTGCTCATCGGTATCTGAAATCCGTCGAGAGCCGCATCAAGTCCTTGGAGCTGGTCAAATCGACTCTCAGGCGGATGGTCATCCTAGGATCCGATGCGCTGGCGTCTGCCAGCGCAACGACGCGACCGACGGATGTCATCAAGCAGATTGCCCATCTGAGATTCGGAATCGGGACTCTTCCGAAAGCAAGGCCGTGGACCGTGGTTCTTGAGGTCGAACCGCAAGAGCTGGCAGAGATCAAGGAGGGGTTGCTTCGCGATGGCGTTGTGTTCGCTGACGGGTTCGAGGATCTTTGGTTTAGCCCAGACATTTTCGACAGGCCGGTGGTTCTCAACACGGGAAAACAGCACAAGAGGATCTCCGCGGTGTCGTACGAGCTGCGGCTAATTGGGCTATCCACGCTTCAGGCGCATATTCCGAACCTTGCCGTGCCGGACGTGGTGCTGTCCTTCCGGCGTGAGCCGGTTGACTTGCCTTGGGCGGGCGAATCGCCCCGCGAGCTTAATGTGGCTGGCTGCGACTTGGATCAGCTAGCCGAACTAATCGGGAGGCTAGCTTGAGCGACATCACTGAGATTGCGACCGTTGTGGGGGTCGCTCCTGACTTGATTCAGATCGAAGTTGACGCCGGCGAGCGCTATGCAAGCCTCGATCCACGGTTGGAGATCGGCAGCTACCTCAAGATCTCGGACGATGACGGCAAGACGGTCATCGTGATCGTTCAGAGCTATCGGATCAAGGACAGTCCGCCCGGTGCGCCTGAGCAGGAGCTAGGCGCTCCTCGTTTTCTCCTTGACACGCAGCCAGTTGGGCGACTAGAGGAGGGCAGGTTCAAGCGCGGAGGAAAGCAGATAACGATCCCGCCGACCCACGTCGAGATTGCGTCGAGCGAAGTCCTTGCCGAGATCTACGGCAAAGGAGATGCAGACATGCAGTTCACGTTCTCATGTCTCGCCCAAGACGAAGAGGTGGATGTGCTGGTCGACGGGGACAAGTTCTTTGGGAAGCACATTGGAGTGGTCGGATCGACGGGATCCGGCAAGTCATGCAGCGTGGCGCGAATACTTCAGAAGGGAATAGAGCGCTCCGAGGACCAAAGCAAAAGGGGCGTCCTGAACAACTCCCATATCGTGATGTTCGATCTTCACGGCGAGTATGCGCCCGCCTTTCCGGGCGCTCGAATCATCGGGATTGACGGCCTCCGACTTCCGTATTGGCTGATGAACTCCGAAGAGCTTGAGGAGATGTTCATCGAGAGCCAGGAGCAAAACTCCCATAATCAGGTGTCTCAGTTTCGCCAGGCTGTAATCGAGAACAAGGAAAGGCATGCGGGTGCGGACGCAGCGAGCGTGTCATATGACTCGCCTATCTACTTCAGCCTGGACGAGGTCATCAACTACCTGACGAATCTGAACAAAGAGGTCGTTGGTCGTCTCGAAGGCGAGGGCCTGCCGAAACTCAAGGACGGAACGCTGGTGGATAGGCGGTCCGACTACTACTTCGAGCCGCAAGACTTTGTCGAGCAGAGCCAAAGCAAAGCAGACAGGGCTGGCGCGGGCCCTTTCAACGGCGAGTTCAATCGGTTCTTGATGCGCCTGGAAAGTCGGCGGGGCGACAGTCGCCTAGATTTCCTGCTCGCGCCAAGGAAGGGGGATCAGTCGGAGTTCAAGACGGCTGACCTCAAGGATCTAATGGAGCGAATCACGGGGTACGGGCAAGACCGGACCAACGTTACGATTCTCGATCTCAGCGGTATCCCATTCGAGGTTCTGAGCATCGTCGTCTCATTGGTGTCTCGCCTAATTTTCTCGTTTGCCTTCCACCTCCGCCGAAAGCGCGAGACGGACGAGCAGGAGTTGCCGTTCCTTGTGGTCTACGAGGAGGCACATAACTACGTCCCCCAGCGCCAAGGCGCGCGATTCGGATCAGTTACGCGCTCTATCGAGCGCATTGCCAAGGAGGGCCGCAAGTACGGTGTGTCGCTGATGGTTGTGAGCCAGCGCCCAGCCGAGATATCGGAGTCGATCTTCTCTCAGTGCAACAACTTCGTAGCCATGAGGCTCACCAATCCGACCGACCAGCAATATGTCAAGCGCTTGCTGCCCGACAATCTCGCCGCTATCACGCAGGCACTCCCGACTCTTGAGCGACGAGAGGCGATTGTGATTGGCGACGCAGTCAACGTCCCGTCCTTGGTTACCATTGACGAGATCACCGATGTTCCGAAATCTCAAGACGTCAAGGTGCATACGGAATGGCAGAAGGACTGGTTTGAGGTGAGTATGGAGGACGGCCTCCCCGGATAACGGTCTCTGCGTTGAGCGCGGCCCTCCGCCGGCGTAGGCTCTGCTCTCGGGACGTCGCGTTATGGCTAGGCTCTTCCGGTGGTGCCAGATTCCAACGAGGAGGCTCGGCGGAAAGTGCGAACTGCCCAAGAGCAGTTTGAGCGGACGACGGATGCGGCGCAACAAGCACGCCGCAGCGCATTTGCTGAGGCCCAGCGTGAAGGCCTGTCGCTGCGAGAAATTGCCGATGAGGTTGGCCTTCACCGCTCGCGGATTGCCCAAATCATCAAAGGCAAGTAGCCACTGTCGAATATTTCTCGACAAGCTGCTACGTTAGCCGCATCTACATAGAGCAGCCCTCGGCCGGCGCGGACACGCCAACCGAGGGCCTAACCACAAGGAGAGTGACCTCCTAATGGCTGATCAGAACCCTACGGGTCGTGCGCCACTCGCCCCCGCTTCCCCCGCAAAGCACGACCGACAGACCGAGGGCGTGGTCCTCGCGCTGTTGATCGAGGAACATCCGATCCGGCTGACGACCGACGAGCTGGCGTTGGTCCTCAACGCCATCCCCGACCAGGGGTGGCCGGATGACGCAGCGAAGCGAGCGATCCGTGAACTCGTCGGCGCCGGGCTGGTTCATCGGGACGGGCGCTTCCTGGCTCCGAGCCGGGCTGCGCTCTACTTCGACGCGCTGGAGATGGACTGATGCTCGACGTGGCCGGGGTCTTCGGTGACGATCTCACCCGGTGTCGCCGCGCGGCCCTGATCTCCCAGGAGGAGCTGGCGATCCGCGCCTCGCTTCACCGGACCGAGATCAGCCAGCTTTGAGCGCGGCCTGCGGGTGGCGAGGATCGACATGCTGACGGAACTTTGCGGCGGGCTGGAACTCGACCGGGCCGAGCTGGTGGTTGGCATCGAGTGGAGCCCTGGGGGGCCGCTACGGCCATTACAAGGAGGAGGCGCGTTCGGATGGCTAGCGCCACCGACGTTGCGGCCATCTTCGGCGACAACCTCGCGCATTGCCGCCGGCTGGCCGATGTGACCCAGGAGGAGCTGAGCATCCGCGCCTCGCTGCACCGCACTGAGGTAAGCCAGCTTGAGCGCGGGCTGCGGGTTCCTCGGATCGACACGCTGGTCAAGCTCGCGACGAGTCTCGAATACGATGTGACCGAGCTGCTGGCCGGGATCAACTGGCGGCCGGGCGGCGTTCAGATCGGGAGCTTCCACGAGCCCGATCCTCCAGCCATCTAGATCCAGCAGCCAGCCACAGCCACCTAGCCCAGAGCCAGACTCCAGCCCACATAGCCAGCTAGAGATTCACCCATATCGAGGGCGATTCAGAAGCCAGCAGAGAGGAACCAGAGAGCTAGATAAGAGGATCTTCCCCGACCCCAGAACTACCCCTACACGCACTATCACCGAGTGGTGGTTGCCTCGACTCCCCGCGCTCAGTGCAGCAGCTATCCATCCGAAGTCTGCAGTCGCAGATAGCGTTGGTTAGGAGATGTAGCGGTCCAAGGAGGCGTCGATCTGGACAACGTCGGGAGCAGCCATGCGTCCGCCAGTGACAGTCTGCCGATTGCGACCGAAGCGGCCGACCTCGCTTCTGGTCGCGTGAAACTCGCCGCCAGTGAGGCAGCGCAGTCCCCAATTATTTCGACGGCATACGCCCAGAGATGCATGTCAGGCGGTCTGCAACCCGAGCCATGAAAGCACTCCGTGCAGTAGGGGCCGGGATCTGGGCCCTCCGGGGGCAGGTATTGGAAGCGCCCGTATTGACCCAGCTAACGGCATCCTCGCCTCTCTGCTTGGCCGCCTCGTATTGCTCTGACGCCGAATGCCATTCGGCGCGCGCTTCGTGCTCAGGATCGGAGCGATGGGGCGCGGTCCACGAAAGGCTGATGTTGTCTTCGCTGGCGAGTTCTTCGACCGTCCTGCGGAAGCTCGCCCCGGACGGACGTGGCCATAGGGCCTCGGGGTCACGCTCTGGGGACCAATCCTTTTTGGCCGGGGCTTGGCCATCGTGGAGACGAGCCCACTCGCGGAACGCGTTCCCGATGCTCTCTCGCGCGTACGGGGTCCAGCGGTTCTGTCTACTAGCCACGCTGACTGAGACCCTCGGTGGAATTATCTCGGCAAGGCGCTCCTCGGCGAGCCGCCCCAGCCAGAGCTGCCGCTGCCCGCGGGGCATATCTGTGACCTCATCGCGGTCAACTGAAGGCACGATATCCAATGACTCACCCAATGCCTGCCCCTCCGCTCTGGAGGTCCTCCTCTAGCCTGGCCAACGCATTCCGAAGCTCTCCGATCTCTGCTATATCGAGCTCAACGACTAGGGCTACCGACCCCTCGGGGTCTCCGTCGCTGACAGAGAAGGACGCCCGTGGACAGTCTGCGTCATGGATCGGCTCGATCTCCAAGAAATTGCCGTCATTGCGGATCTGTGGGGCGGTTGAGCTGATGCGGTAGCCAACCGTCATCTGGTGACCACCCCGACGAGTCTTTCCTCCTCGGCGCTTGCCGTGTCGGTAAGCACGCCAAGGATCGCTCTCAGCTCCAGCGCCTCACTGCGGCTCATCTTGAGGAAAAGGTCGTGCTCTCCCAAGCCGTTGTGAGGAGTGCTTAGAAACACGGGGTCGTCGTCATTCCCTCCGCCACCACCGATGTCCAGCGCGGGGGGCGGATCGCTCTCGCCTTGACCCTCAACGTACAACCTGTACTCGGCGCTGATCGCCATAGGCCCTCCTCCGTCGATTTCGTGACGACGATACGGGTCCGTTATCTGACTTGGCTAAACGAGATCTGCAAATGCCGAAGAAAAACCGCCGATCGATTCTGCATCCAGCAGTCGCCGACAGGCGCGGTCTAGCCAGTTTGTTCCGTAGATCAACGATGGAAGGTGTGCCGCAGTGAGCCGGACCAGGTTTCACGGAGACCGTTTTTGTTGGTTTCCAATTTAAGAGGGATAGCTCAGTTGAGCCCCCTGTCGAACGTATAGGTCCTCGAACTCGACGGGTGATCGGTCGCCGAGGGATTCGTGCAGGCGCTCGT
>CAZHLT010000138.1:0-4756 GCA_964533285.1 uncultured Conexibacteraceae bacterium | reverse complement strand
CCCGTCGCGGATCGCGTAGGCGACGCAGGCCAGGGCGCCGCCGATCAGCAGGAACGGCAGTTTCGGCAGCCCGGGGACGAGGGCGAAGGCGCAGATCACCGCGGCGGCGACCATCGGCGCCTTGCGCTGGGCGAAGATCTGAGCGGCGATGTCGTTGCCGAGGTCGCGCTCGGAGGCGGCGCGGGTGACGATGATCCCCGCCGCGACCGAGATCAGGAGCGCCGGGATCTGCGCCGCGAGGCCGTCGCCGACGGTCAGCAGCGAGTAGTGCTGGGTCGCTTCTCCGAACGACATCCCCTGCTGCATCACCCCGATCACGATGCCGCCGATCAGGTTGATCAGGACGATCAGGATGCCGGCGATCGCGTCGCCTTTGACGAACTTCGAGGCGCCGTCCATCGCCCCGTAGAAGTCGGCCTCGCGGGAGATGTCTTCGCGCCGCTGGCGCGCCTGCTCGTCGGTGATCTGGCCGGCGTTGAGATCGGCGTCGATCGCCATCTGCTTGCCCGGCATCGCGTCGAGCGTGAACCGCGCCCCGACCTCCGCCACCCGGCCGGCGCCGTTGGTGACGACGACGAACTGGATGATCACGAGGATGAAGAAGACGACGAGGCCGACGACGACGTTGCCGCCGACGACGAAGTTGCCGAACGCTTCGACCACCTCGCCGCCGTCGCCGTGGAGCAGGATCTGGCGCGTCACCGAGACGTTGATCGCCAGCCGGAACATCGTCGTCAGCAGCAGCAGCGAGGGGAAGGCGGCGAAGTCGAGCGCCCGCGGCACGTAGAGGGTGGCGACGACGATCGCGATCGCGGTCGAGATGTTGAGGGTGATGAAGAGGTCGATCGCCAGCGGCGGCAGCGGCACGATCATCATCACCACGACCAGCACGACGGCGACCGCGGCGACCAGGTCGGCGTGCTTGAGGATGCGCTCGATGCCCTTGCTCATGCGGCCCTCGCGATCGGCGCCCGGCGGCGCGAGGTGCGGTAGACGAAGGCGAGCAGCTCGGCGATCGCCCGGTAGAGGTGCTCGGGGATTTCGGCTTCGAGCGCGACCGTCTTGAACAGCGTCCGCGCCAGCGGCGGGTTCTCGACCACCGGCACCCCGTTGGCCTCGGCGACGCGGCGGATCTCGAGCGCGATCAGGTCCTGACCCTTGGCGACGAGGACCGGCGCCGGCCGGCTGCCGTCGTAGGAGAGGGCGGCGGCGAAGTGGGTCGGGTTGGCGACGACGACGTCGGCGCCGAGCACCGCCGCCATCATCCGCCCGCGCGACATCTGCGTCTGCCGCCGCCGCAGCGCCGAGCGCAGCTCGGGCGAGATCGACTCCTCCTTCTGCTCGCGCTTGACTTCCTCCTTGTCCATCCGCAGCTGCTTGTCGAGGCGGTGGCGCTGCCAGAAGACGTCGGCGAAGGCGATCAGCAGGTAGGCCGCCGCCGCCATCCAGGCGATCGTCGCCGCTCGGCTGGCGATCTCCTCGCCCAGCGCCGGCGGCTCGATCCCGACCATCGACGCCAGGCTGGTCAGGTTCGGCAGCAGCGCCAGCGCCGCGATCGCGCCGACGATCGCCACCTTGCCGCTGCTCTTCACCGCCTCGACCAGGGCGTTGGTGCCGAAGATGTTCTTCGCCCCCTGGATCGGGTTGAGCCGTTTCGGGTCGGGCCGCAGGCCCTCGGGCGAGATCCGGAACCCGACCTGGGCGACGTTGACCGTGAGGCCGGTCAGCAGGCAGGCGAGGGCGACCGGGGCGACGGCGACGAGGACCGCCAGGCCGGCGGCCGAGAGCAGCGTCCCCAGGCCCGCGGCGCTGACCTGGTCGGGGTGGGCGATCCGCGCCAGCGACTCCTTCATCGCCCCCTCGAGGCCGCCGGCGATGCTCGGCCCGAAGGCGGCGAGGGCGCCGAGCGCCGCCAACAGCACGATCGAGCCGTTGAGGTCGGCGCTGCGCGCGACCTGGCCTTTGCGGCGCGCCTCGGTGCGGCGTTTCGGCGTCGCCTTCTCGGTTTTGTCGTGGCCGGCCATCAGGTCACCCGAGCCGCAGCGAGCCGAGGGCGGATTCGACGCTGAGCCGCAGCTGGTCGGAGAGCCAGCCGCCGACGAACGGCAGCGAGACGCCGACCACCAGCAGCCCGACGGCGATCTTCACCGGGAAGCCGACGGCGAAGACGTTGAGCTGGGGGACGACGCGGGAGACGACGCCGAAGGCGACGTCGGTGAGGATCAGCGCCAGCAGCACCGGCGCCGCCACCTCCAGCGCGGCGCCGAGGATCGCGGCGAACTCGTCGACGGCGCCGGCGACCAGCGCGGTCAGCGAGGGCGTGTCGAGCAGCGGCACGACTTCGTAGCTCTTGGCGAGGCCGCCGATCACCCAGGCCTCGCCGCCGATCGCGATGAAGACCGCGATTGCGACCATCGTGTAGACCTGCACCATCTGCCCCGACTGGACGTTGGTCACCGGGTCGACCAGCGAGCCGAAGCTGAACCCCATCGAGGTGTCGAGGATCGTGCCGGCAGTGGCGAAGGCGGCGAACAGGCAGGCGAGGGCGAAGGCGAGGGCGAGGCCGACGACGACCTCCTTGAGGACGAGGCCGAGGATCGCGGCGAGGTCGCCGGGCACGGCCTGCCCGTGCAGCGCGATCGGCGCCAGCCCGACCGCGAAGCCGACGGCGACGATCGCCCGGGCGCGGACCGGGATCATCTTCGAGGAGAAGGGCGGGGCGAGCATGAACAGCGGCCCGACCCGGGCGAGGACGAGGAGGAAGCCGACGAGCTGGTTCTGCCCGAGCTGGTCGAGGGCGGCGGTCAACGCTTCACCTCGCCGGGGATCGAGTGGTACAGGTCGGAGGTGTAGCTGACGATCTGGTCGAGCATCCAGGGCCCGGCGACGACCAGGACCAGCGCCACGGCGAGGATCTTCGGGATGAACGAGAGCGTCATCTCCTGGATCTGGGTGACCGCCTGGAAGATCGAGACGACCAGCCCTACCAGGAGCCCGGCGAGGAGCAGCGGCATCCCCACCTTCAGCGCCAGCAGCAGCGCGTCCATCGCCAGCTTGACGACCTGGTCCTGGTTCACGAGAAGCTTTCCACGGTCGACTGCATGACCAGGCTCCAGCCGTCGACGAGGACGAAGAGGAGCACCTTGAACGGCAGCGAGATGAAGGCCGGCGGCAGCATGATCATCCCCATGCTCATCAGCGTCGAGCTGACCACCAGGTCGATCACCAGGAAGGGGAGGAAGATCAGGAACCCGATCTGGAAGGCGGTCTTCAGCTCGCTGGTGATGAAGGCCGGGATCAGGACCCAGGTGGGGACGTCGGCGCGGGTCCGCGGCTGTTCGAGGTTGGCGAGGCCGACGAAGAGCGCGAGGTCGTCCTCGTCGGTCTGCCGGAACATGAACTTGCGCAGCGGTTCCTCGGCCCGTTCCAGCGCCACCTGGTCGCTGATGTGGTGGGCGGTCAGCGGGTCGAGCGCGTCGGTCTTCATTTCCTTCAGCGTCGGCGCCATCACGAACAGCGTCAGGAAGAAGGCGATCCCGATCAGGACCTGGTTGGGCGGCGCCGTCGGCGTGCCGAGGCCGGTGCGGACGAAGCCGAGGACGATGAGGATGCGGGTGAAGCCGGTGGTGGTGAAGATCAGCGCCGGGACCAGGGTCAGCCCCGCCAGCAGGAGCAGCAGCTGGACCGCGTTGCCGCTGTCGAGGTTCACCCGCGCACCGTCCAGGCGCGGAGGGTGTCGAGCAGGTTGCCGCTGCCCGGGTCGGGCGGGGGAGAGAGGGGCGGCAGCTCGCGCTCGCCGCCGCCGTCGTCCTCGAGGATGCCGAGCGCCCGCGCCTGCGACTCGTCGTAGCTGCGGACCGGGGTGACGCCGTGCTCGCCGGAGCCGACGACCAGCACCTCGCGGCCGGCGCGGACGACGTGCAGCGAGCGGTTGGAGCCGAGCGGCAGCGTCGCCATCGAGGCGAGGCCGTTGCCGCTCGCCTTCTCCTCGCGGCTCGCCTTGACCTGCTTCAGCACCCAGCGCAGGCCGAGGATGACGGCGAGGACGACCGCCAGGCCGACGATCGTCCGCACCAGGCTGCCGCCGCCGGAGGCGTGGGCGTTGGCGGCGTGAGCGCCGAGGTCGAGCGGCTGGTTTTCGCCGCTGGCGGCCGCGTCGGCCAGGACCGTTGGTATGGGCAGGTTCATGCGAGGGGTCGATCCGCTGCGGATCGCCCCCGGTAATCGCCCATACCTCTCTGAGCTTTAGGTAGCGGCCTCCTGCTCCGCGCCGCTGAGAGCCGCGTTGCCTGGTGGATCGGCGTCAGCCGAGGCGGCCGCTGCCGCGGGTGGCATCGGAGGAGGGTCCGAGAACGGAGCCACCGCACCGCCCGCAGGACCCTCCTCCGATGACAGGACCCGCGGCTCGCCCGCCTCCGTCCCACCCCGATCCACGACCCCCGCCGCGATCTCGGTGATCCGCAGGCCGAGTTCCTCGTCGATCGCGACCACCTCGCCGCGGGCGATGACGCGGCCGTTGACCAGCAGGTCGACCGGGTCGCCGGCGAGGCGGCCGACGATGACGACGCTGCCCGGACCCAGCGCCAGCGCCTCGCCGATCGTCATCCGGGTGCGGCCGATCTCGACCGCCAGCTCGACCGGCACGTTCTGCAGCCGGCCCAGGTCGGCGCTCTCGTCGACGCTGGCGGCGCCGGCCTGCAGCTCCTCGTAACGGACCTCGTCGGCGCTCATCAGAGCACCTCCTCTCGCTTCTCTC
>CAZHLT010000137.1:0-4303 GCA_964533285.1 uncultured Conexibacteraceae bacterium | reverse complement strand
GTGGGTCGACTGCAACCTCGGCTCGAAGCTGACGATGAAGTACCCGTCGATCTACCTGCTCGGCCGCGAAGCCCACGGCGAGATCCTCTCGATCGCCTTCGCCGGGGCCGGCCAGCACCAGGACGCCGGCGGCAAGATCGTCCACGCGGCGCCGAAGACCTCGTCCTCGATCTTCTCCAAGTCGATCTCCAAGGACGGCGGCCGCTCGACCTACCGTGGCCTGCTCGAGGTCGCCGACGGCGCCGCCGAGGCGCGCTCGAAGGTCGTCTGCGACGCGCTGCTGTTGGACGAGGACTCGCGCTCGGACACCTACCCGACGATCCGGATCGACGAGAACGACGCCGACATCGGCCACGAGGCGACCGTCTCCAAAATCGGCGACGAGCAGCTCTTCTACCTGCAGAGCCGCGGCCTTGACGAGGAGGAGGCCTCGAAGATGATCGTCAACGGCTTCATCGAGCCGGTGACCAAGGAGCTGCCGATGGAGTACGCGGTCGAGCTGAACCGGCTGATCGAGCTGCAGATGGAGGGCTCCATTGGCTGAGCTGGCAACCGCGCCGTCCTGGCTCGAGACCCGGCGCCAGCGCGGCGCCTCGCTAACGGAGAGCCTCCCCCTGCCCGACCAGAAGGCGAAGGGCTGGGAATTCACCGACCTCTCCGGGCTCGACATCGGCGCCTACGAGCCGGTCGCGCCGGCGGCGGAGATAAGCGGCGCCGAGGGGGCCGCTGTCATCCCTTTGAGCGAGGCGGTTTCCTCTCACTCCGAGCTGCTCGAAGAGCAGCTCGGTTCACTGGTGCCGATCGAGGACCCGTTCGTCGCCCGCAACGAGGCCGAGTGGCGCGACGGCGTCCTCGTCCACGTCCCCCGGGGGATGAAGCTGAGCGAGCCGATCCGGGTCGAGGTGCCAATCGAGACGGCCGGCGCCGCCGTCGCCTGGCGCACCCTGATCGTGCTCGAGGAGGGTGCGGAGGCGGAGGTCTGGGAGCACTGGTCCTCGCCCGACGACGAGGTCGACGCTCTGCTCAACTCGGTCGTCGAGCTGAACGTGGGGAGCGGCGCCACCCTTCGCTACGTCAACACCCAGGACATCTCCGAGCGGGCCTGGATCTTCGCCACCCAGCGGGCGCAGGTCGAGCGCGACGGCCGCCTCGACTGGGCCGCGCTGGGCTTCGGCTCGGGCCGCGGCAAGGTGCGAATGGAGACCAAGCTCGCCGGGCCGGGCTCGGAGGCGCGGGTCACCGGCGGCTACGCCGGCGGCGCCGGGCAGCACCTCGACTTCGACACGCTGCAGGAGCACGCCGCCCCCAACACGAACTCCGACCTCGCCTTCCGCGGCGTCCTCGCCGCCGGCGCAACCGCCGTCTGGCGCGGGATGATCAAGGTCGACCCGGGCGCCCAGCAGACCGACGCCTTCC
This sequence comes from uncultured Conexibacteraceae bacterium, assembly GCA_964533285.1. Taxonomy (GTDB): domain Bacteria; phylum Actinomycetota; class Thermoleophilia; order Solirubrobacterales; family 70-9; genus VAYN01. Next base: position 2,887 of record CAZHLT010000137.1, on the reverse strand, counting down.
AGGAGAGCCGCAACCTGCTGCTCTCGCCGGAGGCCCACGCCGACGCGATCCCCGGCCTCGAGATCCTCGCCGACGACGTCCGCTGCACCCACGCGGCAGCGATCGCCCAGATCGACAAGGAGCAGCTCTTCTACCTGACCTCGCGCGGGCTCGACGAGGGGCCGGCGAAGTCGCTGATCATCGAAGGCTTCCTCGAGACGCTGGTCGAGCGGCTGGCCGAGGGGCCGGTGCGGGACGAGATCTCGGCGGCGCTGGAGCGCCGCCTCGGCGAGATCCTCTAGCTCGCACGGGCCTCCAGCTCACTCGCGGTCGCGGCCGCCCCGGCGCTTGGCGTTGCGGCCGCTGAGGAGGATGCCGGCGACGACGATCAGCACCGGGATCACGTAGAAGACCCAGAGCCAGTGGCCGAGGTGGGCCAGGGGGAGCATCGAAGCGAGGATAGGCCCCTCCCTCCCGCTCAGCCGTTGCCGGCCGAGAGCAGGTAGAGCCCGAAGCAGGTGAAGGCGACCATCACCGCCAGCATCCAGTACTGCGAGCGCGAGGCGTCGCGGTAGTCGCGCCAGTAGACGAGGGCGCGGTCGTGGGCGAGGGTGAGGCCGAGGACGTGACCGACGACGAGGGCGCCGACCTGGACGTACCAGACGGCGGTGGCGCTGACGATCGTGTAGTCGACGCTGCCGGAGGCGGTGCCGAAGAGGTCGGTGGTGGCGGTCCCGAGCGGGTCGGAGAGCAGGTAGGTGAACTGGGCCTGCTCCTGGAAGACGAAGAGGCTGAAGTAGTGGGCGACGAGGTAGGCGAGGGCGATCGGGATCAGGGTGTGGGCGAAGCCGGCGCGCAGCTTCGCGAACGAGGGGGCGCGGGCCACCGTGCGCATGCCGCGGACGCCGAGCAGGTAGACCAGGCCGACGCCGGCGAAGCAGGCCGCCATGAAGATCGTGTCGGTGAGGCGCAGCGCCGTGGTCAGGTCCATGCCGGTGTCGGCGAGGCGTTCGAAGAGCCATTCGATCGCCGCTTTGAAGGCGCCCTCCTGGGCACCGTCGAAGCTGGTGGTGGCGATCGAGGCGATGACGACGGCGGCCGAGCCGGGCAGCGTCGCCCAGCGGGTCGCGGCGGCGAGCGGCCGGCGGCGGCCGAGGCGACCGTCGGCGACGGCGAAGCAGCCGAGCTGGGAGAACATCCCGAAGTAGACGGAGAAGATCTCGCCCCGTTCGCACCACTTCTCGACCCCGAAGAGGGCCATCATCGCCAGCGTGTAGACGCTGTAGACGGAGGCGGCGACGGCGGCGGCGTGCGGCGAGAGGCCGACGGCGACGCCGCCGCTGGCGCCGTAGACGACCTCGAGCCAGACGACCGCGATGAGGCCGATCGCGGCCGGCCAGCGGCCGATCGCCTCGGGGTAGGCGATGTGGGCGGGGCGCTGACCGGCGATCGCGCCGAAGCCGGCGCCGGCGAGACGGCCGACCGCCCGCCAGGGGTTGAAGGGGCGGAAGACGTCGCCGAGCAGCGCCGAGAAGAAGGGGAAGCCGAGCCAGCAGGTGACGAAGAGGAAGGTGAGGGCGAAGTTGCGGTCCGGCGCCTCGGTCCCGCGCAGGCCAGAGTAGATGGCGACACCGAGGAGGAAGACGCCGACGCCGCCGCAGACGGCCTGCGTCGGCAGCGAGACGAGGGCACGCGAGAGCCCCGCCCCGAACGGCCGCCAGTGCAGCTGCTCGAAGCGGGGCCTGCGCCAGGCTGCCGCCAGCGCCAGGAAGGAGACGATCAGGACGATCGACGCCCCCCACGCGAAGAGCCAGGCCGGGACCGGCAGGTCCTGCCTGGCGACCAGCGCGTGCGCGAACGGCAGCCAGCTCACGGATTGACCTGCAGTTCCAGGATCTGGACCGCGACGCCCTCCATCTCGGCCTCGAAGATGCCTTCGATCTCAGCCGGGAAGTCGAATTCGACGGTGCCCCCGGCGGGGACGTCCTTCATCAGGTCGTAGCCGTGGACGTGGACCTCTTCGGCGACGTCGGAGTGGACCTTGAAGCGGACGTCTTCGCCGTGGCTGACTTCGATCTTCTGCACGCCGCCGACCGCTTCGCCGTTTTCGAACCTGAGCGTCGGCACCGCGGCGCCGGCATCGGTGCCGGCTTCCTCTTCCGCGCCGCCGGCGGTGGCCGCGTCGCCTTCGAGCGGGGCGCAGGCGACCTTGTCCGAGTGCGTGGGGCTTTCGCCGCCTTCGTCGTCCGTGCCCCGGTCGCGTTCATGGCCGGCGTCGTCGTCGCCCTCCTGCTCACCCTCTTCGTGGACGAACAGCGAGCTCATCCGCGAGTGGGCGCCGAGGTGGACGACGACCGAGCCCGCTTCGCCTTCCGGCACTTCCCTGTCGCTCTTGGCGGTGGCTTCGCCTTCGCCGGCGGCGTTCGACTCGAATTCGAGGTGGATCTCGTTCGGCGGCTCGTCGGAGCCGCCCTCTTCGAACCGGAAGTGCGGGCCGCCCGGGTCCGAGCCGGCGCAGCCTTCGCTGTGCAGGTGGGCCATGTACTCGGTCTCGGGCTCCAGCCCGGTCAGCTGGATCGTGACGTCGGTGCCGCCGTCGGCGCGCGTCAGCTCGGCTTCGCCGGCGAGCTCCGAGTAGGCCGCCGGGGCGGCCGCAACCGGCGCGAAGGCGCCGCTGACGGTATCGCCGCCGCTGTCACCGCCGCCACAGGCGGCAAGGGCCAGCGCGGCAGCCGCCACGAACAGCGGCAGCACAAGCTTCTTTGCATGTCTCATCAGGAGGTGCTCTCCCCTCGTCGGGGCACGCGGCATCGCCGCGCGCCCGAGTTCTTCAGTCGGATCGGGCGACTACGCCGCGCGCGGCGGTGCGCGGCCGCAGAGGCCGAGGGCGAGCAGCAGCCCGCCGGCG
>CAZHLT010000136.1:0-7634 GCA_964533285.1 uncultured Conexibacteraceae bacterium | reverse complement strand
CGCCTACCGCTCACACCGCCATCGCAACCGGGCGCTGCCACACTGGCTCGAGCACTACAACGAGACCAGGCCCCACAGCTCCATCGGGGGACGGCCGCCGATCAGCCGCGTTCACAACGTGTGTGGGCAGGACAGCTAGGGCTCCGCGGCTGCGGGAGCTCAAAGCGCCCCCTGTCGACTTGCTCTCGCATAGCGAGAGGAAGTCGACAGGGGGCGCCGACGCGCGGGTGGCGCTGGGCATCGTGGAAGATCGCCCGGCCTCCCACCCGGTGGATCTTCCGCGACGGCGGATGGGCTCGATCCCTCCGAGTCGCCGCCGCGCCCGCTCAGGACGAGGGCCACTCCTCGGTCGTCAGGAAGGCGCGGAGGACGTTCTCGGTGATCCGCGAGACGCCGTTGTCGTAGCCGTTGTGGGAGAGGCTTCCCCGCCAGCTGATCGCGCCGGCGGAGAACACGGCGCCGCCGTTCGGTGATGTCAGACGGCGAGATCATCGAGGAGGGCGAGGTGGCCGAGGTCCTGCACGCCCCCCGCCAGGAGTTCACCAAGCGCCTGCTGGCCGCGGCGACCGACCTGCCGGAGCTGGAGATGGAGGTGGCGGGGGCTTCGTAGCTACCGGGCCGCCAGGCTCTCGGTGATGTCGGCGATCGATTCGCCGTTGTGGTTGCGGATCCACTGCTTGGCCCGCTCCTCGTCGCCCGTTTCCAGCGCCGCCAGCAGGTCTTCGTGCTGGCGCACGACCCAGCTGCGGTGCTCGAACTCGCGGCGCAGATGGGGCAGGCTGAGCCGCAGCTCCGCGATCAGCGTCTCGAAGGTGCGGGCGATGCGCTCGTTCCCGAGGGTGGCGATCAGGGCCCGGTGGATCGCCAGATCGCCGTCGCGGACCGCGCCCCACTCGGCGTCGGCCGGCAGCTCCTTCAGCGCCGCGAGCGCGGCACGGGGCTGGTCGAGGTCGCCGCTCTCGACGATGTGGCGGACCGCCTCGACTTCGAGGATTTCGCGCAGGCGGAACATCTCGACGATTTCCTCGGCGGTGAACTCGGGGACGAAGGTGCCGCGGTTGGCCGCGTGGCGGGCCATGCCCTCGTGGACCAGCGCCTGCAGCGCCGAGCGCACGGTCTGCCGGCTGACCCCGAAGCTCTTCGAGAGCTCGGCTTCGCGCAGCTGGGTGCCGGCGGGCAGGGTCCCGTCGAGGATCTGGGCGCGCAGAACGCGCGCGACGGCATCGACCGTCGAGACCGGTTCGACGACGTGATTCTGTGGCGACCCCGCCATCGGGGGGAATATAGCCAGCGACTGCTTGACACACAGATCCCCTGTTGATTGGATTCTCTGACAATCTGGCTATTTGGGTCGGTGCCGCGCTCGCGGTTGCCGCGGGTTCCTAGCGATGGAGGAAGAGATGAAGTCTGGGTTCGGGTATCTGCTTCGCGGCATGCTTCTCGCGACGCTCGCGGTGGTGGCGCTGGTGGCGGCGGGCTGCGGTGGCGGATCGGGCGGCGGCTCGACCGGCAGCGACGCCAAGCCGAAACAGGGGGGCACGCTGCGCGTCGCGCTCGGCGCCGAAATCCACACCCTGGAGCCCTCGCAGGGGATCGCCCAGGAAATCTTCATCGTCTACCAGATGGTCGACACGCTCTTCGTCCCCGGCAAGAACGAAGAAGCCGAACCGTGGCTGGTGACGAAGTACGAGAGCTCGCCCGACCTGCGCGAATGGACCCTGCACCTGCGCAAGGGGGTGAAGTTCTCCGACGGCAAGCCGATGACCGCCGCCGACGTCGTCTTCAGCCTCGAAACGGTCCAGGAAAGCGAAATCTGGGGCAACCTCTACGAAGAGATCAGCTCGATCGCCGCCCCCGACCCGCAGACCGTCGTGATCAAGACCAAGACCCCGGCCCCGGCCCTGCCCGACACGCTGACCCTGTTCGCCTCCGGGATCATCCCCAAGGACTTCGGCGGCGTCTCCGAGGAGGAGTTCGCCAAGCACCCGATCGGCACCGGCCCCTTCGAGCTGGCGGCCTGGAACGCCGGCAAGTCGATCAGCTTCAAACCGAACCCGCACTACTGGCGCCCCGACCGGCCCTACCTCGACGAACTCGTCTTCGTCCCGGTCGCCGAAGACACCGCCCGCGTCTCCCAGCTCGAGGGCAACGAGCTGAACGTCGCCTGGGAACCGCCGTGGAGCCAGGTCCAGTCGGTCGAATCGACCCCCGGCCTGACGATCTCGCGGCACGACGAAACGCTGACGACCTCGCTCCTGCTCAACGACAAACTGCCCCTGTTCAAAGACAAGCGGGCGCGCGAAGCCGTCAACCTGGCGATCAACCGCGAAGACATCACCAACGCCTCGACCTCCGGTCAGGCGACCCCGGCGGGGTCCTGGTTCCCGGGGTTCGTCCGCTACGCGAAGGACATCCCGCCGCCGACCCAGGACATCGCCAAGGCCAAGCAGCTATTGGCCGAAGCGGTCAAGGCGACCGCTGAGAAGCCGAGCATCGAGTTGACCTACAACGCCGGCGAAACGATCTTCGCCAACGCCTCGCAGATCATCCAGCAGAACCTCGAGGAAGCCGGCTTCGAAGTCAGCCTGCGGCCGCTCGAGGGCGGCGCCTACGAAGAACTCGTCTTCACCGGCGAATACGACGCGGCGACGATCAAAGTGATCACGCTGATGTACGACCCGGTCGAATTCGCGGCCTTCTACCCGGCCACCAGCGGCCTCTTCACCTTCAGCGACACGACCAAGGTCAACGAGCTCGTGGTCGCCGCGGCGCAGGAGACCGATCCCGAAAAACGGCAGCAGCTCTACTACGAAATCCAGGAACTGATCGCCGCGGAACAGTACGTCCTGCCGATGAGCGACCTGCCCAACGTCTACGCGATCGACTCCGAGCTGACCGGGTTCGAGGTGCCCGGCACCGGCTACGTCCGCTACGACGAAGTCGCCTTCGGCGAATGAGCTCGAGCGACGCGCTCCCGTTCGGCTTCCCGCTGCCGCCGACCCCGCCCGGTGAGGAGGCGGCGGCGGCGCGGGCGGTCGACACCGCCAAGGCGCACCGGTTCGAGACCGGGATCGAGGTGCGGGACGGGACCGAGCTGGCCGCCGACGTCTACCTGCCGGACGCCGAGCACCGCCCGGCGCCGGCGGTCATCGTCGGCACCCCGTACGACAAGTCGCAGGTCGACGAACCGACCGCGCCCTACCAGGAGGCCGGCTACGCCCGGGTCACCTACGACGTCCGCGGCCGCGGCAAATCGGAGGGGATCTGGCACGCCCACGAATACGAGGTCGAGGACGCCTACGACGTGATCGAGTGGGTGGTGGCGCAGGAGTGGTGCAACGGCGACGTCGGGATCGCCGGCATCAGCTACCTCGGCGGCATGGTCTGGAAGACGATGGCGGCGCGGCACCCGGCGCTGCGGGCGGCGATCTCGACCGCACCCGAGGGCCGCTGGCAGCAGGAATGCCCCTACAACTACGGCTGCTTCTGGCTCTACTACGAGTGGTGGTACATGCTGACCCGGCGCCGGATCCTCGGCAGCGGGCTCGACATCGACTCGCTGGTGCAGGTGCTGCCAGTCGAGAAGGCGGGCGAGGTGCTTGCCACCCACGGGCCCGGCTGGCAGGAGGCGCTCGACCACGACACGCTCGACGAGCTCTGGCGCAGCCGCCGCTGGGACGGGGAATACGACTACGACATCCCGACCCTGCACGTCGGCGGCTGGTATGACCGGCAGGCGCCGACCGGGCTCTACCACCACTACGAGGAGATGATGTCGACCTCGCCGGCCCGCGACCGCCAGTGGCTGCTGGTCGGCCCCTGGGACCACGGCGCCGCCCGCTTCCCGGTCAACGGCTACCTCGACCACGAGGCGCCGGCGGCGGCGATCGACATGACCGCGATCCACCTCGCCTTCTTCGACCGCTTCCTCAAGGGGGTGGAGAACGGGTTCGAGCGGGAGGCCCCGGTGCGGGTCTACGACACCGGCGCGCTGGGGTGGCGGGCGCGGCAGCAGTGGCAGGGCGCGACCCGCGAGGAGGACCTCTTCCTCGGCGCCGACGGCCAGCTCGCGGAGGAGGCCGGTGAGGACGGCGAGACCGGCTACCGCTACGACCCGATGCGGGCGCCGGGACTGCGCTTCGAGTTCAACACGATGGACCCGCGGCCGCCGATCGACCTCGGCGAGCTCGAATCCCAGGAGGGCGTCGTCACCTGGACCAGCGCTCCGCTCGAGCGCGACCTCACGGTCCACGGCTGGAGCGAGCTGGAGCTGTGGGCGGCGACCGACGGCGAGGACACCGAGTGGCACGCCAAGGTCGGCGACGTCGCCCCCGACGGCCGCTCGCTCTGCGTCACCTGGGGCTGCCTGCGTGCCTCCTACGGCGATGACGCCGGCAACCCGGCGCCGCTCACCCCGGGCGAGGCGAAGCGCTACTCGATCGAGCTGGTCCCGGCCTTCCACACGATCAGGGCCGGCCACCGCGTCCGCCTCGTCCTCGCCAGCGCCGACTTCCCCTGGTTCGCCCGCAACATGAACCGGTTCGGGCCGATCGCCAAGCAGGACGACCCGCGGGTCGCCGCCAACACGGTCTTCCACGGCGCGGCGCGGCCCTCGCGGCTGCGGCTGCGGGTGGAGGAGAGGTGAGCGCCGGCTGGGCGCGGCCGGGCGGAGCGTCGTCGTGAGGGTCGCCGGCGCCGACCGGCGCGACGCCAGCCGCAGCCTCTGGCTCGAGCAGGCGCTGGCCGGCGAGGAGCCGCCGGCGCCGGCGCCGCTGCCGGCGCGGGCCGAGGTCGGCGTCGTCGGCGGCGGCTACACCGGGCTGTGGACGGCGCTGCACCTGAAGCGGCGGCGGCCCGCGGCGGAGGTCGTCCTGATCGAGGCCGATGTCTGCGGCGGTGGCGCCAGCGGCCGCAACGGCGGCTTCGTGATGAGCTCGTGGTCGAAGTTCGGCTCGCTGCGCAAGCTGGCCGGCGCCGAGGAAGCGCTGCGCTACTGCCGCGCCGCCGAGGCGGCGATCGGGGCGATCGGCAGCTTCTGCGAGGAGCACGGGATCGAGGCCGAGTTCGCCCGCCGGGGCTGGCTCTGGGCGGCGACCAACGAGGCCCAGCTCGGCGCCTGGGAGCAGACGCTGGCGGCTCTCGCTGCGGCCGGCGCGGCGCCGTTCGAGTTGCTCGACCGCGACGAGGTGCGGCGGCGCTCGGGCTCCGAGGCGCACCTCGCCGGCGTCTTCGAGGCCTGCTGCGCGACCGTCCACCCGGCGCGGCTGGTGCGCGGCCTCGCCCGGGTCGCCCGCGAGAGCGGGGTCGAGATCCACGAGGGGACGGCGCTGCGCTCGCTCGACGGCGACGGCCCAGTGCGGCTGGAGACGACGCGGGGGACGATCGCCTGCGAGCGGGTCGTGCTCGCGACCAACGCCTGGGCGGCGGCGAATCCCGCGCTGCGGCGGGCGCTGATCGTCGTCAGCAGCGACGTCGTCGCGACCGAGCCGGCGCCCGAGCTGCTCGACGGGATCGGCTGGGAGGCGGGCCTGGCGATCTCCGACTCGCGGCGGATGGTCAACTACTACCAGCGCCGTGAGGACGGCACCGTGATCTTCGGCAAGGGCGGCGGCGCGATCTCTTTCGCCGGCGGCGTCCCCGCCTGGCTGCACGGTTCCTCCGGTCGGCGCCGCCAGGCCGAGGCGCACCTGCGCCGCCTCTACCCGCGGCTCGGGGCGGTGCCGCTGCGGGCCAGCTGGTGCGGGCCGATCGACTACTCGGTCACTGGCCTGCCCTTCGTCGGCGCCCTCCCCGGGCGGGAGCGGGTCTTCGTCGGCGCCGGCTTCTCCGGCAACGGCGTCGGCCCCTCCTACCTCGCCGGCAAGGCCCTGGCCGCGCTGCTCGACGGCGGCGAGGCGGAGGACTTCCCGCGGGCGATGCGGCGGCCGCCGGCGGCCAAGTTCCCGCCCGAGCCGCTGCGCTACCTCGGCGGCCGCCTGGTGCGCGGCGCGATCGAGCGCAAGGAGGACGCCGAGGACGCCGGCCGGCGACCGTCGCGGCCGGTCGCCGCCCTCGCCCGGCTCGACCCGACCGGCGGCCTCGTCGACCGCGGCTGATCGTGTCGAGTTTGTCGGGCAGGAGGCGACAAACTCGACAATCCGAGGGCTCTATGCTGGGTGGATGACCGGCCGCGCACATGCGGGCTGGCTCGCGGCCTCGTTGGTGGCGATGACGGGTGTCCTCGCCTGGCTCTGCCCGGCGGCGGGGGCGGCGACGGCGCGCAGCGCCGACTCCTTCGTCGACTCGATCGGGGTCGCGGTCCACTACGGGTTCACCGGCACGCCCTACGTCGACCACCCGGCGGCGCTCGAACAGCGGCTGCTGGAACTCGGCGTCCGCCACGTCCGCTCCGACCTGCCGCTCGGCGACAGCACCGCCTACGGCGTGATCGACGACCTCGCCGCGGCGGGGATCCGCTCGACCCTGATCGTCGGCGACCCCGACCGCGGCGCCGGCGTGCTGGGCCAGATGCTGGCCGCGGTCAAGGGTCCGCTGGCCGGCGCGGTCGAGGCGGTGGAGGGGCCGAACGAGTACAGCACCCGCGGCGGCCTGGGCTGGGAAGCGAAGCTCAGGGACTACCAGCGGGCGCTCTACGAAGCGGTGCAGGACGACCCGGGGCTGAGCGGCCTGCCGGTGCTCGGCCCCTCGATCGTCCACGGCGACCAGGACGAGCTCGGCGACGTCTCGCAGTGGCTCGACTACGGCAACCTCCACTCCTACCCGGAAGGCAACGGGCCCGAGTACCGGATGGGGCTGAACGTCGAACGGGGGGAACTGAACTCGGGGACGAAGCCGATCGTCGCGACCGAGACCGGCTACACCAACGCGGTCGGCTGGACGCCGTCCGGGCCGGGCGAAAACAAGCCGATCTCCGAGGCGGCGGCGGCGATCTACACGCCGCGCCTCTTCTTCGAGTACTTCATCCGCCACCTCGCCCGCACCTTCGAGTACGAGCTGGTCGACGAGCGTCCCGACCCCGGCCACGGAGACCGCGAGGCCGACTTCGGCCTGCTGCGCAACGACCTCTCGCCGAAGCCGGCGTTCACGGCGCTGCGCGAGACGATCGCGCTCCTCGCCGACCCGGGGCCGGCCTTCGCGCCCGGCACGCTGGACTTCACGCTGAGCGAAGGCGGCGCCACCCTGCACCGGCTGCTGCTCGAGAAGCGCGACGGCACCTTCTACCTGGTGCTGTGGCGGCTGCAGAGCGTCTGGGACCCCGACGCCAAGGCCGAGCTCCCCTGGAGCCGCGAAGCGGTGACCGTGACGCTGCCCGGCGGCTTCGACTCCTACGCCGTCCACCGGCCGACCGAAGGCGCGGCGCCGCTTGCCAGCGGCAGCGGGCCGGGCACGGCTTTCGACGTCGCGGTCGGGCCGGAGGCGACGATCGTCGCGATCAGGCCGGCCACGCCGGTCGAGCCCGAACCCGAACCCGAACCGGAACCCCAGCCCGAGCCGGGGCCGCTGGCGCCGGTTCTTCCGCTGGCGCCGAGGCCGGCGACGCCGGCGCCGCAGCGCTGCGTCGTCCCCGACCTCGGCGGCATGCGGCTGGCGACGGCGCGGCAGCGGGCGCGGGTCGCCGGCTGTGCCCTCGGCTC
>CAZHLT010000135.1:0-2350 GCA_964533285.1 uncultured Conexibacteraceae bacterium | reverse complement strand
CGACGGCGCGCTGTTCGGCCAGCGGCGCGCCGCAGGAGCCGGGCTCGCGCCCCTCCACCACCCGGGTCGAGCCGTCGCGCAACCGGATCCGCTCGCAGACGCCGGCCCCTCGCGAGGGAGCCGGGCGTCTGCACTGCGGATGGACGGCGGCCTACTCAGCCGCGCGCCGGCTGCGGCGCGGGCCCGGGTGCCCCTGGGGTCCCACCTCATGACCTTTGTAACCCTGTGGGTTACAAAGGTCATGAGGTGGCGGGCGGTTAGGCGCCGGCGGCGGTCATGCCGTCGAGGTCGCGGCGGAGCTCGCGGAGCTCGTCGCGGATCCGGGCCGCCTCCTCGAAGCGAAGGTCGTCGGCGGCAGCCAGCATCTCCTCCTCGAGGGCGACGATCGTCTTCTCCAGCTCCTTCGGGTCGGCGAACTCCTCGCCGCGGCGCCGCCGCCGCTTGGCCGGCGCCCGGTCCTCCATCGCCAGGAACTCGGCCATCTCGGAGATCCCTTTGCGGACCGTCGAGGGCGTGATCCCGTGCTCCTCGTTGTAGGCGAGCTGGATCGCGCGGCGGCGGTCGGTCTCGCGGATCGCCGCCCGCATCGCGTCGGTCTCCTTGTCGGCGTACATCAGCACCCGGCCGTTGACGTTACGGGCGGCGCGGCCGATCGTCTGCACGAGGCTGGTCTCGCCGCGCAGGAAGCCCTCCTTATCGGCGTCGAGGATCGCGACCAGCGAGACCTCGGGCAGGTCGAGCCCCTCGCGCAGGAGGTTGACGCCGACCAGCACGTCGTACTCGCCGAGCCGCAGGTCGCGGACGATCTGGATCCGTTCCAGAGTGTCGATCTCGGAGTGCAGGTAACGGACCTTGACCCCGTACTCGAGCAGGTAGGCGGTCAGGTCCTCGGCCATCTTCTTGGTCAGGGTCGTGACCAGCACCCGCTCGCCGGCCTCGGCGACGCGGCGCGCCTCGTTCATCAGGTCGTCGATCTGGTTGCGCGTCTCGCGCACCTCGATCTCGGGGTCGACGATCCCGGTCGGGCGCACGATCTGCTCGACGTTCCGGGTCGACTCGGCTTTCTCGAACAGCCCCGGGGTCGCCGAGACCATCACCAGCTGCTGGACGCGTTCGAGGAACTCGTCGAACTTCAGCGGCCGGTTGTCGATCGCCGAGGGCAGGCGGAAGCCGTAGTCGACCAGCGTCTGCTTGCGCGAGCGGTCCCCCTCGTACATGCCGCCGATCTGCGGGATCGTCTGGTGGGACTCGTCGACGAAGCAGACGAAGTCCTCGGGGAAGTAGTCGATCAGCGTGTGCGGCGGCGTCCCGGGCTCGCGGCCGTCGAGGATCCGCGAGTAGTTCTCGATCCCCGAGGTGAAGCCGAGCTCCTTCAGCATCTCGATGTCGTAGGCGGTGCGCTGGCGCAGCCGGTGCGCCTCCAGCTGCTTGCCCTCGGACTCCAGCTCGGCGGTGCGCGATTCGAGTTCGGCGCGGATCTCCTCGACCGCCCGCTCCAACGTCTCGTCGCGGGTCACGTAGTGGGAGGCCGGCCAGACCGAGACGTGGTCGATCTCGTCGAGGATTTCGCCGGTCAGCGGATCGAAGTGCTGGATCTGCTCGATCTCGTCGCCGAACAGCGCGATCCGGTAGGCCGACTCGGCGTAGGAGGGCATGATCTCCAGCACCTCGCCGCGGACGCGGAAGGAGCCGCGGCCGAGCGCGGTGTCGTTGCGCTGGTATTGCATTTTCACCAGCTTGCGCAGTACCTCGTCGCGGTCGATCGTCTTGCCGACCTGGAAGAGCTGCATTTTTTCGTTGTAGACCTGGGGCGAGCCGATCCCGTAGATGCAGGAGACCGAGGCGACGATGATCACGTCGCGGCGGGCGAACAGGGCCGCCGTCGCCGCGTGGCGGAGGCGGTCGATCTCGTCGTTGATCGAGCTGTCCTTCTCGATGTAGAGGTCCTGGGCCGGGACGTAGGCCTCCGGCTGGTAGTAGTCGTAGTAGGAGACGAAGTACTCGACCGAGTTGTCGGGGAAGAACTCGCGGAACTCGTTGCAGAGCTGCGCCGCCAGGGTCTTGTTGTGGGCGATCACCAGCGCCGGCCGCTGCACCTCGGCGATCGTCGCCGCCATCGTCAAGGTCTTGCCGGTGCCGGTGGCGCCGAGCAGCGTCTGGAAGCGCTCGCCGCCGCGCAAGCCCTCGGCCAAGCCGGCGATCGCCTTCGGCTGGTCGGCGGTCGGCGTGTAGGCGGGATTCAGCTCGAACTCGGGCACCAGGTGAACATAGCGACCCCCTTCCCCCGACTCGCGGTTCCTTTGTCCGGGCATCGCGGACAAACGAACCACGGGGTGGCAAGCCGTGCACT
>CAZHLT010000134.1:0-5803 GCA_964533285.1 uncultured Conexibacteraceae bacterium | reverse complement strand
CGAGACCGGCATCGCCATCGAGTCGCCGAGCACGCAGAGGCAGTGGCCGATGATGTTCTGCTGGACCGAGCTGATGATGTCGAGGTCCATCGGCGTCGCCTCGCCGCGGACGACCCGCTCCAGCATCTTCACCGTCCAGTTGGTGCCCTCGCGGCAGGGGGTGCACTTGCCGCAGGACTCGTGGTGGTAGAAGCGCGCCGTGCGCAGCGCCATGTGCGGGATCGAGACGCGGTCGTCGGCGACGATGATCGAGCCCGAGCCGAGCATCGAGCCGGCCTCGGCCATCGCCTCGAAGCTGTAGGGGAGGTCGAGCTCGGCCGGGGTGAGGACCGGCGAGGAGGAGCCGCCCGGGTAGAAGGCCTTGACCTCGTGGCCGGGCTCGGGGCCGCCGGCGAGGCCGTAGATCAGCTCGCGCAGCGGCATCCCCAGCGAGATCTCGTAGTTGCCGGGGCGGCGGACGCCACCGGAGATCGAGACCACCTTGGTCCCCGGCGACTGCTCGGTGCCGTACTGGCGGAACCACTCGGCGCCGTTGGCGACGATCCGCGGCACGTTGGAGAGCGTCTCGACGTTGTTGATCAGCGTCGGCCCGCCGTAGAGGCCCTGGACGGCCGGGAACGGCGGCTTCAGCCGCGGGTTGCCGCGCTTGCCCTCGAGCGCGTCGAGCAGCGCCGTCTCCTCGCCGCAGATGTAGGCGCCGGCGCCGCGGTGGACGACCAGCTCGAGGTCGCGGCGGCTGCCGAGGATGTCCTTGCCCAGGAAGCCCGCCGCGTAGGCTTCGGCGACGGCGCGGTCGAGGACGTCGGCCTGGGCGTCGTACTCGCCGCGGATGAAGATGAAGGCGTGGCCGGCGTCGGCGGCGAGGGCGGCGATCGCGATCCCCTCGATCAGCTGGTGCGGGTTGCGCTGCATCAGCTCGCGGTCCTTGAAGGCGCCCGGCTCGGACTCGTCGGCGTTGCAGCAGAGGTACTTCTGCATCTCGCCGCGGGGCAGGAACGAGGCCTTTTTGCCCATCGAGAAGCCGGCGCCGCCGCGGCCGCGCAGGCCCGAGTCTTCGAGCTCCTTGAGGATCTCGTCCTGCTCCATCGAGCGGTAGGCCTGCTCCAGCGTCGCGTAGCCGCCGACCAGCCGCTTGTAGCCCTCGAGCGTCGCCAGCGCCGGGTCCTCGGCCTGGTCGAGCAGGACACGGGTCTCGCGCGGGTCAGCCATCGCCGCCTCCGTTGGCCTCCGGGCCGGCGCCGCCGCGCGCCGGGCCGCCGCCGGGCAGGTCGGCCGCCAGCGGCCGCTTGGCCAGCGCCTTCTCCGGCAGCACCTCCGCCCCGGCCCGCAGCTGCTCGATCGCGGTCGTCGCGTCGCCCTCCTCCAGCGGCCCGTAGTAGCGCTGGTCGATCGAGGCCATCGGCGCGATGTCGCAGGCGCCGAGGCACTCGAAGCCGGTGACGAAGAGCTCCTCGTCGTCGCCCGCGGCCGCCGCCTTGAAGGCGTCGAGCAGCTGGTCGCCGCCGCGCATCCAGCAGCTGATGTTGGTGCAGACCTCGATCCGGTGGGTCCCGACCGGCTCGGTGTGCAGCAGGTCGTAGAAGCTGGCGACCGACTCCAGGTAGGCGGGGGTGACCCGCATCACCGCCGCCGCCTGGCGGATCCCCTCCGGCGTGCACCAGCCGTAGCGCTTCTGCACCGCCCAGAGCGCCGGGATCGAGGCCGATTTGCGGTCCGGGTAGCGGGCCATCAGCGCCTCGATCAGCTCGCGCAGCTCCTCCGGGCAGTCGACTTCGTGCAGCTCGGGGATCTGCTCCTCGGCGCGGGGCGGCACCCGGCCCTCGGTGACCGCGCGGTCGACCGGCAGGTTCGGGTTCTGGATCCCGGGGCCGTCGACCGGCGTCATGACAAATCCTCGCGCTTCGCTCGCGGCGCGAAGAGCCAGATATGCACGCTTGCTCGCTCCGCGCTCATCGGTCCACCCCGCCGAGGATCGGGTCGAGCATGCCGAGGCTGCAGATCATGTCGGCGACGTAGCTGTCGGCCGCCATGTCGGCGAACGACTGCAGGTTGACGAAGGAGGCGTCGCGGAAGTGGACGCGAGCCGGCTTCGAGGAGCCGTCGGCGACGACGAAGCAGCCGAGCTCCCCGCGCGGGCTCTCGATCGCGTTGTAGACCTCGCCGGCCTGCACCCGGAACCCCTCGGTGACGAGCTTGAAGTGGTGGATCAGCGACTCCATCGAGGTCGAGAGCTCCGAGCGCGGCGGCAGCACGTACTTGCGGTCGTCGGCGATGAAGGGGCCGTCCGGGAGGGCGTCGAGGCACTGGAGGACGATCCGGCTCGACTCGACCATCTCGGCGACGCGGACGCGGTACCGGTCGTAGTTGTCGCCGACCGTGCCGACCGGGATCTTGAAGTCCATCTCGTCGTAGACGAGGTAGGGGGTCGCCTTGCGCAGGTCCCAGGGGTCGCCGGCGGCGCGCAGCAGCGGCCCGCTGACGCCGAGATCGAGCAGCCGCTCGCGGCTGACGACGCCGACGCCTTTGGTCCGCTGCAGGAAGACCTCGTTGCGGTCGAGCAGCGCTTCGTACTGGCCGACGCGGACCGGCATTTCCTCGGCGAAGGCGCGGCACTTCTGCTCGAAGCCGACGGGGATGTCCTCGATCACGCCGCCGACCTGGAAGTAGCGGGTGTGCATCCGCTGCCCGGCGGCCATCTCGAACAGGTCGAGGATCTTGTCGCGCTCGCGGAAGCAGTACCAGAGCATCGAGATCGCGCCGAGGTCGAGCGCCGTGGTGCCGAGCCAGACCAGGTGGCTATGGATCCGGTTCAGCTCCAGGAACAGGGTGCGCAGGTACTTCGCCCGGGGCGGGATCTCGAGCCCGACCAGCTTCTCGACGGCGCCGCAGTAGGCCTGCATCTGGAAGAAGTAGGAGACGTAGTCCATCCGCTCGACGAAGGGGATGACCTTCCAGTAGCTCTTGTCCTCGCAGGACTTTTCGATCCCGGTGTGGACGTACCCGATCACCGGCCGCAGGTCGCGCACGACCTCGCCTTCGAGGTCGACGACGAGGCGCAGGACGCCGTGGGTCGCCGGGTGGTGCGGCCCGATGTTGACCGTCATCAGCTCGGTCGTGCGGTCGGCGTCCAGCTCCCCGGTCAGGTCGGCGGTGGTCAGCGCCGCCGGGTCCTCGAAGGCGATCGCCTGGCTGACCTCGTGCTCAGCCATAGTTGCGCTCGTTGTAGGTGAAGGTGACGGGCTCGCCGCCGACCGGGAAGTCGCGCCGCTGCGGCCAGCCGACGTAGTCCTCGGGCAGCAGGATCCGGGTCAGCTCTGGGTGGCCGCGGAACTCGATCCCGAAGAAGTCGAAGACTTCGCGCTCCTGGAAGTTCGCCGTCGGGAAGAGCTCGACGCAGGAGTCGATCTGCGGCAGCGAGCCGTCGCCGGGGTCGGCGAGCATCGCTTTGACCCGGATCCGCTCGACCCGGTCGCGGTTCAGCAGCTCGTAGTGGACGCCGAAGCGGGGCGCGGCCGGCAGGTAGTCGGCGGCGTGCAGGCTGGAGAGGAAGCGGTAGCGCTGCCCCGGCGTGTCACGCAGCCAGGTGAGGACCGCGATCACCTGCTCGGGGTCGACCAGCAGCGCCGCCTGTTCGCGGTCGAAGGAGGTGGCGGTCACCGCGCCGGGGTGGTCGCGCTCGATTTCACCCCGGATCAGCTCGAGTCCGGGCGCGTCAGGCAAGGCTCAGCTCCCGTGCCTGTTCGTAGGCGGCGGCCGCCTCGGGGCTCGGCTGCGAGGCCGGGCCGCCGCGCGCCCACTCCTCGGTGCCGGCGGCGTTGTAGCGGGCGCGCCAGCCCTGGTCGGGGTTGCCCATGATCTTGCGCTGCAGCTTGGTGAAGCCGTACATCACCGCCTCCGGCCGCGGCGGGCAGCCGGGCACGTGGAGGTCGATCGGCATGAACTTGTCGGCGCCCTGGACGACGGCGTAGTTGGCGAACATCCCGCCCGAAGAGGAGCAGGCGCCCATCGAGATCGCCCACTTCGGCTCCAGCATCTGGTCGTAGAGGCGGCGGACGACCGGCGCCATCTTGATCGAGACCCGGCCCGAGAGGATGATCAGGTCGGCCTGGCGGGGCGAGGCGCGCAGCGCCTCGGCGCCGAAGCGGGCGAGGTCGTAGCGGGCGGTGACGATCGCGATCGGCGCCTCGATCGCGCAGCAGGCGAGGCCGAAGGTGAGCGGGAAGATCGAGTTCGAGCGGGCCCAGTTCTGCAGGTCCTTGAGCTTGGTCGTGACGACCCGCTCTTCGACGTAGCGCTCCAGCTCCTCGCCCTCGAGGTCGCCGCTCAGCATCTGACGCGCGGTCAGCTGCTTGGAGCGCAGGGTGCGGCGCTCTACCTCCAATCCAGCGCCCCCTTGCGCCAGACGTAGACGAAGGCCACCAGCAGCAGGACGACGAAGGTGACCAGCTCGCCGAGCACGAAGACGCTGTCGGCGTCCTTGAGGATGACGCCCAGCGGGTAGAGGAAGACGACCTCGATGTCGAAGAGGATGAAGAGCATCGCGATCAGGTAGAAGCTGACGCCGAAGCGCAGGTTCTTGGCCGGCTCGACCGGGATCCCGGACTCGTAGGGCTCCAACTGGCGACGGCGGACCGAGGTCGAGCGGGCCGACTTCTTCGGGCCGACCAGGTGGTTGACCAGCATGAACAGGCCGCCGACCGTGAGGCCGAGGAAGGCGAAGACGAGGATCGGGAGATAGCTCTTCAGCACTGGGGTGTTTTCCTACCCGGACGCTGCGGACCGAAGCCGCTCTCCGCGCCCGTCAGGCGCTGTTATACAACCACATTGTGACAACTTGCTACATAGTGCTGAACCGCATCAGCAAGCCGAATCCCGACCCCTTTGGGCGGATTTGGATCGCGCTCCGCACCAGACCTGAGAGAGCCGTGTAATGCCGGCGGTCCACCTCGTCGTCGGCTGCCTGCTGATCGTCCTCAACCTCATCGCGTTTCTGGTCGGCGGCGTCGCCTGGTTCCGCGACCGTCCCTCGGTCCCGTTCTGGTACCTGCTGCGCGCGGCCCAGGCGTCCGTCGTCGTCCAGGCCCTGCTCGGCGCCCTCCTCGTGATGACCAACCACGAACCGCCCGACGACCTCCACTACCTCTACGGAATCCTCCCCCTGGTCGTCTCCTTCCTCGCCGAGGGAGCCCGCGCCGGCGCCGCCCAACGCGAGCTCGGCGAGACCGACTTCGAATCCCTCCCCGGCGAGGAGCAGCAGTCGATCGCCCTCGCCATCGTCCGCCGCGAGATGGGGATCATGGCGGTCAGCTGCGGCGTCATCTTCTTCCTCGCCCTCCGCGCGGCGGGGACCAGTGGCGGCTTTTAGCGACGCGCGTCGAGTTAGACGTCTATAGGACCTACAAGTCGACGCGCGTCAGCGCGGCTCGATGCGGAAGACCGGGTGGTCGGGGGCGATGCGGCGCAGCTCCTCGTCGCTGGAGTCGGGGCCGACGCCGCCGAAGAAGGTGCCCACCTCCCACTTCCACTTGCGCAGGTAGGCGCGGAGGATCGGCGGGCGCTCGTCCTCGGGAACCTCGCCGGCACGGAACTCCTCGACGCCGCGGCCGACCAGGCGGCCGCCGCCGCTGACGCGCATGTTGCGGACCCACTGGGTGGTGCCGCGGGGCGCGACCAGGTAGCGCTCGCTGCCGATCCGCAGCGGGTTGACCGGCGTGCGACGCCACTCGCCGCTCTTGCGGCCCTGGACTTCGAGCACGCGCGAGCCGGCGATGCTGAGGCCGCGGCGGCTGAGCCAGCCGACCAG
>CAZHLT010000133.1:0-2421 GCA_964533285.1 uncultured Conexibacteraceae bacterium | reverse complement strand
TGAGCTACCACGAGCGCTACAAGAGCGGCCAGGACATCATCGTCGGCGTCAACAAATTCGTCACCGACCAGGTCGACGACGTCGACATCCTCAAGGTCGACCCCGAGTCCGAGCGGCGCCAGCTGGCCCGGCTCAAGACCTTCAAGGAGGGCCGCGACCAGGTCGCCGTCGAGGCCAAGCTGCAGGCCCTGAAGGACGTCGCCCAGGGCGACGGCAACCTCCTGCACCCGATCCGCGCCGCGCTCGCCGCCGACGCCTCGATCGGCGAGGTCTGCGGCGCCATGCGCGAAATCTTCGGCGAGTACCGCGGCGGCAGCTTCTTCTAGAGCAGGGCTCGAAGCGCTCGCGATATTGACCCCATTCAGGTGTGGTCAATATCGCGAGCGCTTCTGGAGCATCGCGGCGGCACGGCTGAGGTCCCGGCGGACGCGGCGGGGTTCGTAGCGGATCTCGTAGTGGGTGAAGCGGAGCGGGGTCATGCCGGCGAGGACGTGGGCGCGGTCGCGGAGGGCGTCGCGCTTCTGCGCGGAGGGGGTGCGGTGGTAGCGGAGGCCGTCGGTCTCGACGACGAGGCCGAGATCGGGCCAGAAGAAGTCGACCTCGAAGCCGTTGACGCGGTGTTTGGAGAGCGGGGAGGGGAGGCCGGCGGAGGCGGCGATCGGGCGGAAGAAGATCTCCAGGTCGGAGTCGGAGAGGCGGAACGTGAGGCGGTCGAGGACCTGGCGCAGGGGGCGGACGCCCGGCTCGCCGGCGTGGTCGCCCAAAGCGAGCCGAAGCGCCTCCGGGTCGATCAGATCGCGCTTGTCCGCGTCGTTGACCGCGCGCTCGACGGCAATCGGGTCGAGTTCGGTGGCGAGGTCGATCAGGGTCTGGACTGGGCTGGTCACGGGCAGGTCGTCGACGAGGCGGATCTCGGTGGCGGCCAGTGAAGGCCGGCGGCGAACGAGCATTCCGGCACGGCTGGTGCTCTGCCTGCGCCGCACGCTCAGGTCGATCCTTCCCCTCCGCTCGTTCCCAATGCCCCAGAGCGCAGCAGCGCTGCAGTGGCTGAGCACCGCGTCGCTGCCGAGGTAGGGCTGGGTGGGGAGGGCGTCTGCACCAGCGCCGGTCGCGGCGGCCAGGACTGCCGTCGCCCAGCGTCGCCGCTGGTCCAGGTAAGGCCAGCCGACGGCGTAGACACCACGCGCGATGGGATGGAGGCGGCCGGAGGCGATGCGGTGTTGGACCGCCTGGCGGCTGAAACCCAGCGCGAGCAGCTGCCGGCGCGCCACGATCCCATGCTGCCTGGCGACCAGCCTCCAAACGTCACGGTTTCGCGCTCGCGATATTGACCTCACCCTGATGGGGTCAATATCGCGAGCGCCCCGAACTCTCCCCCCGTGCTTCGCGGGCGCTGCGTTTCACGGGGAGGAGGCGGGGCTCCCCGGGCGAATGCGGCGGCAATGATCGAGGTCTCGAGGACGCTGATGAAGTCCGAACCCGAGCTGGCCGAGCTGATCGCCACGGTCGAGGGACTCGAGGTGACGATGGCCGAGAAGGGCTTCGGCACCCGGGTCGAGATCCGCGCCGCCGACGACAGCGGGCTCGTCGAGGCCGACCTCGAAGCGGTCCTGGACAGGTTGGCCGAACCGCAGCGTCGCCCCTTCAGCTGAGCACTCCCGACGCCACACGACCTTGCAATTCCCCTGCAAACCGCCGGCCTGCGCCGGTAACGAAAGCGAGTCCAGACAGTGAAGATCCTCAGACGGCACTCACGGTCGCCAACGTCCTCTCCCTGACGGCGCTGTTCGTCGCCCTCGCCGGCACCGCCTACGCGGCGACGAAACTGGGTCCCGGCCAGGTCAAAGAAGTGAACATCGCCAACCAGGCGGTCAGCAACCCGAAGATCAAGACCCAGGCCGTGACCTCGGGCAAAATCAAGAACCTCGGGATCAACTCCGCCGACCTCGGCACCGAATCGGTGATCAACTCGAAGCTGAAGAAGTACGCGGTCACCAACCCGAAGCTCGCCACCGAAGCGGTCTGGAACCGCAACCTGGCGAAGAAAGCGGTGACCGAAGGCAAGCTCGCCGCGGAAGCCGTCGGCACCGGCAAGCTCCGCAACGAAGCGGTTACCTCGGCGAAGCTCTCGAGCACGACCTGGCACCAGATCCTCAAGAACACGACCTACGTGACCGAAACCAGCGGTCCCCAGTCCGACAGCAACCACACGACGATCGCCCTCTGCCCGCTCGGCAAGGAAGTGCTCGGCGGCGGCGTGCGCGTCACTGGGGCGAACTCGAAAGTCGTCCCGACGGAATCGGCGCCGGAATTCAACGCCTCCGGCGCCCGCATCGGCTGGAGCGCATCGGCCCGCGAGCTCGAAGCGGAGAGCGGGACCTGGACTCTCCTCGCCTACGCGGTCTGCGCCGAACTCTAGGC
>CAZHLT010000132.1:0-15914 GCA_964533285.1 uncultured Conexibacteraceae bacterium | reverse complement strand
CGGCGGGGTCGGCGGCGGCCGCCTTGCCCTGCTCGGCGGCCGGGTCGGCGACCGCGCCGACCGACCACTCGCCGCCGCCGGCGCGCGGCAGCGCCCATTCGCCGAGGGCGGGGGTGAGGGCTTGCACCGGCAGCGTCATCGCAGCAGCTCGATCGTCTTCGTGAACGCGGTCTTGGCGGTCTGCATCGCGGTCAGGTTGGCCTCGTAGGCGCGCGAGGCGTCGATCAGGTCGACCATCTCGGTCACCGGGTTGACGTTCGGCATCGTCACGTAGCCCTGCGCGTCGGCATCGGGGTGGCCCGGGTCGTAGACGCGCCGCAGCGGCGAGTCATCAGCGACGATCCCGACCGCTTCGACCCCGGCCGGATCGGCGCCGGAGCCGACCGCGCCGGCGAGCTGGCCGGCGAAGTCGCCGCCGGCCTGGGCGAGGACGACGGCCTGGCGCCGGTACGGCCCGCCTTCGGGGGTGCGGGTGGTCTGCGCGTTGGCTAGGTTCTCGGCAGTGACGTCCATCCGCAGGCGCTCCGCGGTGAGGCCGCTGGCGGCGATGTCGATGGCGTCGAACATCCCCATCAGGAGGCCCCCATCGCGGTTCGCATGATCTGCACCCTGGCCCCGGCCACCTCCACCAGGGCGTTCAGCTCGAGCCCGTTCTCGGCCAGCTTCGCCGATTCCGCCTCGGGGTCGACGCCGTTGCCGTCGGCCCGCAGCGCCTGCGCCGGGCCCTGTTCGGGCTCGAACGCGGTGGCCGAGATCGCCGCCGCACCGCCGCCGATCGCCCCGCGCAGCGCCGTGTGGAAGTCGACGTCGCTGGGCTGGAACCCGGGCGTGTCGGCGTTGGCCAGGTTGTTGGCCAGCACCGTGCCGCGCAGGGTGGCGCCGGAGATCGCTCTTTGCAGGAGCAGCTGGGTTGAATCGAGGACGCTCATCGGGGCTGCGTCCCGGGTGATCGACCGCCGCCGCCGCAGGTTTAGCCGAGCTCTCCCGGCGCTGCAGAGATTCGTGCCTGGCCAGGCGTCGTTCAAGCGCGGCCGGCCGAGCGTCGATAGTGAGGCCAATGCGCGATAGCGGGGAACGAAACTGGCCGGACCACGAGGTCGACGAATTCCTCGACCAGATCGCCGCGGGCGGCCAGGACTACCGCCGCCTGGTCGAGCGCCTGCCGGTGATCGTCTACGCCGCCGAGCTCGGCGAGCACGGCCGCTGGCGCTACGTCAGCCCCCAGGTCGAGGAGATCCTCGGCTACTCGGCGGAAGAGTTCAAGGCCGACCCCGGCCTCTGGGCCGCCCTCCTGCACCCCGACGACCGCCTGCGCGCCTTCGAGATCGAAAGCAAGGACTTCCTCGGCAACCGCAACACCAGCCCGATCGAGTACCGGCTGCGGACCCGCGACGGCAGCTACGTCTGGATGATCGACGAGGCGGTGCTCGAGGCGGATGGCGACGGCGTCCCGGTCTGGCACGGCGTCCTCTACGACATCAGCGAGCGCAAGACCGCCGAGTCCGACCTGCAGCGGGCGCTGGCCCAGCAGGCGGTGGTGGCCAAGCTCGGCGAGCTGGCGCTGCAGAACGGCGACCCCGAGTCGCTGATGGTCGCCGCCGTCTCGCTGATCGGCGAGATCGCCGGCGTCGCCAGCGCCTGCATCTGGGAGGTCGGTCGCGACGGCCGCCGCCTCAACCTGCGGGCCGGCCTCGAGGACCAGGTGATCGGCGCCGGCCGCCGCGTCTCCGCCGCCCGCGACTCGCACGCCGGCGCCGCCCTCGACTCCGGCGCGGCGACGATCGTCCGCGACTGGAACGAGGAGGAGCGCTTCACGATGCCGCCGATCCTGCGCACCTTCGGCGCCCTCAGCAGCCTGGCGGTGATGATCGACGGCAAAGACCACCCCTTCGGCGTGCTCGACGTCCACGCCACCACCACCGGCGGCTTCTCGCCCAAAGACGTCCCCTTCCTGCAGGCCGCCGCCAACGTCCTCGCCGACGCCTTCGAGCGCCACGCCGCCGACCAGGCGCTGCGCCACCGCGTCCTCCACGACGCGCTCACCGGCCTCCCCAACCGGCTCAGCTTCGTCGACGCGCTCGGCGACGCCCTGCGCCGCGCCGCCACCTCCGGCTCCCCGGTCGGGATCCTCTTCCTCGACCTCGACCACTTCAAGCTGATCAACGACAGCCTCGGCCACCACGCCGGCGACGCCCTGCTGCGGGCGGTGGCGCCGCGGCTGCGCGCCCACCTGCGGCCCGGCGACGTCGTCGCCCGCTTCGGCGGCGACGAGTTCGGGATCTTGATCGACCGCCTCGCCGACGAGGAGGAGGCGATCGCGATCGCCGACCGCGTCTCCGCCGCCTTCGCCCAGCCCTTCTCGATGGACGGCGTCGAGCACTTCGTCAGCGCCAGCGTCGGCGTCGCCGTCGCCAGCGCCGCCGACCAGCGCGCGGCCAACGCCGAACTGCTGATCCGCGACGCCGACGCGGCGATGTACCGGGCGAAGGAGAGCGGCCGCGCCCGCTGCGTCCTCTTCGACGCCGAGATGCGAGCCGGCGCGGTGATGCGGCTCGAGGTCGAACGCGAGCTGCGCGACGCGCTCGACCGCGAGGAGCTCGCCCTCCACTACCAGCCGGTGGTCAACCTCCGCACCGGCGACGTCACCGGGCTCGAGGCGCTGGTTCGCTGGCGGCACCCCGAGCGCGGCATGCTCGACCCCGCCGACTTCGTCTCGATCGCCGAGGACAGCGGCCTGATCGAGCCGATCGGGCGCTGGGTGCAGGAACGGGCCTGCCGCCAGGCGCTGAGCTGGCAGGAGATGCGGCCCGACTCACGCCCGCTCGACGTCGCCGTCAACCTCTCCGCCCGCCAGGTCGCCCACCGCGACCTGCCCGTCACCGTCGCCGAGATCATCGCCCGCACCGGGCTCGACCCGGTCCACCTGCGGCTGGAGATCACCGAGAGCGTCCTCGTCGACGAGTCGGCGACCGCGATCGCCTCGCTGGAGGCGCTGAACGAGATCGGCGTCCGCCTCGTCCTCGACGACTTCGGCACCGGCTACTCCTCGCTCGCCTACCTCAACCGCTTCCCCTTCCACGCGCTGAAGATCGACCGCTCCTTCGTCGACGCGCTCGGCATCGAACAGGAGCGGACGGCGATCGTCGAGGCGATCATCGGCATGGCCCGGGCGCTCTCGCTCGACGTGATCGCCGAGGGGGTCGAGAACGAGGTGCAGCTGGCCGAGCTGCGCCGGCTCGGCTGCGACTACGCCCAGGGGCACCTCTTCCACGCGGCGATGCCGGCGCGCGAGGTCAGCCGCCTGATCGGCGCCGGCCAGCTCCGCTATTCGGGGATTTCGCCCGGCAGGTAGTCGTTGCTCAGCAGTTCGGCGGGCTTCGGCAGCGACTCGATCTGTTCGTTGTCGCGCATCCAGCCGGCGAACGTCTGCCACTCGTCGGGGTTCATGAAGCCGAACGGCTGGCCCGGTGGCACGCTCGGGTGCAGCAGCGGCAGCGTCGCTTCCACCTCGGCCTTGGTCAGCTTCGGTTCCAGCGCGTCGTTGGCGGCGAGGATCGCCTGCGTCGCCTGCTCGGGGTGTTCGGCGGCGGCGACGGTGCCGCGGGCCAGCGCGGCGATGAACAGCCGCACCGCTTCCGGATCGGCTTCCAGCTTCTTGCTGTTGGCGACGAGGACGAGCTCGTCGTAGGTCGGGACGCCGAGCTCGTCGACCGGGGTGATCACCGGCTGCTTGCCGCGCTCGCGCAGGTCGACCCCCTCGACGTTGCTGTAGCCGCCGAGCATCGCCTCGGCCGAGCCGCCGACCAGCGCCGGCAGCAGGCCGAAGCCGACGTTGACCGCCTTGACGTCGGCGAGGCTCAGCTTGGCCCGTTCGAGGATCGTCTTGAGGAAGGCTTCCTGGTAGGCGATGCCGGCGTAGGCGACGGTCTTGCCCTTGAGGTCGGCGACCCCCTTGATGCCCGACTTCTGCAGCCAGATCAGCGAGGTCAGCGGCCGGTTGACGATTGCCGCCACGGCCTTGATCGGCAGTTCCCTTTCGTGCGCCAGCAGGACCTCGGGCTCGTAGGAGATCGCCAGGTCCGAGCGGCCGGCGGCAACCAGTTTCAGCGGTGCCGCCGGGTCGGCCGGCGTCTCGATCGAGACGTCGAGCCCGGCTTCTTCGAAGTAGCCGAGCTCCTGCGCCATGTAGATCCCGGCGTGGTCGGGATTGGGGTAGAAGTCGAGCGTCAGCGAGATCGCCTGGCGCTCCCCGGTCGTGTCCTCGGACTTCTCGCCGCAGGCGGCGAGGACGAGGGCGGCGGCGAGGAGGGCGGCGGCGAGGACGAGGGCGGGGAGGCGGGAGGTCTTCATTACCCCGGTGTTCTACCGGCAAGCGGCGATGCGGCGCCCTACGCCCACCGCGCGGTGCCCCCACAGGGGCGCCGGCGAGCTCGCTCCTCCTAGCGCCAGGTGACGACGCGGCGCTCGAGCAGGGCGACGAGGCCGAAGAGGCCCAGCGCGATCACCGAGAGGAGGAAGACCGAGGCGAAGACGCGGGCGGTCTGGAAGTTGCCGTTGTCGTTGAGGATCAGGAAGCCGAGGCCCGAGCCGGACCCCGACCACTCGGCGAAGACGGCGGCGATCGCGGTGACCGCGGCGGCGATCTTCGCCCCGGTGAAGGTCTGCGGCAGCGCTCCCGGCACCTCGACCCGGCGGAAGATCTGCCAGCGCGAGGCATCGAGCGTCCGCATCATCGTCACCGCGCCGGGGTCGGTCGCCCGCAGCCCGTCGAGGGCGTTGACGGTGATCGGGAAGAAGCAGATCAGCGCGACGATGAACAGCTTCGGCCCGATCCCGAACCCGAACCAGAAGAGCAGGACCGGGGCGATGGCGACGATCGGGATCGTCTGCGAGGCGATCGCCAGCGGGTAGGCGGCGAGCCGCACCGGTTCGAAGAGGTGCATCAGCACGGCGAAGCCGAGGCCGACGACGAGCGCGCAGAGGAAGCCGAGGACGACCTCGCGCAGCGTCACCCAGGCGTTTTCCAGCAGCAGCGCGCGGTTCTCCCAGAGCGAGGAGGCGATTTCGGCGGGAGAGGGGACGAGGAACGATTCGATCCCGAGGACGTCGGCCAGCGCCCCACTGGAGGCGGCGACCTGCCACAACCCGACCAGCCCCGCCAGCAGCAGCGCCGGGTACACCCACCTCCGCCATCCCGTGGTTCCTTTGTCCGTCATGGCAGGACTAACGAACCACGGGATCCGTGGGACGGGGCGGGCGGCATCCCGTGGTTCCTTTGTCCGTCATATGCGGACTAAGGAACCGCGGGATCGGGGCGGGAGCCGGCGTGGAGCGCGCGCAGGGCGCGCTCGCGGGCGGCGACGAAGGCGGCGGCGGTGACAGCGGCGTCGCGGTCGTGCGCCCGTGGCGCCGGCGCGGCCAGCTCGGCGACGATCCGCGCCGGCCGCGCCGAGAGCACGGCGACGCGGTCGCAGAGGTAGAGCGCCTCCTCGACGTCGTGGCTGACGAGGACGACGGTGCGCGGCTCGGTCCGCAGCGCCTCCGCCAGCCACTCCTGCATCTCGGCCCGGGTGATCGCGTCGAGCGCCGCGAACGGCTCGTCCAGCGCCAGCACCGGCTTGCCGGCGAGCAGCGTGCGCAGGAAGGCGACCCGCTGGCGCATCCCGCCCGAGAGCTCGGCCGGTGCCGCCGCCTCGAAGCCGCCGAGCCCGAAGCGCTCGAACAGCGCCGCCGCCCGGCGCCGCGCCTCGGCCCTGCCGGCGCCCTGGTTGCGCGGCGCCAGCGCCGCGTTGTCGAGCGCCGAGTACCAGGGGAGGAGGAGGTCGCGCTGGGGCATGTAGGCGCAGCGGGCGAGGCGCCCGGCGGCCGCGGCGACGCCGCCGACGGCGACGCTGCCGGCATCGGGCTCGCGCAGGCCGCAGATCAGCTCCAGCAGCGTCGACTTGCCGCAGCCCGAGGGGCCGACGAGGCCGAGGACGCCGCCCGGCTCGAGCTCGAGGTCGAGCCCGGCGAGCGTGCGCAGCTCGCCGAAGGCGTGCTCGAGCCCGGCGACCCGGACCCCCGCTGCACCGGCGCCGCCGGGGCCTTCAGGGTTGTCGTTCCTCTCGACGCGGGTAGCCATCGCTGGTATCCTGGCGAACTCTGCTCTCCTGACTTAGGAAGTCAAGAAAGTCAGGAGGTCAGAAAAGTCGAATTGGCGTGCATCTTCGCGCGCCCGCTGCGAAAAACCATGGACCCGGCAATCGTCCTCTTCGGATTGGGCATCGGCCTGCTGGTCGGCATGACCGGCATGGGCGGTGGATCGCTGATGACGCCGCTGCTGATCCTGATCTTCGGCACCCAGCCGACGACCGCGATCGGCACCGACATCTTCTACTCGGCGATCACCAAGATGTTCGGCAGCTGGCGCCACCTCAAGCTCGGCACGGTCAACATGGAGCTGGTCAAGTGGCTGGCCTTCGGCAGCGTCCCCTCCGCCGTCGCCGGCGTCGCCCTCGTCTCCCTGCTCGAGCAGCACATCAGCGAGGACCGGCTCAACTCGCTGGTCTACGCGATGCTCGGCGGCACCCTGCTGATGGTCGGGATCGTCACCCTGACCCGCGCCCTGATCCTCCGCAACCTGATCGACGAGCGCGACCGCTTCGACGTCGAGACCCGCCACAAGGTGGCGGCGATCGTGATCGGCGCCACCACCGGCTTCGTCATCGGCATCACCTCGGCCGGCTCCGGCACGGTGATCGCGATCCTCCTGATCGCCGTCTACCGGCTCTCGCCGAAGAAGGTCGTCGGCACCGACATCGTCCACGCCGCGATCCTCCTCACCGCCGCCGCGATCGCCCACTGGTTCGGCGGCAACATCGACTTCGGCCTCGCCGGCAACATCCTCGTCGGCTCGGTCCCCGGGGTGCTGATCGGCGCCTCGCTCTCAGACAAGGCGCCGCAGGGGTTCCTCCGCACCGCGCTCGGCGTCGTCCTCATCGGCTCCGGCATCGTCACGATCCAGAAGGGCGACCCGACCGTCTGGCCGATCGCCGCCGGCGTCTCGGCGCTGATGCTCGGCGCCGTCCTCTACGCGCCGCACTGGGTCAACAAACGACGCCACCGCCAGCTCCAGCAAGAGGCGGCCCGCCAGGCCGCTCTCGGCCAGAGCCTCCCGGTCGACTGATTAACTAGGGCCATGCGCGTTTCAGCCAAGGCCGACTACGCGGTCCGGGCAGCCGTCGAGCTGGCCGCCGCCGACGAGGGTCCCGTCAAGGGCGAGCGCCTCGCCGAGGCGCAGGAAATCCCCCTCCAGTTCCTCGAGCACATCCTGCTGGAGCTCAAGCACAGCGGCATCGTCCGCGCCCGCCGTGGCGCCAAGGGCGGCTACTGGCTCGCCCGCCCCGCCGAGGAGGTGACCGTCGCCGACGTGATCCGCGCCGTCGAGGGCCCGATCGCCGACGTCCAGTCGACGCCGCCCGAGGCGATCTCCTACAGCGGCCACGCCGAGCAGCTGCGCGACGTCTGGATCGCGGTCCGCGCCAGCCTCCGCTCGGTGCTCGAGGTCGTCACCTTGGCCGACCTGGTCAGCGGCAACCTGCCGCCGATCGTCGAGGAGCTGACCTCCCAGCCCGGCGCCTGGCAGGCGAGCACCGCGACCAAGGAACTCTCCCGCGGCTAGCTGCCCCCGCTGGCGCCGGTCGCGACCGGGACGAGGTCGAAGGCGGTGCCGAGCCGCAGCTCGCTGTAGCGGCGGGTCCAGTCGTCGTTGACGAGGTCGGACTGGCGCTTCATCCGCGGCTCGAACTCGAACCCCTCGGGCGGCTCGAGGCCGAGCCGTCGCAGCAGGTTGAGGGTGCTGGTCTCGTAGTCGGCGGCGAAGTTCTCGTAGAGGACCAACACGGGCTTGATCCCCGAGTGCTCGAAGAAGGCGTCCCAGGAGGCCTCCTCGGTCAGCAGCTGGGCCAGCAGGTGGTCGATCGCCCGGTAGTGGAAGCGCAGCTGCGGCCGGTGCTCCTCGATGAAGGAGCGGTAGGGCGGGGAGCCGTCCCCCTCGACCGAGCCGGCGGCGGCGCTCGCCTGGTCCTCGCGCCAGGTCGCCGTCTGCACCGCCTTCCACAGCGAGACCGCCTGCCGCACCTTGTTGGCGCGGACGACGCGGACGAAGGTGAG
Organism: uncultured Conexibacteraceae bacterium; assembly: GCA_964533285.1. Lineage (GTDB taxonomy): Bacteria > Actinomycetota > Thermoleophilia > Solirubrobacterales > 70-9 > VAYN01. Next base: position 7,763 of record CAZHLT010000132.1, on the reverse strand, counting down.
GTCGGGGAAGACGGTCGGGAGCAGCTCGGCGAGCGGCACGTCGCGGTAGGAGGGGACGTTGCGCAGGAGGCTGACGAAGTCGCCGAAGTAGCCCCACATCAGCTTCGCGCCGAAGACGCCGTTGGGCGTCGTCCCCGTCTCGAAGGCCCATTCCAGGTAGCGGTCGTAGGCGGTTCGGCTCCACAGCGGCGAGCGCGGCGGCGGCTCGGAGCCGATCCCGCGCTCGCCGAGGTGGTCGCGGATCGAGGGGTCGTCGACGCCGAGGAAGTACTCCTCCGGGCGGCGGGGGCGGCCGCTGTGGCGCAGCGCCTCGAAGTACTCCTCGGGGCGGCCGGCGACGCCGGTTTCCGCCAGCGCGTGGCAGACGAGCGTGCTGCCGCTCCGCGGGGTGGCGCAGACGAGATAGGAACGGTCGGGCTTCACTGTGGCATCCTTGCCGAGTAAGTTAATCAACAAAACCGGCAAAAGACTCTGGTCGTTGTTCCCAGTTTCCTACCCCGGGTAGGGGAGTCCAATCTCCCCGCCTCTCCTAGTCTGGGGGAGTCGATTCGCCCCGCCGGCCTCCCACCCGACCGATGCCGCCCAACATCCTCTACATCCACTCGCACGACACCGGGCGCTTCGTCCAGCCCTACGGCTTCCAGGTGCCGACGCCGAACATCCAGATGCTGGCCGACCAGGGGGTCCTTTTCCGCCAGGCCTTCTGCGCGGCGCCGACCTGTTCGGGCAGCCGCGCCAGCCTGCTGACCGGGCTCTACTGCCACAACAACGGCATGCTCGGCCTCGCCCATCGCGGCTGGCGGCTGAACGACTACGGCCAGCACTGGGTCCACGCGCTGCGCCGCGGCGGCTACCGCTCGATCCTGGTCGGCGAACAGCACATCTCCGAGGACCCGGGCGTGATCGGCTACGACGAGGTGGTCGAGCTGCCGAGCAGCAGCGCCGCCGACGTCGCGCCGCTGACGATCGAGGCGCTGCGCCGGGCCGGGTCGGGCCCGTGGTTCATGTCGGTCGGGTTCTTCGAGACCCACCGCGACTTCTTCGCCCCGACCTCGGTCCGCGACACGCTCTACTCCCAGCCCCCTGCCAACCTCCCCGACACCGCCGCGACCCGCCGCGACGTCGCCGCCTTCAAGGCCAGCGCCCGCGCCCTCGACCAGGGGATCGGCGCCGTGCTCCACGCCCTCCACGACCTCGACCTCGCCGACGACACGCTCGTCCTCTGCACCACCGACCACGGCGTCGCCTTCCCCGGCGCCAAGGCGACGCTCACCGACCGCGGCATCGGCGTGATGATGATCGTGCGCGGCCCCGGCGGCTTCAGCGGCGGCAAGGTCGTCGACGCCCCGGTCAGCCACCTCGACGTCTACCCGACGCTGTGCGATCTGGCTGGGGTCGAGCCGCCGCCCTGGTTGCAGGGAACCTCGCTCATCCCGCTGGTCCGCGGCGAGGTCGAGCGCCTGCACGAGGAGGTCTTCGCCGAGGTCACCTTCCACGCTGCCTACGAGCCGCAGCGGGCCGTCCGCAGCGAGCGCTGGAAGTACGTCCGCCGCTTCGACGACTACCCGTTCCCGGTGCTCGCCAACTGCGACGACAGCGACAGCAAGGACCTCCTCGTCGCCGCCGGCTGGGGCGGTCGCGCGGTCGCCCGCGAGCGCCTCCACGACCTCGTCCTCGACCCCGGCGAGGGGACGAACCTGGCCGAGGACCCGACCTTCGCGCCGCGGCTGGAGGAGATGCGCGGCAAGCTCGAGCGCTGGATGCGGGCGACCGACGACCCGCTGCTGGCCGGCCCGGTCGCGCCCCCCGACGGCGCCCTGCTCAACACCCAGGCGCAGATCTCCCCCAACGAGCCCCTGCAGGTCGCCGGCGAGCCCGCCGAGACCGCACTTCCTCCCGGATAGCGGGAACTATCGGTCTCGGCGGGCGCTCAGGCGTCGGCAGTGGCCGGGATGCCGCCGGCTACTACGTTGACGAAGTTCTCCAGGTGCTTCGTCGTCCAGCACTCGAAGGCGCCGTCGCAGTAGCGCTCGTAGGCGGCCATCACCGAGTCGCCGTAGTTCCAGTAGAGCTTCGGCTCGGGGTTGAGCCAGAAGAGGCGGCCGGCGCGCTCGGAGATCTGGGCGAAGACCTCGGCGTGGGGCTGGCGGCCGTTGGTGCGGGCGTCGCCGAGCACGATCACGGTCGAGCGCGGGTCCAGCTCGTCGGAGATCTCGGTCAGGAACTCGAGCCAGACGCGGCCGTAGTCGGTGTAGCCGGAGACGTCGGCGACGCCGCCCTCGCTGGAGATCCGCTGGGCGACGACGGCGAAGTCGCGCTCGTGCTCGAAGACATCGGTCACCTCCGAGATCCGCTCGATGAAGACGAAGCTGCGCAGTTTGCGGAACGAGTCGTGCAGCGCGTGCAGGACCGAGAGGAAGAAGACCGAGGCCGAGGTGACCGAGGTCGAGACGTCGCAGAGGACGTAGATCTCCGGCCGCCGCGGCCGCTTCGGCTTGTAGCGCAGGCGCAGCGGCACGCCGCCGGTCTCCAGCGAGGCCCGCATCGTCCGCCGCACGTCGACCGTTGCCCCCTTGCTGCGGCCGCGCTGCTCCTGCCCCAGCGTCGCCAGCCGCCGCTTCATCTGCGAGACGGCGCGGTGGACCGCGGCCAGGTCCTGGGTCGGGCTGGTCGGCAGCGCCCGGTCGAGCTCGGCCAGCGGCCGCGAGGGGGGGAGGGTCTGGGTGCGCTCGATCAGGTCGCGTTCGAGCTCGCGCCGCAGGTGGCGCTCGAAGCGGTTCAGCTGCGAGCGGTCGATCGGCGGCCGCTCGGCGCCCTCGCTGTCGGGCGGCTGGCTGCCGGTGGTGAGGCCGAGCGTGCGCCGGATCCGCTGTACGTCGACGCCGACCACGCCCGAGCCCTCGCCGCGGCCGAAGGCGGCGATCGCCAGCCGCGCCAGGTCGCGCAGCGCGTCCTCGTCGCCCCGCTGCAGCGCCTCGCGGATCTGCTCGCGCAGCTCGTCGAGGTCGATCCGCTCGCCCTCGCCCGCCTCGCCGCCGTCGCCCGCCTCCCCCTCGGCGGCCTCGCCGACCGCCCCGCTGCCTTCGCCGCCCTCGCCGATCCCCTGTACGACCGCCGCGGCCTCGGAGGCGCGAAAGAAGTAGCGCTCGAACAGCAGCTCGAAGACGCGCCGGTCGTCCTGCGACTTGGCGATCGTCGAGGCCAGCGCCTCGCGGAAGTCGTCGGCCGAGGTCCACTCGACGTGCTCCAGGGCGGCGAAGGCGTCGAGGATCTCCGAGGTGCCGACCGCCACCCCCTCGCCGCGCAGCTCCTCGCAGAAGCCGACCAGCTTCGGCGCCAGCCCCGGCGGCCCCGGATCGGCCACCGGCCCGTAGGGCCCGCCCTGCGGCGGCGCGGTCATCCCGCCGGCGGGCCGGCCGGCTCGGCGAGCTTCATCCCGACCCGCTCGGCGACCAGGGCGATGTCGGTGCGGTGCTTGACGATGATCGACATCGACTGGTTGAAGGTCTCGCGGTCGATGTCCTCGGCGCCCATCAGCAGCAGCGTCCGCGCCCAGTCGATCGACTCGGCGATCGAGGGCGGCTTTTTCAGGTCCAGCGCGCGAACCATCTCGATCACCTCGACCAGCCGCCGGGCCAGCGTCTCCGACAGCTCGGGCGCGTGCAGGCGGACGATCTCCATCTCCCGCTCCAGCCCCGGGTAGTCGAGCCAGAGGTAGAGGCAGCGGCGCTTCAGCGCCTCGGTCAGCTCGCGCGAGTCGTTCGAGGTGAGGACGACGATCGGCATCGTCGTCGCCGAGATCTGGCCCAGCTCGGGGATCGTGATCTGGAAGTCGGAGAGCAGCTCGAGCAGCATCGCCTCGAACTCCTGGTCGGTCTTGTCGATCTCGTCGATCAGCAGGACGACCGGCTCGGGGTTGGAGATCGCCCGCATCAGCGGCCGCGCCAGCAGGAAGTCGGAGCTGAAGATGTCGTCCTGGACCGCATCCCAGCCAGCCTCACCGCCAGCCTGGATCCGCAGCAGCTGCTTGCGGTAGTTCCACTCGTACATCGCCTTCGCCTCGTCGAGGCCCTCGTAGCACTGCAGCCGCACCAGCTCGCGCCCGGTCGCCCGCGAGAGCGCCTTCGCCAGCTCGGTCTTGCCGACCCCGGCCGGGCCCTCGACCAGCACCGGCTTGCCCAGCTGCTGGGCCAGGAACGAGACCAGCGCCGCCGGCTCGTCGGCCAGGTAGCCGACCTCGGCCAGCGCCTCCTTCACCTCTGCCACGGAGCTGTTCGTCATGCTGGCGATGATAATCAGGCACCCGTGCCCGACCTCGGCCCGCCGCCCGTCGCGCTGCTCGCGCACAGTCCCGGCCCCTACATCGCGCTGATGCTGGTGGGGTTCGTCGTCGGCATCCTCGGCCACCTGACGCGGACCCGCTGGCTGGTCGCCGCCGGTGTCGTCCTGATCTCGCTCGGCGCCCTGCTGCTGCCGCTCGCCGCCAACCTCACCAGCTCCGACCGGCCGCCGCCGATCGAGGAATCGCGCGGCGACTCGGGGGAATGAGCCTCTACGATCCCCTCAGTTCGTCCCCGAACGAGGAGCGCCCAGACTTGAGCCGGATTCGCCGGTACCGCAGCATCGCCCTGATCGCCTCGCTCGCCGCGCTGGCGGCCCTGCTCGCCGCCTGCGGCGGCAGCGGCGGCAGCGAAGACCCGCGGGCGGTGGTCGAAAGCGCGAGCCTCGAAGGGCTCGAAAGCGGCGTCCTCGACGCCAAGGTCTCGGTCACCTCGAGCGGCCAGAGCGGCGGCAGGGTCGACCTCGAGCTGTCCGGCCCGTTCCAGCGCGGCGCCGCCGGCAGCCTGCCGCAGCTGGCGATGGAAGTCTCCGCCAAGGGCGAAGCCGACGGCGAACCGATCTCCTTCGAGGGCGGCCTGACGATGCTCTCCGACCGCGCCTTCCTCGCTCTCGAAGGGAGCGAGTACGAAGTCGACCCGACCACCTTCGGCCTGGTCAAGAGCGGCTTCGAACGGGCCGCGCAGGAAGGCGGCGAAGAAGCAGGCGAAGGCGGCGTCACCGCCTGCCAGGAAGCCGCCGAAGGCCTCAACCTCGAAGGCATGATCGACAACCTCGAAAGCAAAGGCGGCGCCGACGTCGCCGGCACCTCGACGACCAAGGTGAGCGGCGACGTCAACGTCGCCGGCGCCGTCGACGGCCTGATCGAGCTGCTCGAAAGCCCGGCCTGCAGCGCCCAGCTCGAAGCGGCCGGCGGCCTGCCCCTGGGCGAAATCGAGCAGGCCCGCGGCGAACTCTCGAGCATGATCAAGAAGTCGCACGTCGAGGTCTACGTCGGCGACGACGACATCGTCCGCAAGGTCGTTGCCGAACTGACGGTCGAACCGCCGGAAACCGGCGAAAGCGTGCGGATGGACATCGAAGCGACCCTCTCCGAAGTCAACGCGGAGCAGACGATCGAGGCGCCGGCGAAGGCGCAGCCGCTGGAAGACCTGTTCCGCGAACTCGGCGTCAACCCGCTGGAACTGCTGGAAGGGCTGAGCGGCGGAGGTGCCGGCGGGATCGGCGGCCTCGGCGGGCTGCTGGAAGGCCTCGGCGGCGGCACTGGCGGGATCGGCGGCGGCTCCTCGGGCGGCGGGCTCGGCGACGAAAGCCAGCTCGAATACGTCGAATGCCTGCAGAGCGCCGAATCGGAAGCTGACCTGCAGAAGTGCGCGAGCCTGCTCCGGTAGGCCGGCCGCGCCTCGGCGCGTCCTTCCTCCTCACTCCGCTCGGCTACCCGTACCTGCTGGTCCCGCTGATCCCGCTCGCGGTCGCGCTGGAGCTGGCCGGGGCGCCGGCGACCGCCGTCTTCGCCGCCTCGGCGCTGGGGATCGTCCCCACCGCGGCGCTGATGGGGCGGGCGACCGAGGAGCTGGCGGCGCGCTCGGGGCCGGGCATCGGCGGCCTGCTCAACGTCACCTTCGGCAACGCGCCGGAGCTGATCATCGCCCTCTTCGCCCTCGGCCAGGGGCTGCAGGAGGTGGTCAAGGCCTCGATCGTCGGCTCGATCATCGGCAACATCCTGCTCGTCCTCGGCGCCGCGATGCTGGCCGGCGGGATCGGCCGCGACAAACAGGTCTTCAGCCGCACTGGCGCCTCGATCCAGACCTCGATGCTGATGCTCGCTGCGGCGGCGCTGCTGATGCCGGCGATCTTCGAGCTGGTCGAGGGCAAGGGGCTGCCCGAGCCGGGGGCCGAGGCGGTCCATTACGGCGGCACCGTCGAGCACCTCTCGCTGGCGGTCGCGATCGTCCTCATCGCCACCTACGTGGTCGGCCTCTTCTTCTCGCTCAAGACCCACCGCGACATCTTCAACCCCGAGTACGAGGACGAGGACAGCTGGGGCTGGTCGGTCCGCACCGCGGTGATCGCGCTGGCGATCGCCGGCGTCCTCGTCGGCGTCATGTCCGAGGTCCTGGTCGGCTCGATCACCGAGGCCTCGCACTCGATCGGCCTCTCCGAGTTCTTCATCGGCGTCATCGTCGTCGCCATCGTCGGCAACGCCGCCGAGCACTGGGTCGCGGTCCTGGTCGCGGTCAAGGACAAGATGGACCTGGCGGTCAACATCGCGATCGGCTCCAGTGCCCAGGTCGCCCTCTTCGTCGCCCCGGTCCTCGTCCTCGCCTCCTTCTTCCTCGGCCCCTACCCGCTCGCCCTCGTCTTCAACGGCTTCGAGCTCGGCGCGATCCTGCTGGCGATCCTGATCGCCCAGTACGTCACCCAGGACGGCGAGTCGACCTGGTTCGAGGGCGTCCAGCTGCTCGCCGTCTACTTCGTCTTCGGCCTGGCTTTCTACTTCGCCTGAGCCGGCCCTCGGGCGCGCCTGGCGGCGTCCTCGGTCGGCCGTCTGCGGGATGTCAATAGGCTCCCGTCCAGTGGAATTCGTCCTGCTCCTGATCAGCTTCGCGGTCGTCCTCACCGGCGCCCTGCTGTTCACCAACGCGGTCGAGTGGATCGGGCACAAGCTCGACATGGGGGAGGGGGCGGTCGGCTCGATCCTCGCCGCGGTGGGGACGGCGATGCCGGAGACGCTGATCGCGATCGTCGCCCTGATCAGCGCCACCGAGGGCTCCGAAGACGTCGCCGTCGGCGCCATCGTCGGCGCTCCCTTCCTGCTGGCGACGCTGGCGATGGGCCTGGTCGGGCTCTTCGCCTACCTCTACCGCGCCCGCCGCGTCCAGGGCGTCCACCTCGAAGCCCACGGCCCGACCCTGGAGCGCGACCTGCTCTTCTTCCTCGCCTTCTTCGGCCTCGCCGGGCTGCTCGCCTGGGGGCCGCCGCCGGCGGCCCGGATCCCGCTCGGCGTCGCCTTCCTCGCCGCCTACCTGGTCTACGTCACCCGCACCCTGCGCGGCGCCGGCGAGGTGCAGGAACACGAGACGCTCAACCCCCTGCTGTTCGAGCGCCGCCCCGAGCGCCGCGCCGACCCGGCGATGCTGCTCTGCATCCTGCAGCTGCTGGTCGGCCTCGGGGCGATGGTCGGCGGCGCCCACCTGTTCGTCGAGGAGCTGCTCGAAATCGCCGACTCGATCGGCGTCGACGCCCTCGTCCTCGCCCTGATCCTGGCGCCGCTGGCGACCGAGCTGCCGGAGAAGGTCAACAGCTTCTTCTGGGTCCGCGAAGGCAAGGACGCGCTCGCCCTCGGCAACATCAGCGGCGCGATGGTCTTCCAGTCGACGATCCCGGTCGGCATCGGCCTCCTCTTCACCGACTGGTCGCTCGAC
>CAZHLT010000131.1:0-5766 GCA_964533285.1 uncultured Conexibacteraceae bacterium | reverse complement strand
CCCACCCCCCCCCCCCACCCCCCGCCCCCCCCCCGGGTGGTTCTTTTGCCCGTCCACCCCGTAAAATGCACCCACGGCCGATGGCGGCTAGGGCCATCTCGAAGAGGTGGCGCTCGGGCTTGCCGGCGATCTCGGCGACGCGGCCGGAGGCGGTTTCGACCGCGGCCAGGACCGCGCCGGTTCCGGGCCAGTCGCCGCCCGGCATCGGCATCGTCGGGTCGTGGCTGGTGGCGAGCAGCGCCGCGCCGCCGTCGAGCGCCAGCTTCGCCGTCAGCAGCTCCTCGTAATCGAAGCGGCGGTGGCCGGAGACGACGACCACGCCGGCGCCGCGCCCGGCCTCGCCCTCGAGCACCTCCGCCCCCGCCTCGGCGACCATCTCCTTCAGCGCCGGCGCCCCGATCACGAAAACGCCGGCGCCGTCCGCCGCCTCGCCCGCCAGCCGGGCGACGACGATCCCGGCGGTAACGACCCGCTCCGGCTCGACCGCCACCCCGAGGCCCTGCAGCCGCTCCGCGTACTCGCGCGGGCGCCGGGTCGGGTTGTTGGTGACGAAGCAGAGCTCCTTGCCGGCGGCGAGCAGCGCCGCCAGCGCCTCGGCCGAGCCCGGCACCGGCTCGCGGCCGATCCAGACGACCCCGTCGAGGTCGATCAAAAGTCCGTCGAAGCGGTCGGCGAGCGTCACCGGGCGCAGGCTAGCCCCTCGTCTCGATACGGTGCGGGACAGTGAGTTCCAACGGACAGGTCGTGGTCGCCACCGACCTCACCCGGCGCTACGGCATGGGCGACGCCGCCGTCGACGCCCTCGCCGGCGTCAGCACCTCCTTCGAGCGCGACCGCTTCACCGCGATCATGGGTCCCTCGGGCTCGGGCAAGTCGACGCTGATGCACATCCTCGCCGGCCTCGACAAGCCGACCAGCGGCACGGTCGAGCTCGACGGGGTCGAGATCACCGCGCTCGACGACAACGCGCTGACCAAGCTGCGGCGCGACAAGCTCGGCTTCGTCTTCCAGTTCTTCAACCTGCTGCCGGTCCTCACCGCCGAGGAGAACCTGGTGCTGCCGCTCTCGATCGCCGGTCGCAAGCCCGACCAGGCCTGGGTCGACCAGCTGGTCCGCACCGTCGGCCTCGAGGACCGCCGCACCCACCGGCCGAGCGAGCTCTCCGGCGGCCAGCAGCAGCGCGTCGCCGTCGCCCGCGCCCTCGTCTCCAAACCGGCCGTCGTCTTCGCCGACGAGCCGACCGGCAACCTCGACTCGAAATCGAGCGCCGACGTCCTCGACCTGCTGCGCCGCGCCGTCGACGAGTTCGACCAGACGGTGGTGATGGTCACCCACGACCCCGTCGCAGCCGCCCACGCCGACCGCCTCATCACCCTCCGCGACGGCAAGCTGGTCCACGACGCCGCCCCGGACTCCGCGGACGCGGTGATCGAGCTGATGAAGCAGCTTGACTAGCCTCGCGCTGAAGAGCCTCTGGGCGCGGAAAGTGCGTGCCCTGGCGACCTCGCTGGCGGTCGTCCTCGGGGTCGCCTTCGTCGCCGGCAGCTACATCCTCAGCGACACGATCCTCGCCGCCTTCGACGAAATCTTCAGCGAGTCGCTGAGCGGGACCAGCGTCGTCGTCACCGCCGAGAACCCGGTCGACCAGGAAAACGGCGAAACGCCGACGATCAGCGCCTCGCTGCTGCCGCGGATCCAGCGCACGCCCGGGGTCAAGGAAGCGGCGGGCGCGATCTTCACGCCCGGCGCCTTCTTCGACTCCGAAGGCGACAAGATCGGCCAGAAATTCTCGTTCAAGTTCATCTCCTCGACCCTGCCGGGCCAGCTGGAGGCGCTGACCTACGTCGACGGCCACCGGCCGCGCGGCCCGACCGAAGCCTCGATCGACAAGGCCGCCGCCGAAGGGGCGGGCCTCGAGCTCGGCGAAGAGATCGAGCTGATCGGCCAGGGCGCCGCCCGCAAGTTCACCCTGGTCGGCTTCACCCAGCTCGGCGGCACCTCCTTCGGCGGCACCAGCATAGCCCAGGTGACGCTGCCGGTAGCGCAGGCGCTGACCCACAAGCGCGGCCGCTTCGACCAGATCTCGGTCGCCGCCGCCGATGGCGTCTCGCCGACGCTGCTGAAGCGACGGATCGAGGCGGAGATGCCGGCCGGGGTCCGGGTCGAGACCGGCAAGGAGAGCGCCAGCCGCTCCTCCGACGAAATCCGCGACGGCCTCGGCTTCCTGCAGACTTTCCTGCTCGTCTTCGGCTTCATCGCCGTCTTCGTCGGCTCCTTCCTGATCTTCAACACGTTCTCGATCACCGTCGCCCAGCGGATCAGCGAGTTCGGGATGCTGCGCACCATCGGCGCCTCCCGCCGCCAGATCCTCAGCTCGGTCCTGATCGAAGCAGTGGGGATCGGCCTGGTCGGGGCCCTGCTCGGGATCGCCGGCGGCTTCGTCATCGCGATCCTGCTCAACGCCCTGTTCGAAGCGCTCGGCATCGACCTGCCGACGACCGCCCTCGTGCTCGAGTCGCGGACGGTGGTCGTCTCGCTGCTGGTCGGGGTCCTCGTCACCTTCCTCTCCTCGCTGGTCCCGGCGCTGCGCTCGACCCGGGTGCCGCCGATCGCCGCCCTGCATGCCTTCGTCCCGACCCCGAGCCGGCGCCGGCGCGCGGCCTTCCTCGTCTTCTCGGTCCTCGTCGCCCTGGCCGGCCTGGCGCTGGTCGTCCGCGGCCTCGCCGGCGGCGGCGGCGCCGGCACCCGCGCCGGCTTCATCGGCGCCGGCGCCCTCGTCGCCGTGATCGCCGTCGCGCTCTTCAGCCCGCGCCTGGTGCCGGGGCTGGCCCGGGTCGCCGGCTGGCCGCTGGAGCGGGCGCGGCGCCTGCTCGGCCGCCTCGCCCGCGAGAACGCGCAGCGCAACCCGAGCCGCACCGCGGTCACCGCCGCCGCCCTGATGATCGGCCTCGCCCTGGTCGCCTTCGTCACCGTCTTCGCCGCCGGCATCCGCAGCACCGTCGCCCAGGTCGTCGACGAGAACTTCGCCGGCGGCCTGATCATCCAGAACTCCGACGGCTTCTCGCCGATCCCCAACGGGACCGCCCGCGCGGCGGCGAAGGTGCCGGGGGTCGAAACCGTGGCGACGATCCGCTCGGCCCAGGTCAAGAGCCTCGCCGGCGGCGGCACCGTGCGCGCCTCGGCGCCGAGCCCGGACATCGAAAAGGCGCTCAACCTGGAATGGAAGGAAGGCGGGCCCGAGGCGCTGGCAGGGCTGCGCGACGACCAGGCCCTGCTCAGCGACGAATTCGCCGCCGACCGCGGCCTCGCCGTCGGCGACACGGTCCGGATCCTGACCCAGACCGGGGCGCGGCCGAGCTTCGAAGTGGTCGGCACCTTCGACTCCAAGCTCGGCCTCTTCGGCAGCATCGTCGTCACCCAGGCGGTGCTGGCCCGCGACGCCGCCCAGACCCAGGACCAGATCGACTTCGTCGTCACCGAACCGGGCGCCGACCAGGCCAAGGTGCAGACCCTGCTGACCGCCGGCGTCGAAGCGCTGTACCCGGTCGCCGAAGTCCTCGACCAGCAGGAACTGAAGGAGGACCGCGAAGCACAGGTCGGGCTGCTGGTCAACCTCTTCTACGGGCTGCTGTTGCTGGCGATCCTGATCTCGGTGCTCGGCGTGATCAACACCCTGGCGCTCTCGATCTACGAGCGCCGCCGCGAGCTGGGGATGCTGCGGGCGATCGGGATGTCGCGGCGCCAGGTGCGGACGATGATCCGCTACGAGTCGGTGATCACGGCGCTGATCGGGGCGATCCTGGGAATGGTCCTCGGGATCGTCTTCGCGACGCTGATCGCGCAGCCGCTGAAGGACGAAGGCTTCACCCTCTCCTACCCGGTCGGCTCGCTGATCGGGATCCTCGTCCTCGCCGCCGTGGTCGGCGTCGTCGCCGCGATCCTCCCCGCCCGCCGCGCCGCCCGCCTCGACGTGCTCGAATCGCTGCAGTACGAGTAGGCGTGTCGACTTTGTCGGGAGGGGTCCGACAAACTCGACACCGCGCCCCTCAGTCCCGCGGCGCGTAGCGGCAGTGCAGCATCAGCGCGTTGCCGTCGGGGTCGCGGAAGTGGGCCATGTGGCAGACGCCGGTGTCCATCGTCTCGGCGGCGAACTCGACCCCGCGCGCCTCGAGCTCGGCGCGGGCGGCGGCGACGTCGGCGACGTGCAGCGCGACCGGGTGCGTGTGCGGCGCGAACTCGATCCCGAAGGCGCTCGATTCGATGATCGCCAGGGTCAGCGAGCCGGTCTCGAACTCGACCCCGGGCATCTGCCCGTAGCGGGCCGACTCCGGCAGCCCCAGCGTCGTCCCGTAGAACTCGACCGCGCGCTCGAAGTCCCGCGTCGGCAGGGTGACGAAGTCGACGCCTTCGACCGGGGTGCCCGCCGCCGCCATGCGCCCAGCCTAGACCGGATCGGCGCTCGCCGCCGCATCCTCCTTGGCGGCGTCCTCCTGGGCCTGGCGCATCAGGCCGCGCCAGTCGGTGGTGCGGAAGACCAGCAGGATCGCGGCGAAGCCGAGCACCACCGACCAGGCCGCCATCGCGATCTGGGTGCCGACCGAGAAGGAGAGGACCGCCGCCCGCGAGGGCCCCTTCAGGGTGGCGACCAGCAGCGCCTGCTGGGCGCCGGCACCGCCCGGCGTGAAGGGGACGACGTTGGCGATCGCCTGCACGCTCATCACCAGCATCACGTTGCCGACCGAGCCGCCGATCTCGAACGCTTCGAGGAAGAACCAGAAGGCGGCGAAGCGGAAGAGCCAGCCGACCCCCTGCCAGGCGGCGACCTCGCGCAGGTAGCGGCGCGGCTGGGTGAGGATGACGACGCCCTGGCGCACCCGCTGCCAGAAGCGGCGCACGTGGCGGCCGAGCCAGATCGTGCCGACGATCAGCAGCAGGACGAGGACGCCGGTGAGGATCGCCCACTGCTGGGGATGGTCGGCCCAGTAGGAGAGCTCGAAGGCGGGCAGGTCGGGGATCCGCGGCAGCGGCGGCAGCAGGCCCTGGGTGACCGCGTAGGCGAGGACCAGCAGGCCGACGCTGGTGTCGAAGACGGTCTGGACGAGAAAGGACGAGGTGACGGCGGGGTAGGAGGAGTCCGGGATCTGGCGCTTGACGAGGAAGACCTTGGTGACGTCGCCGGCGTGGGCGGGGACGATCGCGTTGATCCCGGCGCCGGCCAGATAGGCGGCCGCCAGCGGCAGGAAGGCGATCCGCTGCCCCGGGTAGGCGGCGCGCAGCACGTTGCGCCAGGCCCAGGCGCGGGCCAGCTGCATCGCCAGCAGGCAGCCGAGCGCGATCGCGAACGGGGTCCAGTGGATTTCCGAGAGATGCCGGAAGAATTCCGCGGCGCGGTTGAAGAAGAGTTCGAAGCTGTCTCCGAGGTTGGCGGTCGGCATCGCAGCTACACTAGCCCGCTCGTGCCGGATACCGACACGCACACGCTGCCGCCCAAGCCGACCGACGACACCGCCGATGTGGCGATGTGCGCGCGTGCCCGCGAGCGCTACACGGCGGACCGCAAGAGCCGCTTCCGGCGCCGCCGCAAGCGCCACGCCGAGCTGCCCAACTTCATCATCATCGGCGGCCTCAAGTGCGGGACGACGAGCATCCACCATTACCTCGGCCTGCACCCCGAGATCCAGATGTCGAAGCCGAAGGAGCTCAACTTCTTCGTCGCGGAGCTGAACTGGGACCTCGGCCTCGACTGGTACGCGAGCCGCTTCGACG
>CAZHLT010000130.1:0-1740 GCA_964533285.1 uncultured Conexibacteraceae bacterium | reverse complement strand
GGCTGGCCGATCGCCGCCTCGATCGCCGCCGCCGTCACCGGCCCGAACTCGCGCGCGAGGCGCTCGGCCGCCTCGGCCAGAGCGCCCGGCTCGGCCCCGGCGAGCTCAGCCCGCAGCCGCGCCAGCAGCTCGGCGTGCTGCGCCGCGACAGCCAGCGCGATCCGCCCCGCCGGCGAGCCTGGGTTCGTGCCTGAGTCGGGGTTCCCCACCACGCGCTGACATTGGCGGACGGGGCGGACGCTGTAATCGCAAAAAATCGCAATTTGCGAAGCGACGTTCGTCCAGAAAAAGAGCCTGTTTGCGAACTACTCGATACTGCGCCGCCCCGCCAGCGCCTTGCCCAGCGTCACCTCGTCGGCGTGCTCGAGATCGGCGCCGACCGGCAGGCCACTCGCCAGCCGCGTCACCTCGACCTTGCCGCGCAGCCGCTCGGCGATGTCCCAGGCGGTCGCCTCGCCGGTCGTCGTCGGGTTGGTCGCCAGCACCACCTCGTCGATGCCGCCGCGCCCGACCCGCGCCACCAGCTCGGCGATCTTCAGGTCCTCGGCGTCGACGCCGTCGATCGGCGACAGCGCCCCGCCGAGCACGTGGTAGAGGCCGCGGTATTCGCGGGTGCGCTCGATCGGGATCACGTCGGCCGGCTCCTCGACCACGCAGATCGTCGTCCGGTCGCGGTTGGGGTCGGCGCAGATCCGGCAGAGCGGCCCCTCGGCGAGGTTGAAACACTCCTCGCAGAGGCCGACCTTCTCCTTGACTTCGCGGATCGCGTCGCCGAGCGCGAAGGCCTCCTCGTCGGGCGCCCGCAGCAGGTGGAAGGCCAGCCGCTGCGCGGTCCGCTGGCCGATCCCCGGCAGCCGCGAGAGCTCGGCGACCAGGCGCGCGAGCGGTGCCGGACCCTCGCTCAACCGCCCAGGGGGTTGGCGCGGGTCAACGTCAACCGCCCAGGCCGGGGATGCCGCCGCCGCCGAGGCCGCCGGTGATCCCGCCCATTTTCGAGCCGGCCAGCTCCTGCGCCGCGCGCAGGCCCTCGTTGACCGCGGCCTGGACCATCTCGGCCAGCATCTCGGCCTCCTCGGGGTCGATCGCTTCAGGGTCGATGACGATCTCGCGCAGCGTCATGTCGCCGCCCATCGTCACCTTGACCATGCCGCCGCCGGCGCTCGCCTCGACGGTTTCGTCCTTCAGCTTCTCCTGCGCCTCCAGCATCTGCGCCTGCATCTGCTGGGCCTGTTTCATCAGGGCGTTGACGTCAAAGCCCCCGGGACCGCCTCCTCGCGCCACTAATCGACCTCCTCCGCGTCGAACTCGCTCTTCAGCCGCTCCAGCAGCTCTTGCTCGTCGATTCCAGCATCAACGGCGGCGCCGGGGTCGAGCGGCTCCGCCTCCTCGCCGTCGAGGAAGTCGAACCGCAGCCCGACCAGCAGGCCGGTCACCGCGTGCAGCGCGGTCTGGACCACCTCGCGCCGCTCCGGCGATTCGGCCTTGCGCTTGTTGAAGGTCATGTCGGCGGGAAAGCCGATCGTCACCCCGTCGCCGTCGGCGGCGACCGGCCGCGTGCCCTCGAGGATGCCGGCGTTGGCGCCACCGGTCTCGGCCAGCTTGGTGAGGACGGCCGGCCAGGCGCGCTGCAGGCCCGCGAGGTCGAGGCTCTCGGCCGGGGACGGGGCGCTCCGGGCCGCGGGTCCTGTCGCCGGTGAGGACGCCTCGTCCTCGCGGGACGTCGCTGCGGACGAGTCGCCC
>CAZHLT010000129.1:0-8871 GCA_964533285.1 uncultured Conexibacteraceae bacterium | reverse complement strand
AGCGTCATCCCCCGGGTCGCGATCACCTCGCCGTCGGCGACCAGCTGGTCGCCGGGCCCGACCGCGATCACGTCGCCGGGGACGACCTCGGTCGCCAGCAGCTCGACCACCTGGCCGTCGCGGACGACGCGGGCGTGGGGGGCGACGAGGACGGCGAGCTCGTCGAGCGTCGCCTTCGCCTTCAGCTCCTGGCGGATGCCGATGTAGGAGTTGACGACGGCGATCAGGCCGAAGATCGAGTCGGCGTAGAGCCCGAGCCCGATGTCGAGCACGAAGAAGACGGCGATGATCGCGTTGAAGAGCGTGAAGACGTTGCCGGCGACGATGCTCGAGACCGAGCGCGAGGAGGTCTCCGGCGGCGGCCCCAGCTTGCGCAGCCGCGCCGCCGCCTCGGCCGCCGAGAGGCCCTGGTCGGGAGATGCGCTGACCGGTCCCACGGGCGTATTCAATAGGGTCGGGCTCGGATGTCGCTGAAGCTAGGACTGAACCTCGGCTACTGGGGGATCGGGCCCGCGGGGGAGGAGGCGCTGGAGATCGTCCGCGCCGCCGAAGGCCACGGCTACGACTCGGTCTGGGTCGCCGAGTCCTATGGCTCCGACGTGGTCAGCGTGCTCGCCTGGCTGGCGGGGCAGACCGAGCGGGTGAAGCTCGGCTGCGCGGTGCTGCAGGTGCCGGCGCGGCCGCCGGCGGCGGCGGCGATGGCCGGGGCGACGATCGACAAGCTCTCCGGCGGCCGCTTCCTCTTCGGCTTCGGCCCCTCGGGCCCGCAGGTCTCCGAAGGCTGGTACGGGGTGCCGTACGCGAAGCCCTGGGGGCGGACCCGCGAGTACATCGAAGTCGTGCGCGAGATCATCGCCCGCGAGGGTCCGCTCGAGCACCACGGCAGCCACTACGACCTGCCGCTGCCGGGCGGCGAGGGCAAGGCGCTGAAGCTCAACTTCCACCCGTTGCGCAACCGGATCCCGGTCTTCGTCGGCGCGATCGGGCGCAAATCGGTCCGGACGGCGGCCGAGATAGGCGACGGCTGGATCCCGATCTTCTTCAGCGTCGACGAGTTCGAGTCGATCTGGGGCGAGCACCTCGAGGAAGGGTTCGCCAAGGGCGGCCGCAGCCGCGCCGACCTCGAGGTCTCGCCCTCGCTGCAGGTCGCGATCGACGGCGACCTCGAGGTCGCCCGCAACATGGTCAAGGCCGGCCTCGTCCTCTACCTCGGCGGCATGGGCAGCCGCAAGACCAACTTCTACGTCGACCTCGCCCACCGCTACGGGTTCGGCGACGTCGCCGACGAGGTCCAGCGCCGCTTCCAGGGCGGCGACAAGGCCGGCGCCTTCGCCGCGCTGCCGGACGAGATCGTCGACGTCACCTCGCTGATCGGGACCGAGGCCGAGGTCGCCGCCCGGGTCGAGCGCTTCCGCGCCGCCGGCATCGACCGGCTGATCGTCTCGCCGGCCCAGGTCGATCCCGATCAGCGCCTGCACACGCTCGAGCGATTGGCTGCGCTGGCAGGTGTCAGCGCCCCCGAGTAGCCCTTTCGCATAACCTACCGCGCCGCACGGGTATGAAGATCGGAGTCCCGAAAGAGTCCGCCGATGGGGAGCGCCGGGTC
The DNA here is from genome assembly GCA_964533285.1 of uncultured Conexibacteraceae bacterium. Classification (GTDB taxonomy): domain Bacteria; phylum Actinomycetota; class Thermoleophilia; order Solirubrobacterales; family 70-9; genus VAYN01. The sequence goes on along the minus strand of CAZHLT010000129.1, from coordinate 7,265 downwards.
GCGCTTGTCCCCGACGTGGTCAAATCGCTGAAGCGGAACGAGCACGTGGACGTGCTGGTTGCCCGCGGCGCCGGCGAGGCCGCCGGCCACCCCGACGCCGCCTACGCCGACGCGGGCGCCGAGCTGGTCGACGGCGACGCCGCCTGGGGCGCCGACGTCGTCCTCCACGTCGCCGTGCCGAGCGCCGAGGAGATCGCCAAGCTGCGCTCGGGCCAGGTCCTGATCTCCCACCTCAACCCCTGGGTCGCCGCCGAGACTAACAAGGCGCTGGCCGCCGCCGGGGTCACCGCCTTCGCGATGGAGGCGATCCCGCGCACGACCCGCGCCCAGGCGATGGACGCGCTCTCCTCCCAGGCCGCCGCCGCCGGCTACGCGGCGATGCTGATCGCCGCCCGGGAGTCGGGCCGCTTCTTCGGGATGATGACCACCGCCGCCGGCACCGTGCCGCCGGCCAAGGTCCTCGTCCTCGGCGCCGGCGTCGCCGGCCTGCAAGCGGTCGCCACCGCCAAGCGCCTCGGCGCGATCGTCACCGGCTTCGACATCCGCCGCGCCGCCTGGGAGCAGATCGCCAGCCTCGGCGGCCGGCCGCTGGAACTGGACTTCATCCCCGACGCCGAGGGCGAGGGGGGCTACGCGCGGCCGCTGACCGACGAGGAGAACGAGCAGGTGCGCGAGGCGCTGACCGCCAACGCCGCCAAACAGGACATCATCGTCACCACCGCCGCGATCCCCGGCCGCCCGGCGCCGCTGCTGATCACCGCCGAGGCGGTGCGCGGGATGGCGCCCGGCTCGGTGATCGTCGACCTCGCCGCCGAGACCGGCGGCAACTGCGAGCTGACCAAGCCCGGCGAGACCGTCCTCGAGGGCGGCGTCGAGGTGATCGGGCCGCGCAACCTCGCCTCGCTGATGCCGGTGCCGGCCTCCCAGCTCTACGCCAAGAACCTGGAGAACCTGCTCGGCCTGATGGTGAGCGAGGAGGGCGAGCTGAACGTCGACTTCTCCGACGACATCCTCGCCGCCGCCGCGATCACCGAGGGCGGGCAGATCCGCAACGAGCGAGCCGCCGGGAGGGAGGGGTAGCGCATGAGCGTCATGACCGAGATCACGATCTTCGTCCTCGCCGTCTTCGTCGGCTTCGAGGTGATCTCGAAGGTCCCGACCACCCTGCACACGCCGCTGATGTCGCAGACCAACGCGATCCACGGCATCGTCATGCTCGGCGGCCTGATCGTCCTCGGCTACGCCGACGACGGCCTCGAGTACGTGATCGGGACGATCGCCGTCGCCTTCGGCGCGATCAACATTGTCGGCGGCTTCATGGTCACCGACCGGATGCTCGGCATGTTCTCGCGCAAGCCGAAGCCGAAGGCGAAGGCCTCCTCCGACTCCAGCGGCAGCTCGGACGGCGGGAAAGCATGATCGACGCCCTTTCCCAGGTTCCCTATTCGGTGCTGAAGCCCGGTGGCGACGCCGCCACCGCGCTCTACATCGTCTCCTTCTCGCTGTTCATCATCGGGATCAAACAGGGCACCCACCCGACCACCGCCAAACGCGGCAACCTGATCGCCGCCGTCGGCATGGCGATCGCCGTCGTCACCACCCTGCTGCTCGACGGGATCGGCAACTGGGGCCTGATCGCGATCGGGCTCGGCATCGGCTCGGCGATCGGCGTCGTCGCCTCGATCCGCGTGCAGATGACCGAGATGCCGCAGATGGTCGCCCTCTACAACGGCGTCGGCGGCGGCGCCGTGGCGCTGATCGCCTGGTCGGAGATCCGCCACGGCATCGCCGAGATCGACGCCGGCCAGATCGGCGCGATGCCGCTGGAGGTCCTGATCCCGACCCTGTTCGCGGCGATCGTCGGCTCGGTCTCCTTCTGGGGCTCCAACGTCGCCTTCGCCAAGCTCCAGGACCTGATCCCGACCCGGCCGCTCGCGGTCCCCGGCCAGCAGGTGATCAACGCCGTCCTCCTGCTCGGCTGCATCGCCCTCGCGGTCGTCATCGCGGTCGATAACGGCTCGCCCTCCCAGGGCCTGTTCATCGTCATCCTGATCGCCGCGGCCCTGCTCGGCAACCTGGTGGTGCTGCCGATCGGCGGCGCCGACATGCCGGTCGTGATCAGCCTGCTGAACGCATTCACCGGCCTCTCCGCCGCGGCCGCCGGCTTCGCCCTGGAAAACGTGGCGCTGATCGTCGCCGGCACCCTGGTCGGCTCCTCGGGAACGATCCTCACCCTGGAGATGGCGACCGCGATGAACCGCTCGGTCGCCAACATCCTCTTCGCCGGCTTCGGTGGCGCGCCCGCGGCCGCCGCCGGCTCAGGCGAGCAGCGGCCGGTGACCTCGATCGGCGCCCAGGACGCGGCGATCAAGCTCGCCTACGCCGACTCGGTCGTCTTCGTCCCCGGCTACGGCCTCGCCGTCGCCCAGGCCCAGCACGCGCTGAAGGAGGTCGCCGACCAGCTCGAGAAACGCGGCGTCACCGTCAACTACGCGATCCACCCGGTCGCCGGCCGCATGCCCGGCCACATGAACGTGCTGCTGGCCGAGGCCGACGTCCCCTACGAGCAGCTGCGCGAGATGGAGGACATCAACCCCGAGCTGCCGCGGACCGACGTCGCCGTCGTCATCGGCGCCAACGACGTCACCAACCCGGCGGCCAAGAACGACCCCGACAGCCCGATCGCCGGGATGCCGATCATCGAAGTCTCCGAGGCCCACGAGGTGATCGTGATCAAGCGCTCGCTCTCGCCGGGCTTCGCCGGCATCGACAACGACCTCTTCTACGAACCGAACACCTCGATGCTCTTCGACGACGCGAAAAAGGCGGCGGCGGACATCGCGGCGGAGATCGAGAAGCTGTGATGGGGGTCGGTTCGGTCGGCGGTCGCGGGGGCTGGCAGCCGCGGAGCGGCGCCAGGCGGCGTCCTCGGTCGCCCAAATAGCGCTGCTGTTCGGGCTCCCTGCGTCCTTGCCTGACTTGCTCCGGGGCTAGCCAGCCCCTCGCGAGCGCCTCCCTCACCGACCCCGGAGGGGGAGAGATTTAGGCTCCGGCGCCTTGGCCGGTCGTGAGTCGAGAGCGCGGGCAGGGGACGGTCGAGTGGGTCGGGCTGCTGGGCGCGGTCGCCCTGGTCCTCGCGGCGCTGGTCGCGGTCGGCGCGCGGGTGCCGGGGAGCGATCTGGCGCGGGCGGTCGCCTCGCGGATCCTCTGCGCGGCGGCGCTGGCCGACGGCTGCGGCGACGAGCCGGTCCTGATCGCCGCCTACGGGACCGAGGTCGGCAAGCTGGTGCGGCGCCACATGCCGACGCTCGTCTTCGAGGCCGGCTCGCGGGCGGTCCCGGTCGACTACCGCCGCTGCCGCGCCGTCGCCTGCGGCGACGCCGAGCCGGACGGGCTCGTCCACCGCACCGCCGAGCGGCTGCCGGTCACCGCCTTCGTCCACGTCGTCGACTGCCGGGCGGGGGAGAGGGAGGAGGCCGAGGCGGCCGGCGCCGACTGCTCCGGCTCGCGCGCCGGCAACCTCTACATCCAGTACTTCACCTACTACGCCGACTCGGCGACCCTGCGCGACCTGCCGGTGGCCGGCGAGGCCGGCTACCACCGCGACGACTGGGAGGCGGTCGAGGTCCGGATCGAGCCCGACGGCGGCGTCTCCCAGCGCGCCTCCTCGCACAGCGGCTTCAACTACTCGCTCCAGGACTTCAACTGGGCCTCCGACGCCGGCCTCGGCCCGCTCAGCGACCTCGCCGAGCTGCTTGACGCCCGCGCCGAGGGCGGCTGGGGCCCGGAGACCCACGTCCTCCTCGTCTCCGGCGGCAGCCACGCCGGCAACGCCGCCGGCGCCGACGAGCGCGACCGCTTCACCCCCGGCCGCCGAAGCCGCGACCGCTTCACCCCCGGCCGCCGCGTCCACCTGATCCCACTCGAGCCGATCGCCGCCGAAGAGACGGCGAGCTTCGCCGTCAGCCCACCGTGGCGCAAGGAGGTTTGGCGAGATCCCGAGGCCGCCGGCACCGACTGAGGCATGATCAAAAAATCCTGAGGAACATTTCCCTCGAATATGACTGGAAAGGTGCGCCTCGATCCGGGCGCTGCGCGATCCGCCGCCGGCGGACGCTTACTTCGGCGGCATCCGCAGGGCGCCGTCGAGGCGGATCGTCTCGCCGTTCAGCATCGGGTTGGCGACGATCTGGCCGACCGTCAGCGCGTACTCCTCCGGCCGGCCGAGGCGCGAGGGGAAGGGGATGCCGGCGCCGAGCGCCTCGCGCGCGGCCTCCGGCAGCGCCGCCAGCAGCGGCGTGTCGAAGAGGCCGGGGGCGATCGTCACCACGCGCACGCCCTTGGAGGCCATGTCGCGCGCCGCCGGCAGGGTCATGCCGACGATCCCGCCCTTGGAGGCCGAGTAGGCGACCTGCCCGATCTGGCCGTCGAAGGCGGCGATCGAGGCGGTGTTGACGCAGACGCCGCGCTCGCCCTCCTCGTTGGGCTGGTTCTCGATCATCGCCGCCGCCGCCAGGCGCAGGACGTTGAAAGTGCCGACGAGGTTGACGTTGATCACCTTCGAGAAGGGCTCGAGCTGGTGGGCGCCGCGCGAGCGCGCCAGCCGCTCGGCCCAGCCGATGCCGGCGCAGCAGACCGAGATCCGCAGACCGCCGTCGACCGCGGCGGCGGCCTCGACCGCGGCTCCCATCGTCTCGGGGTCGGTGACGTCGGCGGCGACGAAGCGGGCGCCGATCTCGGCGGCCAGAGCCTCGCCGCGCTCGGCGTCGAGGTCGGCGATCGTCACCGCGGCGCCGCCGACGGCCAACGCCCGCGAGGTGGCGGCGCCGAGCCCGGAGGCACCGCCGGCGACCAACGCTCCGCTTCCCTCGACCCTCAGCGCGGCGAGACCCTACCGGCGCCGCGCGGCGAATGCGTGGCCGCCGCCGGGCGGTGGACCGATGATGGAAAACGCGCATGTTCACAACCCCGTAGGGCCGGCTGTGTACGGTTTCCCCATCGCCACCGAGGTGACGGCAAACTCCAAGGCAGCGATCGCGGACGCTCTCGCCGAGGCGCGGGAGCGGACCCTGGCCCTGGTCGAGCCGCTCGATGACGACCAGCTGAACCGGGTCTACTCGGAGATCCTCAGCCCGCTCGCCTGGGACCTCGGCCACATCGCCAACTTCGAGGAGCTGTGGCTGGTGCAGACGATCGGCAACCGCGAGCCGCTGCGCGGCGACCTCGGCCGCTTCTACGACGCGATCGAGAACCCGCGCAAGACCCGCGGCGAGCTGCCGATCCTGCGCGACGCCGAGCTGCGCGCCTACATGGCCGACGTCCGCGAGCGGACGCTGGAGGTGCTGGAGGAGGTCGAGCTGGACGCCGACGCTGACCACCCGCTGCTGCGCGAGGGCTTCGTCTACGAGATGCTGCTCGCGCACGAGCTCCAGCACGGCGAGACGATGCTGCAGTTGCTGCAGCTGGTCGACGGCTACGAGCCGCCGCTCGCCCACGGCACCCGACCGGTTGCCGCCAGCGGCCCCGAGACGGTCCTGGTCGAGGCCGGCGAGCACGAGATCGGCGCCGCTGAGGGCGGCTTCGCCTACGACAACGAGCGCCGCCGCCACAGCGTCGAGCTGGCCGCCTTCGAGATCGACCGAACCCCGGCGACCAACGCCGCGTACACCGAGTTCGTCGAGGACACCGGAGCCGAGCCGCCGATGTACTGGGAGCGCGAGGGCGAGGGCTGGGTCCGCACCGCGATGGGGCGGCGCGAGCCGGTCGAGCCCGACCACCCCGTCGTCCACCTCTCCTGGGAGCAGGCCGAGGCCTTCGCCGCCTGGGCCGGCAAGCGGCTGCCGAGCGAGCAGGAGTGGGAGGCGGCGCGCGAGCGGCTCGCCGACGTCGGCCAGGTCTGGGAGTGGACCTCCTCGCACTTCCTTCCCTACCCGGGCTTCGAGGCCTTCCCCTACCGGGAGTACTCCGAGGTGTTCTTCGGCCGCGCCTACCGCGTCCTGCGCGGCAGCTCCTGGGCGACGCACCCGCGCGTCGCCCGGCCCACCTTCCGCAACTGGGACCTGCCCGAGCGCCGCCAGATCTTCGCCGGCGTGCGCTGCGCGAGGGACGCCGCGTGATCGCGATCGACGTCCACCTCGACGCCGACGCCGCCGCGGCGATGGCGAACGACGTGCGCGAGGGCCTGACCGCCTCGCCCAAGGAGCTCTCGCCCAAGTACTTCTACGACGAGCGCGGCTCGCAGCTGTTCGAGCGGATCACCGAGCTGCCCGAGTACTACCCGACCCGCCGCGAGCGCGAGATCCTGCGCGACCGCTCGGCCGAGATCCTCGCCGCCGCCGGCCTCCCCGGCACCCTGGTCGAGCTCGGCTCCGGCTCGGCTTCGAAGACGCGCCACCTGCTCGACGCGATGCGCGCCGCCGGCAGCCTCCGCACCTACGTCCCGGTCGACATCTCCGAGGAGATCACCCAGCAGACCGCGCTGACCCTGGTCGACGAGTACCCGGGCCTCGACGTGCGCGGCCTCGTCTGCGACTTCGAGGTCGACCTCGAGCGCATCCACAGCGACGGCGCCCCGCGCCTGATCGCCTTCCTCGGCGGCACGATCGGCAACCTCTACCCGGGCGAGCGGCGCGAGTTCCTGACCCGGATCGGCGGCCTCTTCGGCCCCGGCGACCACCTCCTGCTCGGCACCGACCTGGTCAAGGAGACGGCCCGCCTGGAGGCCGCCTACGACGACGCCGCCGGCGTCACCGCCGAGTTCAACAAGAACGTCCTCAACGTGCTCAACCGCGAGGTCGGCGCCGACTTCGACCTCGACGCCTTCGAGCACGTCGCCCGCTACGACGCCCGCGAGGAGCGGATGGACATCCGCCTGCGCTCGCTGGCCGAGCAGACGGTCCAGCTCGACGGCCTCGACCTCAGCGTCGACTTCGCCCGCGGCGAGGAGATGCGAACCGAGATCTCGGCCAAGTTCACCCGCGAGCGGCTGCAGTGCGTGTACACCGAAGCGGGGCTGGAGATGTGCGGGTGGTTCACCGATGTCGCGGGCGACTACGCGCTGTCGCTCGCGCGGGCGGCATAGGCGCGACGACCCGCCCCTGCTCGCACCCCTACCTGCCTATGTGGGGGTGCGAGCAGGGGCGGGTCTGCGTTCAAGGCGGGGTTCCGAACAGCGTTGTCGGGTTTGTACCGGCGAAGGGCCGGACCAACCCGGCAACGGCGGAAGGCCGACGCGGCCGGGGCCCCCAAGCCCCCCCAACACGCCA
>CAZHLT010000128.1:0-6000 GCA_964533285.1 uncultured Conexibacteraceae bacterium | reverse complement strand
GTAGAGCCGCCGCACGGTCCCCGAATACCGCGAATAGCGGGCAAAAAGCGCCCCTTTGACGGTCTCGGGCAGGTTCACCAGGGCGAACACCGGGCGGTCGAGGTTGGTGAAGTGGGGAGCGAGCAGCCGCCGCTCCTCCGGACTGAACTCTTCCACCGGGTAGCGCATCCGGCGCATCGTAATGGGGCCGGCGGCCGCCTCGCCCGGGGCGCTTCGCGGCCGCCCGGGCCGGCGCCGCATATCCTGCTCTCAGCAGGGAATTCCCTGCCAGAGCCGCCGATGTCGCGATCAGAGCCACCGCCGCTGCCGCCGAACCGGACGCCGATCGGGGCCGGCCTGCTGGTCGCCGGCCTCGCCGCGATCGCCGCCGGCCTGCTGCTGCCGCAGCTGCTCGGCTCCTTCTCCGACCGCGAGCGGCTGGTCCTCGCCCTGATCGAGGTCCTCTGCCTGGCGCTGCTGGCGGTCGGCATCGTCGTCATGGTGCGGCGCCTGCACTCCTCCCACGAGGCGCTCTGGGAGCTCGCCCGCCGCGACGAGCTGACCGGCGTCGGCAACTACCGCGCCCTCAACGAGCGCCTCGCCGAGGAAGTCTCCCGCCACCGCCGCCGCGGCCGCGAATTCGCCCTGATCCTGCTCGACCTCGACGGCTTCAAGCAGATCAACGAGGACCACGGCCACCTCGCCGGCGACCGCCTCCTGGCCGAGGTCGGCCGCGCCCTCGACGAGGAGGTCCGCCGCGAGGACTCCGTCTTCCGCCAGGGCGGCGACGAGTTCGCCGTGATCGTCCCCGAGGCCCACGCCGAAGAGGCCGAGGAAGTCGCCGCCCGCCTGCGCGGCCGCGTCCGCCACCGCGGCTTCGGCAGCGACCTCGAGCTGCCGGTCAGCGCCGCCACCGGGATCGCCCTGTACCCCGCCGACGGCCGCACAGAGCAGGAGCTCCTGCGCCGCGCCGACCTCGACCTCTTCGCCAGCAAGCGCCAGCGCCGCGCCGCTTAGCCGTCGACTCCACGACCAGGCTCACCGCAGCACAGCCCACCACCCACCCCCAGTCGTGGTTCCTTTGTCCGTAGGGAACGGACAAAGGAACCACGCGATGGAAGTGGTGGCCGGCCTGGCGTCCCGTGGTTCCTTTGTCCCTGTATGGCGGACAAAGGAACCACGCAATTCGGGTGCCTGGGAGGGTGGTGCCGGCCGCCCCACCTGCCCAGAGAGGGTGGCCGGCACCCTCCCCTGCGCGGGGCGCTTGCCGGGCGCGCCGCGGCGTGGGTTCGATCGGCTCGAGCCTCAGGCTTGCGGCGCCGGTGGCGCCTGCATCAGCTCGATGCGGTGGCCGCCGGGGGCGGTGAGGAGGGCGCGGGGGGAGCCCCAGTGGGGGCGGCGGGGCTCGGGGTCGAAGCCGGCGGCGCGGAGGCGGGCGAGCGTCGCCTCGAAGTCGGGGGCGACGACGGCGAAGTGGGCGCGGGCGGGCACCGTCGGGCTCGGCTCGTGCATCAGGTGGACCTGGGTCCCCTCGCGCTCGAGCCAGGTGAAGCCCTCGGCCAGGTCCGGCGGCGGCTCGACGCGGGCGAACCCGAGCAGCTCGAGCAGCTCCGCCGTGCGCTCGACGTCGGCCGGCGCGACCTCGATCCCGACGTGATGGACCATGACACACAAGATTTGCAGAGTTGGCACACACACGTAACGTCTTGTCCGCTACGGTCCTGGCCATGGCCGCGGAGCGCCACAGTTGGAACGACGGGAGGCTCGACGACCTGCAGGGGCGGGTGGGCAACCTGCAGCAGGAGATGCGGGCCGGGTTCGCGCGGGTCGACACCGACCTGCACGCGATCGGCGGCCGCATCGACGGCGTCAACGAGCGGATCGACGGCGTTAACGAGCGCATCGACGGGCTGCAGCGGACGCTGCTGCAGATCGGGGGCGCGATGATCGTCTCCCAGGCCGGGCTGATCCTCAGCCTCCTGCTGACCAAGCTCTGATCAAAGAGCCAGGGACGCCAGAGCGCCGAGGACGACGATCGCGGTCGACCAGGTGATCGCCTCGGCGACGATGCGGTTGTCGAGGCCGTAGGCGTGGGAGACGACGAGGGCGTTGATCCCCGTCGGCATCGCCGAGAGCAGCCGGTAGGAGGGCGGCAGGTCGATCAGCGGCGCCGCCAGCAGCATCAGCAGCGCCGGCGCCAGCACCAGGCGGCCGACCACGGCCAGGGCGACGGGGGCATTGAGCGGCGGCGGGATCGGCAGCTCGCCGTGCTCGGCCCCCTCGGCGAGGGTGGCGCCGACGGCGAAGAACCCGATCGGCAGGATCGCGACGGCGAGCACCTGGGAGGCGTCGACGAGGATGTCGGGCGCCAGCGCGTCGGGGGCGAGCAGGCCGAGGACGGCGGCGTAGAGCGGCGGGTTGCGGGTGAGGAAGGTGAGGACCCGCGCCTTCGCCCCCTCCCCCGCCCGCGCGCCGAAGGCGGCGGCGACCGCGAAGGCGCCGAGCATCAGCGTCGGCCCGCCGACGAGGACGTCGAAGAGCACGCTGGTCGCGAGCCGATCGTGGCCGAGCAGGGCGACGGTCAGCGGGTAGCCGAGGTAGGCCGTGTTGGCGAGCAGCGCCGCGAGGATCACCGCTCCGACCTGCGGCCGCGTCAGGCGCAGCGCCCGCGTGGCGACGAACCAGACGACCAACGCGACCAGGGTCAGGGCGAGCAGGCCGAGCAGGATGCCGACGCCGCGGTCGAGGGTGATCGAGGCGTGGGCGAGGTTGAAGAAGATGACGACCGGGACCAGCACGTAGAGGATCACCAGCAGCAGCCGGCGGGCGAGCCCGACCGCGGCCCGCGGGTAGCGCCGCTCCGACCAGACGCCGACACCGGCGCCGGCCACCATCAGCACCACGGTCAGGAGGACGCCCATCCCCGGATGACTATCGGGTCGACGGCGGCGGTGCGGCGCGCCCGCTCAGTCGCGGTAGAGCGCTTCGATCTCGGCTTCGTAGCGGCGTTCGATCGGCCGCCGGCGCAGCTTCAGCGTCGGCGTCAGCTCCTCGCCGCCGGGCAGCCACTCGCGGTCGACGAGGTGGAAGCGCTTGACCTGCTCGACCCGCGAGAGGCGCTCGTTGGCGACCGCCACCGCGGTCTCGACCTCGGCGACGATCTCGGCGTCGCCGACGCCGGCGCCGCGCGCCGTCAGCACCTCGCGGTCGAGGACGATCAGCGCCACGTTGAAGGGGCGGCGGTCGCCGATCGCGACCGCGTGGGCGACCAGCGGCGAGGCCGCCTTCAGCTTCGCCTCGATCGCGGCCGGCGACATGTTCTTGCCGGCGGCGTTGATGATCAGCTCCTTCTTGCGGTCGACGATCCGCAGGTACCCCTGCTCGTCGAGCTCGCCGATGTCGCCGCTCGCCAGCCAGCCGTCCTCGCCCAGCACCTCGGCCGTGCGCTCGGGCATGTTGCGGTAGCCCTTCATCACGATCGGCCCCCGCACCATCACCTCGCCGTCGGCGGCCAGCCGCACCTCGACCCCGGGCAGCGGCGGCCCCACCGTCCCCACCCGGATCCCCCCCGGCGGGTTGACCGTCGCCGCCGAGGAGGTCTCCGACATCCCCCACAGCTCGCAGATCTCGATCCCCATCGCGAGGAAGAACTCGATCACCTCGGGCGGGGTCGGCGCCGCGCCGACGGCGAAGGTCGTCACCTGGTCGAGCCCGAGCAGCGCCCGCACCGGGGCGAAGACCGCGGCGTCGGCGACCTCCCACTCGGCCTGCAGCTCGGCTGGCACCTCGCCCGCCATGTAGGCGGCGACGCGGCGGCGGCCCACCTCCATCGCCCGCTCGGCCGCCCGCCGCCGCTCGGGGTCGGCCTCGGCCGCCAGCGCCGTCTCCAGCGCCACCTTCAGTTTTTCCCAGATCCGCGGCACGCCGCCCCAGAAGGTCGGCCGCACCTGAGTCGTGTAGGCGACCATCTCGCGCGGGTCCGGGCAGCAGTGGACGCAGCTGCCGTAGATCATCTGCCCGTAGAGCTGGCTCCAGCGGTCGGCGACGTGGGCGGTCGGCAGGAAGGAGATGCTGCGCCCGCCCGGCTCGACGTCGAAGACCTGGTCGCAGGCGCGCCACTCGGCGATCATGTTGGCGTGGGTCAGCTGGACGCCCTTCGGCGGCCCGGTGGTGCCGGAGGTGTAGATCAGGCAGAGCACGTCGTCGGGCTCGACCGCCCGCCAGGCGGCCTCGAAGTCGAAGCCGGGATCGCCGATCGCCTCCAGCTCGGCGAGCGAGATCGTCCCCGCCGGCGCCTCGCCGTCGACGACGACCACGTGCTCCAGCGTCGCCACCGCCTCGCGCGCCGCCAGCACCCGCTGAAGGAAGGCCTGCTCGGTGACGATCACGCGGTTGGCGGCGTCGGCGACCAGGTACTCGATCTGCTCCGGCGAGGAGGTGTTGTAGATCGAGAAGCAGGTGGCGCCGAGGTGCATCGCGGCGCAGTCGCAGAGGTGCAGCGCCGGCCGGTTGACGAGCATGAACCCGACCGTGTCGCCGCGGCCGACGCCGAGGGCGGCAAAGCCGGCGGCGCGCCGCCGCGCCGCCGCCGCGAACTCGCCCCAGCTCGCCTCGTACTCGCTGTCCTTCAGCCGCAGCGCCGGCGCATCCGCCCGCTCCCCCGCGGTGATCTGGAACGCCTCGCACATCGTCGCCGCCGCCAGCGCCTCCGGCCTCGCCCCCATGCGATGACCATAAACGCGCGGGAGGGTCCTCGCCACCCTCCGTGGGCAGGTAGGGCGGCGAGCACCCTCCCTCAGCGCTCGGCACATTGACCACACCAGAGGCGGGTCAATCTGCCGAGCGCTTGCGACATTGACCCCACCCTGGTGTGGTGAATGTCGGAGACGCTCCTCGCAGGCCTTTGACGGCCTAGCCGAACAGGGAGGCGCCGGCGTGCGAGGCGAAGTCGACCAGGGGCTGCGGGATGACGCCGAAGAAGACGGTCGCCGCGGCGGCCAGCACGGCGGGGGCGACCAGGTACCAGCGGCGGCTCGCCTCGGGGTCGATCGGGTCGGCCTCGGGGGCGGCGCCGGCGATCGCCGGCGAGCCGCCGGGCGTCCGCTCCTCGGCCGGCTTCATCCACATCGCCGCCACCACCCGCAGGTAGTAGGCGAGCGAGATCATCGTCCCGACCGCGATGAAGACGGCGAGCCAGGTGTAGTCGCCTTCGACCAGCGCCTCGATCAGGTAGAGCTTGCCGATGAAGCCCGCCGTCGCCGGCAGCCCGGCCAGCGCCAGCATCGAGATCGTCAGCGGCCAGGCGAGCAGCGGCCGGCTCGCCCCCAGCCCCTGGACGCCGCGGATGTCGTCGCCGAAGACGGTTTCCCGCTCGCGCGCGATCACCACCGCGAAGGCGGCGAGGTTCATGAAGGCGTAGGCGGCGAGGTAGAAGATCAGCGAGCTCGTCCCCGCTTCGGAGGCGACGACGATCCCGCCCAGCATGTAGCCGGCCTGGGCGACGCCGGAGTAGCCGAGCAGCCGCTTCAGCGAGTCCTGGCCGAGCGCGCCGACGTTGCCGACGACGATCGAGATCGCCGCCAGGACGGCCAGGGCCGGCGCCCACTGGTCGACCTGGGGGCCGAGGGCGACGTCGAAGAAGCGAAGGAAGACGGCGAAGGCGGCGGCCTTGGTGGCGACCGCCATGAAGGTGGTGATCGGGGTCGGCGCCCCCTGGTAGACGTCCGGCGTCCACTGGTGGAAGGGCGCGACCGAGGTCTTGAAGGCGAGCCCGACGGCGGCCATCGCGATCCCGATCAGGATCAGCGGGTCGCTCAGCATCCCCTTGTGGACGATCCCCGAGGCGATCCCGGCGAAGTCGGTCGAGCCGGTGCCGCCGTAGAGGAAGGCCATCCCGTAGAGCAGCGTCGCCGAGCCGAGCGAGCCGACGATCAGGTACTTCAGCCCCGACTCGAGCGAGCCCTCGCGGCGCAGGTTGGTCGCGCAGAGGATGTAGAGCGGGATCGAGAGGGTCTCGATCGC
>CAZHLT010000127.1:0-1930 GCA_964533285.1 uncultured Conexibacteraceae bacterium | reverse complement strand
GCCTTTCACGTCTCCGGAGTGAGAGCCCTGGCTTCGTTGGGGAGGGTCGGGTGACCCCCTGAACGTTTTGCGCCGCTACGCCAGAGCGCGAATCTCGGAAGGCCGTACCGGATCCACGTAGGTAGGCGAGTGAAGGGGGTCCCCCGACCCTCCCGAGCCAACCCAGGAACTCTTACTCCGCCGGCAGCCGCAACGTCGTCGCCGCCTCCGGGTCCGGTTCCACCGGCTCACGCCACCGCAGCTCCCCCGGCGCCTCCCGCATGCGGATCACCCGCGCCGGCACGCCGGCCACGACCGCGTTGGCCGGCACGTCCTTGGTCACCACCGCGTTGGTGCCGATGATCGAGTTGTCGCCGACGCTGACGCCGCGCAGGATGCAGGCGCCGTAGCCGATCCAGACGTTGGAGCCGACGACGACGTCGCGCTTGTAGATGCCCTGCTGGCGGATCGGGCGCTCGACCTCGACGACGCCGTGGTCGAAGTCGATGAACATCGCCCGGTCGGCGATCACGCACTGCTCGCCGATCCGCACCCGCTGGTAGGCGGAGATCGTGCACTCCTGGCCGATCACGGTTTTGCGGCCGATCTCGACCACGCCCTCGTGGCAGCGGATCTTGCTGCCGTCGCCGATCCAGACGAAGCGCCCGAAGCGGACCTCGGCCTTGCGGCCGATCTCGATTTCCAGCCCGCGGCCGAGGAAGAGCATGCCGTCGGTGCGCCAGCGGCGGCCGGCCCGGGTCAGCCAGCGGCGCCAGGAGAAGCGCCACAGCAGCGCCGCGTAGCGGCGGTTCAGCATCCGGTTTCGGACCAGGAAGCGAATCACGGCGGGGCAACTTTAGACTCCGGCCGGATGAGTGCGGACCAAGCCAGCGAGACGCAGGCTGCCTCGCTCGCCGAGCGGCTCCTCGCCGGCGACAAGCGGGCGCTGGCCAGGGCGATCACGTTGATCGAGTCCGACGACCCGGCCGGCTGGGAGCTCGTCCGCGAGGTCTACCCGCGGACCGGCAAGGCGCGGATCATCGGCTTCACCGGGCCGCCCGGGGTCGGGAAGAGCACCCTGATCGGCGCCCTCACCGGCGAGCTGCGTAAGGCCGAGCGCGAGGTCGCGGTGCTCTCGATCGACCCTTCCAGCCCGTTCACCCGCGGCGCCCTGCTCGGCGACCGGATCCGCCTCACCGACCACTTCCTCGACAAAGGCGTCTTCATCCGCTCGATGGCCTCGCGCGGCGCCATCGGCGGCCTCTCCGACGCGGCGCTGCAGGTGGCGCTGGTGATGGACGCCGCCGGCCAAGACGACGTCCTGATCGAGACCGTCGGCGTCGGCCAGGCCGAGATCGACATCGTCGACCACGCCGACACGATCGTGCTGGCGCTGATGCCCGGCTCCGGCGACTCGATCCAGGCGCTGAAGGCCGGGGTGATGGAGATCCCCGACATCATCGTCGTCAACAAGGCCGACCACCCGATGACCGACACGATGGTGCGCGAGGTCCGCGGCGTCCTCGCCCTCTCCCAGGAGGCCGATGCCTGGAAGGTGCCGATCCTCCGCACCGAGGCGGCCCGCGGCGAAGGGGTCGTCGAGCTGGCGGCGAAGATCGACGAGCACCGCGAGTTCATCGAGGCCCGCGGGGCGCTGGCCGAGCGCCGCGCCCGCAACCTGCGCAGCGAGGTGCTCGGCATCGCCACCTCGCGGTTGCGGCGGCGGCTGGAAGCGGCCGTCGCTGAGGATCCCGACACCGCCGCCCTGCTCGACCGCGTCGTCCGCCGCGAGCTCGACCCCGCCTCGGCCGCCGCCGAGCTGCTGGAGAAGCACGTCGATGACTGAGCCCGACCTGCTGCCCACGCTGGAGGAGGTCGCCACCTGGACCGGGGCCGAGGTGACCGAGCTGGGCGGCGCCAAGGTCGGCCACGTCCACGGCTGCTTCGTCGA
>CAZHLT010000126.1:0-2747 GCA_964533285.1 uncultured Conexibacteraceae bacterium | reverse complement strand
ACGATCTCGCCCGATTTCGTCTGCGAGACGAGCGAGTCGGCGAACTGGCGCTCGAGGTAGGCCTCCTGGACCCAGCCGCCGGTCAGGCAGGGGGTTTCCTGCTCGTGGGCGTAGCGGATCGTGCCGCCCTTGACCGGGCTGCCGCCCTCGTCGCTGAAGGCTTCGGCGCCGTTGGCGGCGCCGCCCGCGCCCTCGGCCCCGGTCGCCTCGCTGCCGCCGCACGCCGAGAGCGCGAGGGCGGAGAGGAACAGCGCGACGAGGCTGGCGAGGATCGTCGCCAGGGTCGCCCGGCGCCCGCGGGGGCCGGCGGAGGAGTCACTGATAGTCACGGATTTGTCCTTCATCTATTCCGATTTCCCTCGTTCTCGTGTTGAAGATTTCGCTTGTTGAAGCGGTATGGCAGCAAATCTATAGTAAGTTGACCGAGTTAATAAGGAATTGGCGCAGGAGTACCCGATGGGGGAATCCCGGCCCGCCCGGAGGCCCGGTGCGGGTCACCGAGGTAGATCAGACGGCGCTTCCGACTTTTGCCCCACTCTGGTGTGGTCAATGTCGGAAGCGCGCGCCAGGCCTCGGAACCCTCCTAGGCCGCAGCGGGGGCGGCGAAGGCGCCGCGCTGGCGGGCCGCCGGGTGGCGCTCGTCGAGGCGGTCGTGGCCGAACAGCTTGCGCCGCAGCGTCCCCTCCGCGTAGCCCTCGGCGGCGAGGCCGCGGCGCCGCAGCTCCGGCATCACGTGGTCGATGAACTCCTGGTAGGAGCCGGGGATCGTCGCGTTGATCACGTTGACCCCGTCGACGCCGGCGTCGCGGTACTCGGCCAGCCGGGCGGCGATCTGCTCCGGCGTGCCGACCACGCGCGTGCGCCGGCCCATCAGCTGCATCACGTCGCGCACCGTGGGATTGCCGCCGCCGACGCTCTCGCGCAGCCACTTGAGGATGCCCTGCACCCCTTCGGTGGTGGCGGCGTCGAGGGTGTCGTCGGGGTCGAGGCCGCCGAGGTCGACGCCGATGCCGCCGCCCATGTGGGCGACCATCCCGTCGACGTCGATCTTCTCCTCCAGCTCGCGCTCCCTGGCCAGCGCCTCCGCCTCGGTCGAGCCGACGACGAAGGAGAGGCCCTGGAAGAACTTGAGGTCCTGGCGCCGGCGGCCGTGGCTCTCCAGCAGGTCGCGGGTTTCCTCGATCTGGTCCCGGGCGGCCTGCGGCGAGGGGCTCTGGATGAACTGGGCCTCGGCGTGGCGGGCGGCGAAGTCGCGCCCGACCGGCGAGGAGCCGGCCTGGAAGAGGAGCGGCGTGCGCTGCGGCGAGGGGGTGACGAGGAACGGGCCCTCGACCCGGTAGTGCTCGCTGACGTGGTCGATCCGGTGGATCTTGGCCGGGTCGGCGTGCAGGCCGGTGGCCCGGTCGGCGAGCAGCGCGTCGTCCTCCCAGGACCCCTCCCAGAGCTTGTAGACGACCTCGAGGTACTCGTCGGCCAGCGCGTAGCGGCTGTCGTGCTCGGGCATCTCCTCCCAGCCGAGGTTGCGCCAGCCGTTGGGCAGGGCGCCGGTGACGATGTTCCAGGCGATGCGGCCGTTGCTGGCGTGGTCGAGGGTCGCGACCTGGCGGGCGAACTGGAAGGGCGGCTCCTGGGCGATCCCGAAGGTGAAGGCGAGGCCGAGGTGCTCGGTGCGTGCGGCCAGCGCCGAGAGGATCACCATCGGGTCGTTGCTGGGGATCTGCAGGCCGAGCTCGGCGTGGAGCTCGGGCCCGCCGCGGAAGTCGTGGTACAGGCCGATCACGTCGGCGAAGAAGATCGCGTCGAAGCCGCCCCGCTCGAGCCGCACGGCGAGGTCGGTCCAGAGCTCGAGCTCGTTGAAGCGGACCTGGTCGCCCTCCGGGTCGCGCCAGAGGCCGTGGATGATGTGCGAGGGCGTGTTCATGACGAAGGCGCAGAAGTGCAGCGGCTGGTTGGTGGTCATCTGGGGCTCCGGGGGTCGGGGGATCGGGATGGGGATGGGGGGATGGACGGGTGGGGGCGTGGTGTCAGTGGGCCGCGAGGACGACGAGCGCGCGCTGCACCGCCTCGGTGCGGTTGCGGACGCCGAGCTTGCGGTAGAGGGCCGTCGCGTTCTTCTTGACGCTGTCGGGCCCGAGGTGGAGGCTGGCGGCGATCTCGCGGTTGGTCGCGCCGGTGCCGAGCAGGCGCAGGATCTCGCGCTCGCGGTCGCTCAGCTTGAGCTCGACCGGCGGCAGCTCGCCGGGCGCCGCCGCGCCCTCGAGCAGCGCCGCCCGCACCGTCTCGACGATCGCCTCGCCGGAGGCGCCGGGGGCGAGGAAGCCGACGGCGCCGAGCGCCGGCAGCGGCACCCCGACCGAGCTGCCGCAGCGCGAGCTGAGCACGATCTGCAGGCCGGGGTGGACGGCGTGCATGTCGGCGGTGACGGCGCCGGCGAAGGGCCCGGTCTGGGAGACGTCGAGGATCGCGACGTCGGGCCGGTGCTCGCGCAGCAGCACCAGCGCCTCCTCGCGCGAGGCGGCGGCCAGGCAACTGCCGACCCAGGGCTGCTCGCGCAGCAGCGTCGTCAGGCCGATCCGGCTCGGCGCGGGGGCGTCGACGACGATCGCCCCGACCGAGCCGGCGGGCAGGGCGCTGGCCGTGGCGGGCGCGGCGGGGATCCTCAGCTCGGCGGTCTCGGGCATGGCTCTCTCAGGCGGGGGAGGTGGAGGGCGGGCGCGGCTTCACCGTCCGCGCCGCCAGCGGCGCCG
>CAZHLT010000125.1:0-3260 GCA_964533285.1 uncultured Conexibacteraceae bacterium | reverse complement strand
GGTGCCCCTCTACCCGCGCCTCCGGGGGGGGGCCCGCGCGGGCCTCCCGCGCGCGGGGGGGGCCCTGCGGCCCAAAACGTCCCCCGCCACCCCCCACCCCTCCCCACGGAACGGTCCCGTACTCCGGGACCGTCGCAGGCGCCACCGAGTCAAGCCCCGGCCAGCGATGGGCGTGTAGCTCCCGAGGGACGAGGCCGTGCCGTCTCTCGCAAAGAGCTCCCGAGGGACGGGACCTTGCCCTCTCTCGCCGAGAGCTTCCAGGGACGAAGCCTCCCCATCTCGCGTGGCAGAGCTTTTCCCTCCATAGGGTGAGAGATGACTGCCACACGCTTGGTGCTAGCGCTTGCTGTTGAGCTTTGTCGCCTATGGCGAGACAAAGCTCAACAGCGCCTTCGGCGCCCTGTTCCCTTGCCGAGACCACAGTTCTCTCCGCCGTCTGCGTGAGACCACCTTTCTCTCCGCTATGCGGAGAGAAAGGTGGTCTCGGCCCCTTGGTGGAGAGAAGTGTGGTCTCGGTGCTTGCTCGCGCTCGGCGCTCGCTTGGGGTCTGGGGCTCGCTTGGGGTCTGGGGCTCGCTTGGGGCCTCGGCGCTCGCCCGCGCTCGGCGCTCGCGTCCCTCGCCCGCCCGTCGCGCTCGGCGCGCTTGGGAGGGGGAGGGTGGCGGCCGCCCTACCTGCCTACGGAGGGTGGTCGGCACCCTCCCCCTAGGGCCGCGTTTGAGCCCTTGCCGTCCCTCGGCCCGCCCTCACGGCCACGCCTGAGCCCTTGCCGTCCCTCGGCCGGCGCCCGTCCCTCGCCCGGCAGGCGCCTGAGCCCTCGCGTCCCTCGGCCCGCGCCCCGTCCCTCGCCCGGCAGGCGCCTGAGCCCTGGGCCGTCCCTCGGCCCGCCCCGTCCCTCGCCCACGCACCGGAGCTCCTGTCCACCGCGCCCCTAGACTCCGCCCCGTGAGGATCTTGGTCGTCGAGGACGAGGCCGCGATCGCTGACTTCCTCGCCCCCCAGCCCTCGCCTCGCCTACAGCCGGCGCGCGAAGGTCACTGCGACCACCCGCCGCGCGCCCGCGGCTCGCAGGGCCTTGGCGCAGGCCGTCAGCGTCGCGCCCGTGGTCAGGACGTCGTCGACGAGGACGGCGCTGCGGGGGACGGGGCCGGTGGTGGCGACCTGGGGCGGGTGGGCGAGGCGGTCGGCGCGGCGGCGGCCGACCTGGCGGCGGCCGGCGCGGCGCGAGAGACAGGGCGTCAGTGGCAGCTCGAGGCGCTCGGCGAGGGCGCCCGCCAGCTCACCGGTGGGGTCGAAGCCGCGGCGGCGGCGGCGAGGCGGCGAGGCCGGCACCGGGACGACGGCGCCACTCAGCAGGTGGGGCGGGGCGAGCCAGTGAACGCGGTCGGCCATCAGGTCGGCGACCGCCAGCAGGCGGCGAAACTTGAGCGCGGCGACGAGGTCGCGGGCGACCCCCTCATACGGCGCCGAGGACCAGGCGGCGTCGAAGCCCGGCGGCCCCTTGCCGAGCAGCGGCTCGGCTTCCGCCAGGCGGCGGCCGCAGCGGGTGCAGAGGACGGCCTCGGGCCGGCAGCCGCGGCCGCAGGCGGCGCAGAGGGGCGGCGCGAAGCCGGCGGCGAGCGCTCCCAGGATCTCCATGCACCGATCCTGGGCGGTGCCGGCGCGCGTGTGGCGCGCACGGTGTCAGAGCTCTCGCGCGACTCCGTGCCGGTTTCCGCGCGGGCGCTCAGCTGGCGCGGGTGCCGCAGATCGCGCCGATCATCACCGTCCCCGCCGGCAGCTCGGCGCCGGGCAGGACGATCACCTCCTTGAGGCGCGAGCCGGCGCCGACGCGGGCGCCGTCGCCGATCACCGAGGGCCCGTCGATGCGAACGTCGTCGTCGATCTCCGCCCCCGGCCCGATCAGCACCGGGCCCTTCAGGGCGCCCTCGTCCTCGGCCGGCGTACCGCTGCGGAAGCCGTCGACCGTCTCCCCCTCGCGCTCGACCGCGACCGCCCCGGTGAGGGCGTCGACGGTGCTTTCGCGCAGCTCGTCGAGGTTGCCGATGTCGTTCCAGTAGGCGTCGATCTCGTGCGAGTAGAACGGCACGTCCCCCTCGAGCAGGCGCGGGAAGACGTCCATCGCCCAGTCGGCGAACCCGGCCGGGTCCCCCTCCCCCGCCGCGTTACTGCCCCCCGGCGCCGGGAAGAAGTCGAAGATCTCCGCGCGGAACATGTAGATGCCGCAGTTGGCCAGGTCCGAGAGCGCTTCAGCCGGGTCGGGCTTCTCCTGAAACCCCTGGATGCGGCCGTCGGCACCGGTGATCGCGACCCCGAACTGGCTCGTGTCGGCGACCCGCTTGGTGGCCAGGGTCGCGATCCCGTCGTGGGACTCGTGGAACTCGCGCATCGCGCTGAGGTCGATGTCGGTGAGGGCGTCGCCGGAGATGACGAGGAAGGAGTCGCCGAGGAAGCCGGCGGCGTTGCGAACCCCGCCCGAGGTCCCCAGCAGCTGCTCCTCGTAGGAGTAGCTGAGCTCGAGGCCGAAGCGCGAGCCGTCGCCGAAGTGGTCGCGGATCAGGTCCGGGAACCAGTGCAGGTTGGCGATCGTCTCGTGGAAGCCGTGGCGGACCAGGAGGCGGACGATGTGCTCCATCACCGGCCGGTTCAGCACCGGCACCATCGGCTTCGGCATGCCGTAGGTGATCGGCCGCAGCCTGGTGCCGAGCCCCGCCGCAAGGATCATCGCGCGCACGGCGGGCACGCTACCGGACCGGCGACGGCGGACCGCTACTCGGGGCGGCCCATCTCCCGCTTGAAGCGCTCGATCGCCTCGACCGGGAGCGGGTCGACGCCGCGGCGGGCGGCGATCTCGAGCGAGACGAGGTCGCCGAGCACGGTCGCCCAGAGCAGCCGCTCGACCCGCGTCTCGCCGACCGTGTCCAGGCGCAGCGCGGTGCCGGCCTCGCCGGCGGCCGCGGCGGTCAGCTCGAGCCGGCGGCGCTCGCGCGGGTGCTGGTCGCGATCCTCGAGGAAGACGGCGGCGAGGCCGGCGGCCGCGGCGACCTCGTTCCAGCCGCAGATCTCGTTGTGGTCGGCCTCCGGCAGCTCCGACCAGAAGGCGGGCAGCTTCGCGTTCTCGTTGGCCTGGGTCTTCCAGCGGCGGGCTACCGGAGCCGTCAGGTAGGCGCCGTAGAAGACCGGGACGCGGACGTCGATGCGGGCGGCGATATCGGTCGGCTGGACGCGGAGCGACTCGAGCTCATCGCCGAGGAAGGCGGC
>CAZHLT010000124.1:0-1172 GCA_964533285.1 uncultured Conexibacteraceae bacterium | reverse complement strand
GGCCGCCTCAAGCAGTCAACGCAACAGCTCCTCCATCTTCTCAGCCGGGGTGGCCCAACCCAAGGTCTGGCGGGGACGGCCGTTCAGCTCCGCGGCGATCGCGTCGAGCTCGACCTGGCTGCGCGCAGCCAGGTCGGTGCCCTTGGGCAGGTACTGGCGCAGCAGGCCGTTGGTGTTCTCGTTGGAGCCCCGCTGCCAGGGCGAGTGGGGGTCGCAGAAGTAGACCGAGACCCCGGTCTTCGCCGAGAAGCGCAGGTGCTCTGCCAGCTCGTTGCCCTGGTCCCAGGTGAGCGAGCGGGCAAGGTGGGCTGGCAGCCTGGCGATCAGCTTTGCCAGCTCGGCGCTCACATGGGCGCTCTTTCGCTCGTTGCCCAGCCTGGCCAGCATCACGTAGCGGGTCTGGCGCTCGACCAGGGTGGCGATGAAGGAGCGGCCCGCCTTGCCGACCAGGAGGTCTCCCTCCCAGTGGCCGGGGACGGCGCGATCGTCGACCTCCGGCGGGCGCTCGGCGATCGGCACCATGTCGGCGATCCGGCCGCGGTGCTCGGGGGCCCCGCGAGCGCGCCGGCGCCTTCGCCCCTGCCTGAGGTTGGCGGCTAGCTGCGCTCGCAGCTCGCCGCGGGACTGGACGTAGAGCGATTGGTAGATCGTCTCGTGGCTGATCCGCATCTCCGGATCGGTGGGGTGCTCGACCTTCAGTCTGGCCGATATCTGCTGCGGGGACCAGCGCTTGGCAAGGCCGGCCTTGACCGCGGCCCGCAGCCGTGGCGAGCGGGAGAGCTTGCCCGGCTTGGGCCGGGCGAGGCGGGCCAGGGCACCGCGCTCGGCGCTGAGCGCCCGGTAGCGGCGGCGTCCCCCGCCGCGCTCGATCTCACGCGTGACCGTCGAGGGCGAGCGGCCGAGATCGCGGGCTATCTGGCGAGCC
The DNA here is from genome assembly GCA_964533285.1 of uncultured Conexibacteraceae bacterium. Lineage (GTDB taxonomy): Bacteria > Actinomycetota > Thermoleophilia > Solirubrobacterales > 70-9 > VAYN01. Next base: position 247 of record CAZHLT010000124.1, on the reverse strand, counting down.
GAGCGCCCGGCGGCGACCCCGCGGCTGATCTGCTCGCGCTCCTCGAAGCGCAGGCGCAGGCGCGAGTGCTCCACGCGCCTGCGCCGCAGTTGCGCCTCGGTGCCGATCCGCCAGACGGTACCCCGCGAGCAGCCATGCTCGGCGGCGATCTCCATGACCCGCGCTCCTTCTCGCAGCCGTGCCTCGATCGCCCGGCGCTCCGGCGCTCGCAGCACCCGCCACCCCGATCGGGTCCCCCGTCCTCTCC
>CAZHLT010000123.1:0-8110 GCA_964533285.1 uncultured Conexibacteraceae bacterium | reverse complement strand
CAGCTCCGCCAGGTCCTCGCGGACGGCCGCCTCAGACTCCCCGTCCGCTGACCGGTCGGCGGCGGGGTCGGGCATCGTCGACCTACCCGCCGAGCCCGCCGAAGATCGCGAACGGGTTCGGCGGCCGCTCGTCGTAGACGGCGCGGGCGTTGCCCTCGACCGTCACCTCGCTGCCGGACGGCGCCTCGGCTTCGAGGCGGCTGGCCAGGGCGCGGGCGGTGTCCTCGTCGGCGGCGCCGACGACCAGGTACTTCCAGCGCCGCACCGAGGGCACCCCCTCGGCCTCGAGCCGCTCGTGGAAGCGGTGGGCGTCGCCGTGCGAGGGCAGGTCGACGCGGACCTCCCACTGCGGCGCCGCCCCGGCGGCGACTTCGGCGCGCTCGCTCTGCACCAGCTCGGCGTGCTCGGCGGCGCGCTCGGCCTCGCTGTTCGGCAGCGGCTCGTCGGGGTCCTCCCACCGCTCGGCTTCGGGGTGCCAGCGGCGCAGCTCGGACCTCGCCTCCCAGTCGTTCTCGCGGGCGAGGCGGGCGGCGACCTCGGCGGCGCGCTCGGCCTGGTCGCGGCTGCCGGCGTAGAGGTAGACGGTGTCGCCATCGCGGGAGACGATCACGGTCTCGCCGAAGGCGTCGTCGAGGTCGTGCTCGAGCCCGACCGCGTCGAGGTACTCGACCATCTTGTTGCCGGCGTCGGTGACGTCGACCTGCACTCGCCAGTCGTCGTTCATGGGCGCAACATAGTGCCTCGGGGAGGGGCCGGGGCTCAGCCCGCTTCGAGCTGCTTGGCGAGGCGCTTCATGCCTTTGCCGAGCGAGCGGCGCAGGAAGGCGCGGGTCATCGCCGGGATCATCCGGTCGGCGCGCGGCGCCGCCTCCCACTCGATCTCGAAGCTAACCTCGGTGCGGCCGCCGGGAAGCTCGGCGAGCGCGTAGGTGCCGCGGGTGCGGCGCTTGCCGCGGGCGCTGACCCCGGACTCGACGGTGCGGAGCGGCCGCTCGGACTCGACCACCTCGAACTCGGCGACCTCGTTGGAGCCCGGGGCGGCGACCCGAGCCTGCGCCCTGGCGCCGACGCCGCGGGCCGGCCCGGAGAAGGTCCACTTGTCGAACATGTGGTCCATGTAGGTCTCGTGGTTGGCGAGGACGTCGATGTAGTCGAAGACCTCCTCGCGCGGGCGGGCGACCTCGACCGAGACCTTGACGGGCTTCACGCGGCGATCCTAGATCCTGGCGGTCGCGGTCGGGCGGCAGCGCGGTCAGGCGGCGTCGGGCTCGGGGTCGGCGGCGTCGCCCTCCCCGCCCTCGCCGGCCTCGTCGGCGGCCGTGCCAGGCGACTCGAAGGCGGCGAGGCCGACGATCATCGAGGTCGGTTCCTCGCCGGTCATCTCCAGCCGCCGGCGGCTCTGTTCGTGCACGGTCTGCAGCCGCGCGATCGCTTCGTCCAGGACCTCGGCCGCCTGCACCCAGCCGACCTCGTCGACCGCCATCGACATCCAGCTCAGCGTCGTCTCCTCGCGGTCGTCGATCGTGCCCGCCTGCAACGCCTCGATCACCCGTGTCATGAAGCTGTCGACCGAGGCACCCGAGACCCCCGAGCGCACCGAGCGCGGCACCTTGCGCCACTCCTGGTGGCCGATGTACGACCGCGGCACCGCGCGGAAGTAGTGCTCCACCGCCCCCCGCCGCTGCGCCGTCCGCACCAGCTCGACGCAACCACATTTCTCGAGCACCCGCGTGTGGTACGCCACGTTCCCCAGCGGCATCTCGAGCATGTCCATCAACTCGTTCGGGCTCGCGTCCCGTTCGTTGAGGATCTGCAGGATTTCGATCCGCAGCGGATGCGCCAGCGCCCGCACGAGCTCGGTGTCGATCCTGTCTGGTCTGCGCCGCGACATGTACTCCGCGAGCTTTGCGCATTGAGGGGAAGTCGTGGGCGCAAATCATTGATTGAAACAACAACTTTGATGATTAGTCCCGTGGCCAGCCTCCCGAAACCGAGAGCGGCAATCGCCCGGCCACGGCCCGGGAGGCCGCGAGCCACGTTTGTTGGTCAGGACAGCTTTTTGATCCTGACCACGGGGAGCACATGCTCGGCTAGGAGCACCTTCATAGGTCGCTTCACCTCCATTCGCTGGTACCTGCAGGCCCGCTCTGAGCCTGGCTTTGACGAACCGAGGCGTAGCTTTACTAAAATCTGCTCTTTCAATCGAAGCCGTCGAGCGCGGCCCGGGCGCAATACGCGTCGAGAACCTCGAATAGAGTTGTGTTTCCCTCTAACTCAACTTTTTTCGATGGCCAAGCTCCCCACCCGCCTCCCCCCAAGCCTGGTCGACCCACGGCTGGCCAGCGCGATGTCTCACCCAACGCGGCTCAGCGCTCTGAGGATCCTCGCCAAGCGGGAGGCCTCACCCAAAGAAATCGCCGAGCAGACCGGCGAGCCCCTGAACAACGTCTCCTACCACGTCAAAGTGCTCAGAGAGCTCGGCTGCGTCGAGCTGGTGGATGTAAAGCAGGCTCGCGGCGGGCGGGTGTCCGAACACGTCTACAGAGGCACCCAGCGCCCCTACTTCGACCCGGAGTCCTGGGACCTCCTCGACGACGCCGGCAAGCTCAACGTGATCTCGGCGATTCTGCACCACGTTTCCGAGGACATGGCCAGCGCCATGGTCCACGGCACGTTCTATGAAGACGACGACAGCCACTTGAGCAGAACTCCGCTGCAAGTGGACGCGGAGGGCTGGAGGGAAGTGGTCGACCTCTTGCGTGACACGCTCGACGGCCTTCTCGGCATTCAGGAGGAGGTCGTCAAGCGAGGGTCAAAGCCATCGGAGCGATCTGACCTGAGAGTCGCGATCCTCCATTTCCGGATGCCGCCCAACCCACCCTGATCCGCCTGTCGGTCAGAGCGCGACAGGCTCGCCCGTCCGAAAGTCGACCCCCTCTGGCGGGTCAATGTCGCGAGCGCGGGTCTCAGGTTCCGCGGATCGCTTTGCCGACGATCGCCTTCATCCGCGTGCGGTCGCCGGCGGCGAGGTTGCCGGGGCGGCCTTTCGACTTCTTGATCAGCGACCAGAACTCGCCCTGCTCCTCGGCGCTGAGGTTGTCGCGAACGCGCTCGCGGCCTTTCTCGGCCAGCCAGAGGGAGATCGTCCAGACGGTTTTCCAGGGGATCCGCTTCCAGGTCGCGGTCGCGGCCTTGGTGGCGATCGTCGGCATCGGTCCGAGGCTACCCGCTGCGGCGGTGGACGAAGCTCCGGGGCGCGCGGTTGGGGTCGTCGGCCGGGGCTAGGGTTCGGGCCGTGGCCGCCCCCGAGAGCTTCCGGCAGTGAGTGAGCGGCTCGCCGCCGCGGTGACCGGCCCGCGCGGGCGCTGGCTGACGATCGCGGTCTGGCTGGTGGTGGGGATCGCGGGCTACTTCGGGCACGACCGGATCGGCGGCGTCACCGCCGCCGGGCAGGCCAGCTTCCTCCCCGCCGACTCGGAATCGACGCGGGCGATCGAGGCGCTCGACACCGGCGGCGAGAAGGGCAACGGCCACGCCGCCGAAGAGGTGCCGGCGGTTGTCGTCTTCGACCGCCCGGGCGGCCTCAGCGAAGCCGATCTGGCCGCGATCGGGCGGATCGGCGACGGGCTCAACGCGCTGCGGATCACCGGCGCGACGCCGATCATCGACCCCTTCTCGGCCGACGCCAGCGAGTCGCTCGGCGACGTCGCCAGCATCGCCCGCGGCGTCGGGCCGCTCTCGCGCGATGGCGAAGCGGCGCTCGTCGTGCTGGCGCTGAACGCCGCCGACCGCGGCGCCGTCACCGGCGGCGTGCGGCGGATCCGCCAGTACCTCGCCAACCACGTCCCGCGCGGGGTCAGCGCCTACGTCACCGGCCCGGCGGGGATCGCCGCCGACCTCGAGCGGGTCGCCGACGAAGCCAGCGAGACGCTGCTGGTGGCGACGCTGAGCCTGGTCCTGATCCTGCTGCTGCTCGTCTACCGGGCGCCGCTGCTGGCACTGGCGCCGCTGCTCGTCGTCGGCGCCGCCTACCTGGTCGCGGTCAGCATCGCCTACCTGCTGATCGAGGCGGGCTGGATCACGGTTAACTCGGAGGGGACGATGCTGCTGCTGGTGCTGATCTTCGGCGCCGGCACCGACTACTCGCTGCTGCTCGTCCACCGCTACCGCGAGGAGCTCGACCACGGCCGGCCGGCGGCGGAGGCGCTGCCGCTCGCGCTGCGCGAGAGCATGCCGGCGATCGCCGCCTCCGGCGGCACCGTGATCGCAGCGATGCTGGTCCTGCTCGTCGCCAACCTCGAGTCGACCCACTGGCTCGGCCCGATCCTGGCGATCGGGATCGCGACGATGCTGGCTGCCGCCTTCACCCTCCTGCCCGCCCTGCTCGCCGCCCTCGGCCCCCGCGCCTTCTGGCTTTCCCCCCGATCCCGCGGTTCGAAAGTCCGCGATACCCGGACAAAGGAACCGCGGGATGAGGAGGGCGCGGCCCATGGTTCCTTTGTCCGACCCGTCCGGACAAAGGAACCGCGGGACGTGTGGGAGCGGGTGGCGGGGCTGGTGCGGCGACGGGCGCGGGTGCTGATCCTCGCGATCACCGCCGGGCTCCTCGTCCTCGCGCTCGGCAACTTCAGCCACCACGGCACGATCGGGTTCGGCCAGGGCGAGACGAAGCCGACCGACTCCAGCCGCGGCACCGCGGTGCTGAACGAACACTTCCCGCCAGGGATCGGCTCACCTCTGGCGGCCGTCGTCGCCGACCGCGACCTCGAGCGGGTGACCGCCGGGATGGAAGAGCTGCGCCAGGTCAAGCTGGTCCTGCCGGTGCCGGCCAGCGCCACCGGCTCGCCGAAATCGGTGGTCGTGATCGTGCTCCGCGGCAACCCCTACTCGGGCGAGGCCGCGGCGGCGGTCAAGGAGATCCGCGAACGCCTGCACCAGCTCGCCCCCAGCGGCCTGCTCGGCGGCATCCCGGCCGAGAACTACGACATCGAGCAGACCAACGCCCGCGACACCAAGCTCGTCATCCCCCTGGTCCTGCTCGTCGTCGGCCTGATCCTGGCGGCGGTGCTGCGGGCGCTGGTCGCCCCCGCCTACCTGCTGGTCACCGTCGTCCTCTCCTTCGCCGCCACCCTCGGCCTCTGCACCTTCGCCTTCTCGCAGCTGAGCGCCGAAGGGGTCGCCTTCAACCTGGTGCTGATGGCGTTCATCTTCCTCGTCGCGCTCGGCGTCGACTACAACATCTTCCTGATGAGCCGGGCGCGCGAGGAGGCCGCCGCCCGCGGCACCCGCGAGGGCGCGCTGGCCGCCCTGGTCAACACCGGCGGCGTCGTCACCGGCGCCGGCCTGATCCTCGCCGGCACCTTCGCCACCCTGACCCTGCTGCCGCTCGAGGAGCTGGTCCAGATCGGCGCCACCGTCGCGATCGGCGTCCTCCTCGACACCTTCGTCGTCCGCGCCCTGCTGATCCCGGCGATCACCTACCGGCTCGGCGACCGCGCCTGGTGGCCGTCCGCGCCCGGCGCCGACGACGGCGCGCCCGCCCCCGCCCCGCCTCAGTAGCCCGGCGTCATCTTCATCTTGTGGCGCTCGCTTTCGTGGGCGCCGCCCTTCTTCTCCAGCGTCGCGCAGGCCTGTTCGATGTCACCGGCGAGGCGGTCGATCTGGGCGCGGCTCAGCGTCTCCTTGACCAGCGCCCGCATCACCTTCACCTCTTCGGCGTCGGGCGGCATCGTGTAGGCGGGCAGCATCCAGCCGCGCTCGGCCGAGAGCTGCCAGGAGACGTCGAACTCGTCGTAGGCCTTGCCGTCGACCAACTTGAAGGCGACCAGCGGCAGCTGCTCCTCCTCGTCGCCGATCAGCTCGAAGTCGCCGGCGGCCTTGAGCTTCTCGGCGAGGGCGCGGGCGTTGGTCTCCATCGCCCGCAGCACGTACTCGTAGCCCTCGCGGCCGAGGCGGACGAAGTTGTAGTACTGGGCGAGCACCATCGAGGCGCCGGTCGAGAAGTTGAGGGTGAAGGTGGCGTCGGTCTTGCCGAGGTAGTTCTCGTAGAAGACGAGGTCCTCGGCCAGGTCCGCTTTCTCGCGGAAGACGAGCCAGCCGATCCCTGGGTAGACGAGCCCGAACTTGTGCCCGGAGACGTTGATCGAGCGCACCTGCTCGAGCCGGAAGTCCCACTTGGAGTCGGGGTAGAGGAAGGGCCAGACGAAGCCGCCTGAGGCGCCGTCGACGTGGATCGGCACGTCGAGCCCCTTCTCGTTCTTGAGCTCGACCAGCAGCTTGTCGATGCCGACGATGTCGTCGGCGTGGCCGGTGAAGGTGGTGCCGAGGACGGCGGCGACGCCGATCGTGTTCTCGTCGACGTGGGGCTCGACGTCCTCGGGCCCGATCACGTACTTGTCCTTCTGCAGCGGCACGATCCGCGGCTCGACGTCGAAGTAGCGGCAGAACTTCTCCCAGACGACGTGGACGTCGCCGCCGAAGACGAGGTTCGGCTTGTCGACCGACTGGCCCGCCGCTTCGCGCCGCTCGCGCCATTTCCACTTCAGCGAGAGGGCGCCGAGCATGATCGCCTCCGAGGAGCCCTGGGTGCGGCAGCCGGTCGTCTCGCCCGGCCCGTTGAAGAGGTCGGCCAGCATGCGCACGCAGCGCTGCTCGATCTCGGCCGAGATCGGGTACTCGGCGTGGTCGATGAAGTTGCGGTGCAGGTTCTCGGCGATCAGCCGCTGCGCCTCGGGCTCCATCCAGGTGGTGACGAAGGTCGCCAGGTTGCGGTTGGGGTCGCCCTCCAGCGCCAGTTCCTCGCCGACCAGGCGCATCGCGTCCAGCGACGACATGCCGGTCTCCGGGAACGGCCCGTCCGGTGCGTCCTCGGTCAGGAACCGGTTGCCGTAGAACATCGCCTCTTCGCGGGCACTGCGCTCGTTGGTCATGGGCGCGAGCCTACTCGCCCGCGGCGCGGCAAATGTCGCGGAAATGAATGAGGCGCGCGGCCCCGGGAGCGGGATAATCAGGGCGTTCCCGACCGCGTATCGCCCCCGAGAGAAAGGACGCAGCTTGAGTGCCGAGGACCTGAACGAGATGGGACCGATCGACTACGTCGTGGTCGAGTGGCCCGGCCGCCAGCCGAACGGCGAAGCGCTGCCGCACCTTGTCGACCTCGTCGACCGCGGCCTGATCCGGATCATCGACCTCGCCTTCGTGACCAAGGACGAGGACGGCACGGTCGCCGCCGTCGAGCTCGCCGACCTCGGTGACGTCGCCGAGCTGGCGCTGTTTGAGGGTGTCTCGTCCGGGCTGATCGGCGACGAGGACGTCGAGTCCGCCGCCGCCGTGCTCGAGCCGGGCACCTCGGCCGCCATGCTGGTCTACGAGAACGCCTGGGCGGCGCCATTCGCCGCCGCCGTCCGTCGCTCCGGCGGCCAGCTCGTCGCCAGCGGCCGGATCCCCGTCGAAGACCTCATCGCCGCTCTCGACGCGGCCGAGGCCAACGCCTAGAGAGGAGAAGCAGATGCCAGGACTATTGAGAGGTGTGGCCCGCACCGCCGTCGTCGCCGGCACCGCGACCGCTGTCGGCGGCCGCGTCCGCCGCCGGCAGGAGTCGCGCTGGGCCCAGCAGGAAGAAGAGCAGTACGCGCAGCAGCAGATGGCGGAGCAGGCTCAGCAGGCGCCGCCGCAGCAGGCGGCCCCGGCCGCCGGGGGCTCGGTGATCGACCAGCTGAAGGAGCTGGGCGAGCTGAAAGCGCAGGGCATCCTCACCGAGGAGGAGTTCGCCGCGCAGAAGGCCAAGCTGCTCGGCAGCTGAGGCTCAGCGGTAGGTCGGGCGGAGGGCCTGCGGGCCTTCCGCCGAGCGGGGCGCCGCCGGGCTAGGCGCCGCCGCGCTCGGCCTCCTCGACCGTCAGCTCGGCGGTCGGGTTGGCCTCCAGGCGGGCGTCGGGAATCGGCTCGCCGCTGCGGACCGAGAGCCCGTAGGTGCCGGCGGCAAGGCGCTCTTCGGCGCGTTCGACCGCCTCGAGGCGGCGTTGGAGGTCTTCGGCGAGGCCGGCGTCGAGCTCGTCCTGGTAGAGGCCCTCGGAGTCGTAGTCGCCCGGCTCGCGCCGATCGTCGCTCTCTTC
>CAZHLT010000122.1:0-6529 GCA_964533285.1 uncultured Conexibacteraceae bacterium | reverse complement strand
TCGACGCCGGCGTGTATCTGTCGCCGTTGTCGGGTTTATCCGGGCCATAGGCCGTACAAAGCCGACAAGGGCGTTCGGGAACCCGCCTCATCCACAGACCGACTCAGCCGCGCCGTCGCTCCAGCTCCGCCACCATCAGCTTCGTATGCAGCGCCCCGATCAGGTCGCGCAGCGGCTCGGCGCCGGTTTCCAGCATCTCGACCACCCGCTCCGGCGGCACCTCGCCGGCGAGGCGCTTCATCACCACGTCGATCTCCTGGCGGACCAGCTCTTCCATCGCGGTCTTGTAGCGCAGGGTGTCGTAGACGGTGAAGCCGATCTCCTCGTCGTAGCCGCCGGCGCGGAAGCGGCTGATCGCCTCGATGATCGTCACGTCGGAGGGCGAGTAGCCGCGGCTGTTGGGGGTCAGCACCTCGAGCTCGGCGAGCCGGTCGAGCACCTCTTTCGGCACGCCGTAGCGCTTGCGCACCTCGGCCGCCGGGGTCCGCGCCCGCTCGCCGACCAGCGCCCGGTCGAGGATCCGGTCCTCCAGCTCGAGCAGCGCCTCGGCCCGCTCGGGGCTCTCGTCGAGCAGGCGCCGGATCGCCTTCAGCGGCAGGAATCGCTCCTCCTGCAGGCGCTTGATCAGCCGGATCCGATCGACGAACTCCGGCGGGTAGTAGGCCATGTTGCGGCTCGTCTTCAGCGGCTCGGGCAGCAGCCCCTCGCGCAGGTAGTGCTTGATCGTCGGCACCGGCACGCCGGAGGCCTCGGCCAGCTCGCCGATCTTCAGCAGCTGCTCGGCACCGGCCGTGCTCATGCCCCGGACTCCGCCCCCTCGGCGCTCGCCTCGCAGCCGGCGGCGGCGCCCGACTCGAGCAGCGCCGCCACCTCCGCGGCCGAGTAGCCGGCCTCGCGCAGGACCTCCTCGGTGTGCTCGCCGAAGGCCGGTGCCGGCCGACTCGGGTCGCCCGGGGTGCGGCTCAGCTTCACCGGCACGCCCAGCTGGCGCACCGGCCCGAGCCCGGGCTGGTCGAGCTCGACCACCATCTCGCGCGCCCGCACCAGCTCGGAGTCGAGCGCCTCGTCGAGGTCGAGGATCGGCTCCACGCAGCAGTCGTGCTCGTCGTTGAAGGCGCGCCATTCCGCCCGCGTGCGCGAGCGGAACACCGCCGCCACCTCCTCCCAGGCCTTCGAGCCGGGCGCCTCGAACTGGCCCTCGACCAGGTCGGGGCGGCCGACGCCGTCGCAGAACGCGGCCCAGAACTTCGGCTCCAGGGCGGCGCAGCTGACCCAGCCGTCGGCGGCTTCATAGGGCAGGTAGCAGAGCAGCCGCCCGGTCAGCTCGCCCTCGCCGCGGCGCGGCACCTCGCCGTCGCAGAAGTAGCGGCCGGCGACCATCGCCAGCCAGGCGAGGGCGCCGTCGGTCATCGAGACGTCGACGTACTGGCCCTCGCCGGAGCGGCCGCGCTCGTGCAGCGCTGCCAGCGTCGCGAAGGCCGCCATCAGGCCGCCGTTGACATCGGCGATCTGGCCGGCCGAGAGGGTCGGCGGACCGTCCTTCTGGCCGCTCAGGCCGAGCAGGCCGGTCAGCCCGAGGTAGTTCTGGTCGTGGCCGGCGCGCTGGGTGTTAGGGCCGTCCTGACCGTAGCCGGTGATCGCGCAGACGACGATCGCGGGATTCGCCTCGCGCAGGCGCTCGTAGCCGACCCCGAGGCGCTCCATCACCCCGGGCCGGAAGCCGTCGAGGACGACGTCGTAGGCGGCAACGAGGCGGAGGAAGGCCTCGCGGCCCGCCGCGCTCTTGAGGTCGAGCCGGACCGAGCGCTTGCCGCGGTTGAGCGCCAGATAGAGCGCCGAGCGGGTGCCGAGGCCCTGCTGCTCCTCGCCGCCGTAGTAGGGCGGCGCCCAGCGGATGTAGTCGCCCATGCCGGTGTCCTCGACCTTCAGCACCTCGGCGCCGAGGTCGGCCAGCAGTAGCGAGCAGAAGCCGCCGGGCAGCAGGCGGGTGAGGTCGAGGACGCGAACGTCGGCGAGCGGCAGCCCATGCATGCCGGCTCAGGCCTCCGCGCGCTTTGGCACCCCGAGCAGCTCGCGCGCCTCGGCGACGCTCGCCGGGCGGCGGCCGACGTCCTCGGCCATCTGCCGCGCCTTCGCGATCAGCTCGCCGTTGGACTGCGCCATCTCGCCGTTCGGCAGGTAGAGGTTGTCCTCGACCCCGGCGCGGACGTTGCCGCCCAGGACCAGCGCCGCGCCGAGCAGCTTCCACTGGTCGCGCGAGATCCCGATCAGCTGCCACTGGTTGCGGCCCTCGGGGCCGCCGGGGATCTGGTCGGACATCGCGGTGACGTTGCGCGGCGTCGGCCGGATGCCGCCCGTAACCCCCATCACCAGCGAGATCTGCAGCGGCTCCTCCAGCAGCCCCATGTCGAGCAGCGGGTCGAGGTTGGCGACATGGCCGGCGTCGAAGCACTCGTGCTCGGGCTTGATCCCGAGCTCACGCATCGCCGTCAGGAACTCGACGATCGTGTCGAAGCTGTTCTCGAAGACCGTTTTGAAGACGAAGTCCTTGCGCCGGCGCGAGTACTTCGCGTAGTTCATCGAGCTCATGTTGAGCGCGGCGACGTCGGGCCGCAGCGCCCGCAGGTACTCGATCCGCTTCTCGAGCGGGATCCCGATCGCCCCGGTCGAGTAGTTGACGATCACGTCGCCGACCTCGGCCAGGATCGCCTCGGTGATCGCCTTGAAGTCCTCGACCTCATAGGAGGGCGTGCCGTCCGGCTTGCGGGCGTGGATGTGGATCTGCGAGGCGCCCTCGTCGACCGCGCGCCGCGCCTCCGCGGCGTACTCCTCCGGCGTGTAGGGGATCGCCGGGCACTGGTCGCGGTTGGCGATCACGCCGCTGATCGAGCAGCTGATGATCACCGGGTCGTCGTAGCTGCTCATCGTCCCTCCTCCCGTGGCTTCCTTCGGACCCTCAGGACCCGTTTCGAACCACGGCTCATACCGGCATCACCCCGTGACGTTTCCTCGGCTTTTCCACATGCTTGTCGCGCGCCATCCGCAGCGCTTTGACGATCGTCGGGCGCGTCTCGCGCGGGTCGATGACTTCGTCGATCACCGCGTTGCCGGCGGCGATGTAGGGGTCGATCCGCTCGCGCACCGCGTTCAGCATCGCCTCGCGGGCCGCCTCCGGGTCCTCGGCCGCCTCGATCGCCGAGCGGCCGATGATTTCGACCGCGCCCTCGGCCCCCATCACCGAGATCTCGGCGTCGGGCCAGGCGACGATCAGGTCCGGCTCGTAGGCCTTGCCGCACATCACGTAGTAGCCGGCGCCATAGGCCTTGCGGACGACCACGGTCACCTTCGGCACCGTGGCGCGGCTGACCGCGTAGAGCAGCTTCGCCCCGTGGCGGATGATCCCGGCGTGCTCGACCTTCGAGCCGACCATGAAGCCGGGGATGTCCTGGAGGAAGACGAGCGGGATGTTGAAGGCGTCGCAGAGGTTGATGAAGCGGGCCGCCTTGTCGGAGGAGTCGTTGTCGAGGACACCGGCCAGGTGCTTGGGCTGGTTGGCGACGATCCCGACCGGCTGACCGCCGAAGCGAGCGAAGCAGGTGATGACGCTGCGGGCAAAGCGCGGCTTGAGGTCGAACCACTCGCCGTCGTCGACGATCTCGGCGATCAGCTCGTACATGTCGTACGGCTTGCGGTTGGAATCGGGGACGATCTCCATCAGCTTCTGCGACATCCGCTCGTCGAGGTCGTCCGACTCACGCACGGGCGGCTTCTCTTCCCAGCTCGAGGGGAAGTAGGAGAGGTAGGACTTGATCGCCACGATGCACTCCTCGTCGTCGGCGACCTCGAGGTCCCCCACCCCCGATTTGCGACAGTGCACCTTGGCGCCGCCGAGCTCCTCCATCGAGATGTCCTCGCCGGTCACGGCTTTGGTCAGGTGCGGGCCGGCGAGCGCCATCGCCCCCTGGCCGGAGACCATCGGCACGAAGTCGGCGAGCGCCGGGATGTAGGCGGTGCCGGCGGCGCAGGGCCCCATCATCGCCGCCACCATCGGGATCACTCCCGACATTTCGACCTCCTCGCGGAAGAGGTGGCCGGAGCCGGCGAAGAGCGAGCCGGTTGCCTCCTGGATGCGGGCGCCGGCCGAGTCGAGCAGCCAGACGAACGGCATCCGCTTGGTCAGCGCCATCTCGCGCAGGCGGCTGACCTTGAGCTCGCCGGTCATCCCCATCGAGCCGGCCATCACCGTGAAGTCGTAGGCGGCGATGCAGCAGGGGCGGCCGTCGATGTCGCCCCAGCCGGTGATGACGCCGTCGGCCGGCGCCTCCACCCCGTCCATCGCCCGCTGGCTGAAGTGCGGCCGCCCGTGCAGCCCGATCTCGACGAAGGTGCCCTCATCGACCAGCAGGTCGATCCGCTCGCGCGCGGTCAGCTTGCCGCGTTCGTGCTGCTTGTCGATCTTCTCGCGGCCGCCGCCCAGCAACGCCTTCTCGCGGCGCTCGTGCAGCTGCTCGGTCAGCTCGCCCAGCGTCGCCGCGCCGGGCAGCAGGTGGCGGTCCTGCTCGTCGGCCGCCATCAGCGTCCCCTCCACTCCGGGTCGCGTTTCTCGAAGAAGGCCGTGACCCCCTCGACGATGTCCTCGGTGGTGAAGGTCAGCGAGAGCTGCGAGCGCAGGTACTCGAGCGCGTCGTCGACCGCCATGTCCTGCTGGCGGTACATCGCGTCGTGGCCGAGGCGCATCAGCACCGGGCTCTTGGCGGCCAGCTTGGTCGCCCACTCGGCCACCGCGCCCTCGAACTCCGCCGCCGGGACGACCTTGTTGGCGAGGCCGTACTCGACCGCCTGCTCGGCCGAGAGCCGCTCGCCCAGCAGCATCATCTCGTTGACCTTCTTGCGCGGGACGTTGCGGTAGATGATCGCCATGATCATGTAGGGGAAGGCGCCGACGTTGATCTCCGGCGTGCCGAAGGTCGCTCCCTCCTTGGCGATCACCAGGTCGCAGGAGAGGGCCAGGCCCATCGCCCCGGCGAGGCAGTGGCCGTTGACCGCGCAGATCGAGGGCTTGCCGAGGCGCGGCATCAGCCGGAAGAACTCGAGGAAGAGGTCGGTGGCGAAGTGTTTCTGGATCAGCGGCACCTCGGCGGCGAAGCCACCGAGGTCGGCGCCGGCGCAGAAGGCCTTCTCGCCGGCCCCGGTGAGGACGACGGCGCGGACGGCACCCGAGTCGCGCGCCTCTTCGATCGCCGCGACCAGCTCGGTCAGCATCTGGCCGGAGAGCATGTTGCGCTTCTCCGGGTCGTTCAGCGTCACCGTGGCGACGCCGTCGGCGACCTCGTAGGAGACCTTCTCGAAACCCTCGACGCTCATCCGCGCTCCCTCTCCTCTCTCCCCGGCGACCTCATGCGGCGCGAACAATAGACGGTCCTATCGAAAGTGGGAAGTGCTACTGTCCACTCCGCTCAGGGGGTGTCTGAGCTGACGGGTCCATACGGCCCCGGGGGCTCAGAAACGCCGGACGAACACGAGGAGGAGAGAGACCAGTGGCGACCGCGACCGACGGCTCCAGCGTCATCAAGCCCGACCACGAAGCCGGGCGCAAGCACTTCATCTTCAGCCAGGAGCACGAAGACCTGCGCGAGTCGATGCGCTCGTGGGTCGAAAAGGAGCTCTGGCCCCACCGCAACGAGTGGGAGGAGACCTACTGGCCGACCTCGGCGATGAAGCGCGCCGGCGACCTCGGCTTCCTCGGCCTCTGCTTCCCGGAGGAGTACGGCGGCCAGGGCGGCGACTACTTCTACTCGCTGGTGCGGGCCGAGTGCATGAGCTACTCCGGCTCGGGCGGCACCAACATGGGCTTCGCCGTGCAGACCGACATGGTCCTGCCGCCGATCCACCTGCTCGGCAGCGAGGAGCAGAAGCGCAAGTACCTCGAACCGGGCCTCAAGGGCGAGAAGGTCGGCAGCCTCGGGATCACCGAGCCGGGCGCCGGCTCCGACGTCGCCGGCATCCGCACCACCGCGATCCGCGACGGCGACGAATACGTGATCAACGGCTCGAAGACGTTCATCACCAACGGGCCGCGGGCCGACTTCATCGTCCTCGTCTGTAAGACCGACCCCGACGAGCGCCACGCCGGCATCACCCTCTTCGTCGTCGACCTGCACGACGAGAGCGGCGAGAAGGTGCCGGGCTTCAGCGTCTCCAACGAGCTGGAGAAGATGGGGATGCACGCCTCCGACACCGGCGAACTCGCCTTCGAGGACGTCCGCGTCCCGGCCGACGCCGTCCTCGGCGAGGTCGGCAAGGGCTTCTACCACATCGCCTGGGAGCTCCAGGGCGAGCGGCTGGTCGCCGCCGCCGGCTGCCACGCGGGGGCCGAGCGGATGATCGAGAAGACCCTCGAGTACGCGAAGGAGCGCGAAGCCTTCGGCCGCCCGATCGGCAAGTTCCAGGCGATCCGCCACAAGTTCGCCGAGATGGCGACCAAGACCGAGGCGGCGAAACAGTTCACCTACTCGACCGCCTGGCGCTT
>CAZHLT010000121.1:0-7302 GCA_964533285.1 uncultured Conexibacteraceae bacterium | reverse complement strand
GTGTGGTCTCGGTGCTTGCTCGCGCTTGGCGCTCGCTTGGGGCCTGGGGCTCGCTTGGGGCCTGGGGGCTCGCCCGCGCTCGGCGCTCGCGTCCCTCGCCCGCCCGTCGCCCTCGGCGCGCTTGGGAGGGGGAGGGTGGCGGCCGCCCTACCTGCCTACGGAGGGTGGCCGCCACCCTCCCCCTGCGGCCCCGCCTGAGCCCTCGGCCGTCCCTCGGCCCGGCCGACCTCCGGCCCGGTCGCGCGGGGGCTTGAGCCCTGGCCCGGCCCTCGCCGCAGCGGCTTGAGCCCTCGCCGCGTCCCTGGCTGCGGCGGCCTGAGCCCTGGCCCCGTCCCTCGCCCCGCCTTGCGGCGGCCTGAGCCCTGGCGCCGTCCCTGGCCCGGCCCGGCCTCGCAGCGGCCCGAACCCTCGCCCGTCCCTCGCCGGAGCGGCTCGAGCCCTCGCCCCATCTCGGGCCGGCCGAGGTTTGAGCCCTGGCGCAGCCCGCGGCCGGGCCGGGCCTCGCGGCGGCCCGAACGCTCGCCATCCCGCGACCCCGCCCCGCGAACCCTCGCCGCCGCGGGCCGGCTCGCTACGAGATCGGCGGCCGGGCCGCTGCCCAGGGCCGCTCGGTCTCGACCTGCCCCGCCAGGGAGAACAGGGTCGCCTCGTCGCCCGGGCGGGCGATGACCTGGACGGCAAGCGGCATGCCGTCGGCCGCAAAGCCGGTGGGGACCGACATCGCCGGGTTGCCGAGGTGGTTCCAGGGGATGCAGTAGGGGTAGAAGCGGCTCATCCCGAGCACGGTGTAGAGGGCGCCGCGGCCCTCCCATTTGCGGACCGGCAGCGCCGTGCTGCCCATCACCGGCATCAGCAGGACGTCGAACTCGTCGAAGATCGCGTTGATCCGGCGCGCGTCCTCGGCCTGGCCCTGCAGCGCCCGCTGGTAGAGCGAGTCCGGCAGGGCGGAGCCGAGACGGCCGAAGCCGCGGGTGCGGCGTTCGAGCCGCTCGGGGTGGGGCACGTCGGCGACGGTGTCGGCGACGCCGCGGAGGAAGCGCGGCGTGATGTTGTTGCCGACGTTGCCCCAGTCGGGGTCGCGCTGGCTGACCGCGTGGCCGAGCGAGGAGAGCAGCGCCGCCGCGTCCTCGACCGCCTGGCGCACCTCGTCGGTGAGGATCGGCGGCACCAGCGCCCGCGGCGCTTTCGTCGACCAGGCGACCCGCAGCCTGCCCGGCGGCGCCTGGGCCGACTCGACGAAGGGGCGCTCGGGCGGCGGCGGCGCCCCCGGCTCGCGCGAGCCGCCGGCGACGACGTCGAGCCAGAGCGCGGAGTCGACGACGTTGCGGCTGAGGCAGCCGAGCGCGGTGAGGCCGTGCCAGCCTTCGAGCTCGGGCGCCAGCGAGACGCGGCCGCGCTGGGGCTTGATCCCGAAGAGGCCGCAGGAGGCGGCCGGCAGGCGGATCGAGCCGCCGCCGTCGCCGGCCGAGGCGACCGGGACGAGACCGGCGGCAACCGCCGCGGCGGAGCCGCCGCTGGACCCGGCCGGGGTCCGCTGCGGGTTCCACGGGTTGCGGGTGACGCCGTAGGTCGCCGACTCGGTGAAGCCGCAGATCGCCAGCTCCGGCAGCAGGGTGATGCCGATGACGATCGCCCCCGCCTCGCGCAGCCGCCGCACCACCTCCGAGTCGGCCTTGGCCGGCTCCTCGAAGGCGTCGGTGCCCCAGGTGCGGACCTCGCCGGCGACGTCGACTTCGTCCTTGATCGCGATCGGCACCCCGAGCAGCGGCCGCCTCTCCCCCGCCTTCAGCCGCGCCTCGGCCTGCTCGGCTTCGAGCATCGCCTTTTCGGCGAAGACCTTGCGGAAGGAGTTCAGCTGCGGGTCGAGGCGGGCGATGCGGTCGAGGCAGATGCCGACCAGCTCGGCCGGCGAGACCTCATGCTCGCGCACCATCTCCGCCATCCGCGCCGCCCCGGCAAAGGCGATCTCCTCCGCTCCCTTGGCCACGCGGCCAATCCTAGTCGCTGGTCCCGGGGCGGGCGTGGCGCGTTCGTCCGCCCCGGGAAACCAACGCGCCTATGCCTCGGCGGGCTCGGGCTCGGCGCCCTCGAAGCTGAGGTTGGGCAGCGCCCGGTCGAGCCAGGCCGGCATCCACCAGTTCCAGTTGCCCATCAGCTTCATCGCCGCCGGGACGAGGATCAGGCGGACGAGGGTCGCGTCGAGGGCGATCGCGACGGCGCAGCCGAGGCCGAGCTCCTTGATCGAGGGGACGCCGGTGAGGACGAAGACGGCGAAGACCGCGGTCATGATCAGCGCCGCCGAGGAGATCGTGCGGGCGCTCGAGGAGAGGCCCTCGGCGACGGCCCGCTCGTTGTCGCCGTGGCGCATGTAGCGCTCGCGGATCCGCGACATCAGGAACACCTCGTAATCCATCGAGAGGCCGAAGACGACGGCGAAGATCAGCGGCACGTTGATCGTGTCGAGCGCCCCTTGGCCTTCGAAGCCGAGGAAGCCGTCGAGCCAGCCCCACTGGAAGATCGCGACGAGGACGCCGAAGGCGGCGCCGATCGAGAGCAGGTTCATCACCACCGCCTTCAGCGGCAGCAGCAGCGAGCGCAGCATCACCATCAGGACGAGGAAGCTGAGGGCGAGGACGAAGAGGACGATCTTCCACATCGAGCCGCTGACCTGGGCACGGACGTCGTCACCACGGGCGGTTTCGCCGCCGACGTCGACGCTCGCCAGGTGGCTCAGGGCGCTCGCCGGGACGACGCTGTCGCGCAGGCGGTGGACCAGCGCCCGCGCCGCCGGCGACTCGCTGCCGGCGCTCGGCGTCGCCTGGACGAGGACGCTGTCGCCGGCGTAGGCGGGCGGCGCGACCGCGCTCACCCCCGGCGTCGCCTCGAGCTCACGGACGAAGCCGGCGACCGCGGCGCGATCGGCGGCGCTGGGCGCGGCCGGGAAGCGGGCGACGACCTGGACCGGATCGGTGCCGCCGCCGAGCGCCTGCGAGGCGAGCTCGGTGCCGACGCGGACGTCGCTGCCCTCGGGGAACTGGCTCAGCGCCTCGGTCCCGGTCTTGATCGAGAGCAGCGGGCTGGCGAGGACCAGGAGGACGGCGGCGACCGAGAGCACGGCGACCCACGGGTGCGCCATCACGCTCGCCGTCCAGCGCCGCCAGAACGGGCTCGCCCCCACCCCGGGCGAGCCCGCGGCGGTCGCGGCGCGGTCGGGTCGGCGCAGCACCCGGCGCCGGAGGAAGCTCTCGACGCGGCCGACGATCCCGCCCGGCAGGACGCGGTCGCCGAGCATCGCGATCAGCGCCGGCAGCAGCGTCGTCGCGGTCAGGATCGAGACGGCGACGACGGTCATCGCCCCCAGCGCCATCGAGCGCAGCGCCTGGTTGTCGACCATCCAGAGCCCGGCCAGCGAGATGATCACGGCGAGGCCGGAGAAGGTGACCGCCAACCCCGAGGTCGAGAGCGAGCGCGAGCGCGCCTCGCGCTTGGAGAGCCCGGCTTCGCGCTCCTCGCGGTAGCGGGCGAGGATGAAGAGCGAGTAGTCGACGGCGACGCCGATCCCGATCATCGAGGCCATGTTGGTGACGAAGACCGACATCGTCATCTGCAGCGAGATGAAGTAGATGAGGGCGCCGGTGACGAGGACGCTGACGAAGCCGAGCGCCAGCGGCAGCGCCGCCGCCGCCAGCGAGCCGAAAACGACGAGCAGGATCAGGGCGACGATCGGGAAGCCGCTGCCCTCCGCCTGGCTCAGGTCCTGCTTCGAGACTTCCTGCATCCCGGCCCAGATCGTCGGCTGGCCGACGAGGTACGGGGTGACGCCGGCCACGGCGCTGCCGGGGTCGAGGTCGTCGCGCAGGGTGGCGGCCGAGTCGATCAGGTCGTCGGCGGACCGTTCGCTGCGCAGCGCCAGCAGCGCCGTCCCGGTGCGCTGCAGTTCGCGCCGCCCGGCCAGCGCCGCCGCCGGCGGCAGCGTCACTTCCTCGAGCCCGGCGACCTCGTGCCGGACGCGGTCGACGGCGGCGGCGCGCTCGGCGGCGCTCGCCCCGGGCGCCGCCTTCAGCAGCACCGCGATCCCGTCGGCGCGCGAGCCGAATTCCTCCTGCAGCGCCTCCGACACCGCCTGCGACTGACTGCCGGGGACATCGAAGCCGCCCCCCGTCAGGTGTTCGGTCTGCCGCGCCGCGAACGGCAGCGCGCAGACGACGATCAGCACCCAGGCGGCAACGACCCAGCGCCGGCGCCGACCCAGGACCTCGGCAAGTTTGTTCATCGCGTCTCTCATCGGGCGCGAGCCTCTCGCGCCGGCGGAGACCCGGTCTGTGAGGGGGATCACTGGGTGAGCGCCGTCACGCTGACGGCGCCAAGCTGGAGGCGCCGTCGTGGAAGATTGCCCGGTCCCCCACCCGGTGAATCTTCCGCGACGGCGGATGGGGCGCTACTCGGAGACGAGCAGGTAGCGCGCGGAGGCGGCGCCGACCTCGAAGGCGCCGGCGTTGTCGCGGTCCGGGTCGGAGAGGACCTGGAGGGCGAGGCCGTCGCCGAGCGCGAAGAGGTAGGAGACGACCGCCTCGGCGTCGAAGCGGAGGCTGATCACGCCCTCGCTCTCCTTCGCCTTCAGGACCGCGGCGACGTGGGTGCGGGTGCGGGCGAAGAGCTGGCCGACCTCGCGCTGGATGTCGGGGTTGCGGCGGCCGGCGCTGAACAGCTCGTAGAGCAGGAGGAAGAAGCCGGGATCGTTGTCGATCATGTCGGTGAGGCTAGCGACGAGGCCGTCGAGGACGTCGTCGACGGTCTGCGCCCGGGCCAGCATCTCGTCGAGGCGGGCGACCCGCAGCTCGGCGTCGCGACGGACGACCTCGACCAGCAGCCGCTCCTTGGTCCCGAAGTAGTAGTGGAGCAGGCCGCGGCTGACCCCGGCCTCGCGGGCGACGTGCTCGAAGGTCGAGCCCGCCGCGCCGCGCTGGGCGACGCTGGTGCGCATCGCGTCGACGATGCGCTGCGCCTTCTCGCCGCTGAGCTCGCGCTCTTTGGTTGCAGCCTCCAAGTGGTTCCGATCCGCTAGGAGCCGTTGATGCTCGTGGTGCTGGTGTACTCGAACTCCTCTTCGGCGCCGAAGAGCGCGTCGAGCACGGCCTTGCGGGCGTCCTCGCTGATAATCAGCGCCAGGACGACGCCGACGATCGCCAGCAGGACGATGCGGCCGAGGCGGCTCTTGCGCTTCGGCGGCTTGCGCAGGCGCTCGCTCGCCTCCTGCAGGTTTTCGGCCGCCTTGCGGAGTTCCTTCTGCACCTTCTTGTCGCTGGTGACGGCCTTGACCGTGCCCTTGCCGTTGCCGGTCGCGCGCCCGTAGGCGCTGCGCGCCGATTCGAAGGCGTCCTTGAGGTTGTCGCGCAGCTCGTCGTCTTCGATCAGGCGCTGCACGTAGGGGTTCTCCCGCGCCGCTGAATAGAGGTCGCCGGCCCGGTCCGTCGCCGCCTTCTTGGTCTTCGCCATCCCTTTCACTCCCTCGCTCGTCTGCAGTTCGCTCCTCGCAGGATATACCCGGGATGCGCGAGGAATAGCCCGAACCCCCACCCGGGTGACCCCGACCAAGGAGTTCGAGGACGCAGGGAGCGCCGTGTGCTCCGCACGCAAGCGACCGAGGACGCCGAATCCGCCGGTCGGGATCAGCCGGGGCCGATGCCGTCCAGCAGCACGCCGTTGCTGCGGAAATCGAGCCGCGTGTCGCGCAGGTGGCGCAGCCGCAGCGGCGCCAGGCCGGGGCCCGGCAGGCGGTAGCGGCGGATGAAGAGGGGGCCGGAGGTTTCGTGCCCGGCTTCGCGGAAGCCGGGGCCGAGCGCGTGGCGGCGCGGCGGCGGCACCCGGCCGTGCGAGACGAGGTCGATTTCGCCGACCCGCCAGCGGTACCGTTCCGACGCTTTGACCTGGAAGGAGCCGGTCGAGAGGTAGTAGCGCAGCGGCGCCTCGCCCAGCGTCCAGGTGACCATCGCCCGCGGCCGCTGCGATTCGCCGAGGCGGGCGGCGACCGCGCTCCAGTCGGGCCGCTGGAGCTGGGGCGAAGCGCCGGCGAAGACGCAGAAGCCGAGCGAGTAGGCGAGCAAGCCGGCGGCGATCGCCGTCCCCAGCCGCCGCGCCGCCCGCGTCGTCAGCGCGATCGCGACGAGGACGAGCAGCGGCACCAGCGCCGGGATCAGGTTGCGGGCGAGGACGTAGTCCTTGCCGGCGGCGAGGAGCGCCAGCGTCACCGGCACCGCGATCGCCGTCGCCGCGACGCTCAGCGGCAGCGCCGCCGCCCGCCGCTCGTCGCGGTCGCCGCGCCAGGCGAGCAGGGCGAGGGCGGCGAGGCCGAGCGCCAGCGGCACGACCGCCAGCGCCGGCCGCTCGGGCTGGCCGATGATGTCGCCGGTCTCGCCGGTGAGGAAGGTCGCGACGGTTTCCCAGAGCCGGTGGCCGAGCGAGAAGTTGCCGATCCATTCGGCGTGGGCGAGCGAGGCCTGGTGGATCGCCAGCGGCGCCAGCAGCAGGCCGGCGACGGCGACGACCCAGAGCCCGCGCAGGGCCTCGCGGCCGCGCCGGCGGGCCAGCACCGCGACCTCGCCGAAGATGAGGAAGAGCGCGAAGTAGTGGGTGGCGAGGGCGAGGGCCGAGGCGAGCCCCCAGGCGAGGAGGTCGCCGCGGCGCCCGTAGCGAGCGGCGCGGGCGCAGTAGAGCAGCGAGATCGCGCAGAGCAGGGTCAGCAGGGCGTAGGCGCGCGCCTCCTGCGAGTACCAGAGCAGCATCGGGTTGACCGCGGCCAGCGCCGCCGCCAGCAGGCCGGCGCGGCGGCCGCGCAGCTCGGCCGCGAGCAGGTAGACGACCGGGACCGTCGCCACCCCGGCCAGGGCCGAGAGCGAGCGCAGGCCGAATTCGGTGGTGCCGAAGACCTGCGTCCAGAACCAGGCGAGCGCGTAGTAGAGCGGCGGCGTCGACTCACTGAAGCCGACCGCGTCCAGCGCGTGGCCGAGGTCGCCGCGGAGGACGCGGCTGGCGGTGACGATCTCGTCGTGGTGGTAGCTCTGGTCGCCGAGGGTGAGGAAGCGCAGCAGCGCCGCCAGCGCGGTCAGCCCGACGACGATCCAGAAGGTGGGCGGGCGCTCGCGGCACGCCGCGGGGAACCAGGCGGGCGGCGGCCGGGCGGCCCGGCGCCGCTCGGCGGGGGGGCGGGGGCGGGGCGCCCGCGCCCCCCCACCTTCTGGATCGTCGTCGGGCTGACCGCGCTGGCGGCGCTGCTGCGCTTCCTCACCCTCGGCGACCAGAGCT
>CAZHLT010000120.1:0-3699 GCA_964533285.1 uncultured Conexibacteraceae bacterium | reverse complement strand
CCTGGAAACGTTTCGCGTCGCCGGCGGCGATCGCCTGCAGCAGGACCCGGGCGCTGCCGCCCGAGAGCGCCGCGACCGCCACTTTCGGCCCGACCCCGCTGACCGAGATCAGCAGGCGGAAGAGGTCGCGCTCCTCCTCGGTGGCGAAGCCGTAGAGGGCGAGGGAGTCCTCGCGCGAGATCAGCTCGGCGTGCAGGAAGGCCTCGCTGCCCGCCGCCGGCACCGCTTTCAGGGTCTCCGCGGAGACGGTCAGCCGGTAGCCGACGCCGGCGGCGTCGATCACGACGTGGTCGGCGCGCCGCACCATCACCTCACCGCGGACCGCCGCGATCATCCGGCGACCCGCTCCCGCGACTCCCGGGCGGCGACGACGGCGGCGCGGTGCCCGCCCGAGCCACCGTGGCAGATGGCGACGGCGAGGGCGTCGGCGGCGTGGTCGGGGCTGGGCGGCTCGGGCAGCCCGAGCAGGGTCCCGACCATCCGCTGCACCTGGCGCTTGTCGGCGCCGCCGGAGCCGCAGACGGCCATCTTGATCGCCTGCGGCGTGTAGGCGAAGCAGCCGATCCCGGCCTGGGCGGCGGCCAGCATCGCCACGCCGCTGGCCTGGCCGACGGCCATTGCCGAGCGCACGTTCTTGCCGAAGTAGACCTCCTCCAGCGCCATCGCCTTCGGCTCGTGCCAGGCGATCAGCTCGCTGAGGGCCTGGTGGATGTGCTGCAGCCGCCGCTCCATCGGCAGCTCCGGCGTCGTCTCGACCACGCCGCCGTCGAGGGCGACCATGTGGTTGCCCTCGACCCGCACGACTCCGAATCCGAGGTTGGCGGCGCCCGGGTCGACGCCCATCACTACCTGCATGGGTAGTGATTCTGGAATTCGCGCCGGATGCCTTCCCGGAGGTCGCCTGACCGAGCCAGGGAGGCTCGACGGCTCATCGCGGAAGATTGCCCGGCCTCCCACCCGGTGAATCTTCCGCAACGGCGGATGGATTCGACAGGGGGGCGTGTCAGGCGGCCTCAGGCTGCGAGTTTCTCCAGGACTTCCTCGGGAATGTCGAAGTTGGCGAAGACTTCGTCGACGTCGTCTTGGTCGTCGAGCTCGTCGATCAGCTTCAGCAGGCGTTCGGCGTCGTGGCCCTTGACCTCGACCGTGCTTTTCGGCTCGATCGCGAGGCCGGCCGAGACGTACTCGACGCCGGACTCCTCGAGCGCTTCGCGCACCGCGGTCAGGTCGGCCGGCGCGCAGATCACCCGCAGCTGGTCGCCGTCCTCGACCACGTCCTCGGCGCCGGCGTCGATCGCCGCGATCAGGTCGTCCTCGCCGTAGCGGCCGGCGTCGACCGCGATCGACCCCTTGCGCTCGAAGATCCAGGCGACCGAGCCGGGCTCGCCGAGGTTGCCGCCGTGCTTGGAGAAGGCGTGGCGGATCTCGGCGCTGGCGCGGTTGCGGTTGTCGGTCAGCGCCTCGACCAGGACGGCGACGCCGGCCGGGCCATAGCCCTCGTAGACGATCCGTTCGATCGCGGCGCTGTCGGAGCCCGCGCCGGTGCCGACGTCGATCACCTTCTGGATCTTGTCCTTCGGCATCGAGGCGTCTTTCGCCTTCTGGACCGCCGTCGCCAGCGTCGGGTTGCCGTCGACGTCGCCGCCGCCGTCACGGGCGGCGACGGTGATCGCGCGCGCCAGCTTGCTGAAGAGCTTGCCGCGTTTGGCGTCGGCGGCGCCCTTCTTGTGTTTGATCGAGTGCCACTTCGAGTGTCCGGACATAGGGGTGTCATTCTATGGGGAGGGAGATGGCGGCGAACCGGATCGACACCCACGAACGGGCCCGCGGCCTGGCCGCGGGGCTTGTCTTCGTGGCGATGCTGCTGGCCGCTTTCTCGCTCTGGACCGCGATTCCGCTGAGCTGGGTCTACATCGCCTCGAAGGTCTCCCACACCCAGTTCCCGAGCGGCGGGCCCTACGCCGTGGTCGCCGTCGGGATCATCGCCTCGGTCCTCTTCGTCGCCTGGCTGATCGGCCGCCTCAACCAGCTCTACATCCACATCACCGGCACCAACCGGCTCGGCCCGATGCGCCCGACCTGGCTGCGCAGCATGCGCGACACGGCGCCGAGCCAGGGCTCGGTCACCGTCGTCGAGGCCTGCCTGATGGGCTCGGTGATGCTCGCCGCGCTCGCCCTCACCGTCTGGTTCTTCCTCCTCGCCGGCTCCCCGATCCCCAACCAGTAGCGGCGAACGCACGGCGGCGGAGCGCAACGGCGGCGATGCGAGTAAGTCGTCACAGAGTTGGCGCGAAACTTTTTCATTTCGCAGACAAGACGCCGCATCCAGCCGAGTAAGGTGCGATCATGGCCGTGATGGCAAGGGACACCTGGACCGACGAGCGCCTCGACGACCTCAACGACAAGGTCGACGCCGGCTTCTCCGAGATGCGCCAGGAATTCCGTGCCCTCCGCGCGGAGCTGCACAGCGAGATCAGCGGTCTTCGCACGGAACTGAAGGGTGAGATCAGTGGGCTCCGCACGGAACTGAAGGGCGAGATCGGTGAGCTGCGGGAAGAGCTGAAGGGCGAAATGGCCGAGCTGCGGCGGGAAATCGGGGCCTTGCAGCGGTCTTTCAATCAGCTCTTCGCCGGCCTGATCGGCACTCTCCTGGTCGGCTTCCTCGGCATCATTGCCGCGATCATCGCCGCCGGCTGACCTCAGATAAGCCACCTGACGGCGCGGGGCCAAGCAGGCCAAGGACGCAGGGAGCGAAGCGTGCTCCGCACGTGAGCGACCGAGGACGCCGGCATGCGCCGGGCCCGTGCCGTCAGGTCAGACGATGAATTTGCCGTTTTCCTGCATCACCTCGCCGTCGACTTCCAGCTTGCCGCCGAGGCGGAGGTCGCAGACGAGGTCGGTGTGGACGGCGGACTCGTTGACGCCGCCGGACTCGGGGTAGCTGGCGCCGACCGCCATGTGCACGGTCCCCCCCAGCTTCTCGTCGAGCAGGACCTCGCGGGTGCCGCGGTCGATCCCGTAGTTGGTGCCGATCCCGAGCTCGCCCAGGGTGCGGGCGCCGGCGTCGGTGTCGAGCAGCTTCAGCAGGTACTCCCCGCCGCGCTCGGCGCTGGCGTCGACCACCTTGCCCGACTCGAAGCGGAGCTTGACCCCGGAGACCTCGCGGCCGCCGATCACCGACGGCAGGTGGAAGCTGACCTCGCCCTCGACCGAGTCCTCGACCGGGCCGGTGAAGAACTCGCCGTCGGGCATGTTGTTGCGACCGTCGCAGGGGATGAATTTGCGGCCGGCGATGCCGAGGCGGATGTCGGTCCCCGGCGCCGTCACCCGCACCTCCTCGTGCCCCTCGATCCCCTCGGCCAGCCGCTCGGTCTCGGCCGAGGCCGCCTTCCAGGCGCCGACCGGGTCGGCGGCGTCGGCAAGGCAGGCGCCGTAGTAGAAGTCCTCGTAGTCGGCCAGGCTCATCTCCGCCTCGGAGGCGTAGGCGCTGGTCGGGAACAGCGTGTAGACCCAGCGCAGCTTGCCTTCGGCGGCGCGTTTCATCGCCCGCGTCATCAAGTCGCCGGTGACCGATTGGCGCAGCGTCTGCCGCTCCGGCGGCACCCCGGAGAGCTCGCGGGTGTTGGTCGTGGCGCCGATCGCGATGCGGACGTCGACGTGGTCGGCGACCCACTCGGCGAAGGGCGAGATCCATTCCAG
>CAZHLT010000119.1:0-1824 GCA_964533285.1 uncultured Conexibacteraceae bacterium | reverse complement strand
GGGGTAAAAGCTCTGCCACGTTCATTCGCGGTGGGCCCGGACCGCTTCCATGATCCGCTGGTGGACCTCGTCGACGCTGCCGCTGGCGTCGATGACGACGGCGCGGTCGGAGGCGATCGTCGCGATCTCCTCGTAGGCGGCGGCGACCGCCCGCTGCAGCTCCAGGCCCTCGGCCTCGAAGCGGTCGCCGCTCTTGGCCCGGCCGAGGCCGAGCTCGGGGTCGACCCGCAGCAGCAGCGTCAGGTCGGGCCAGAGGCCGTCGGTGGCGGTGTCGCAGAGCGAGATCACCTCGCCGACGCCGAGGCCGCGGGCGGCCCCCTGGTAGGCGACGCTGGAGTCGGAGAAGCGGTCGCTGACGACGTCGCGGCCGGCCTCCAGCGCCGGCCGGATCACCCGCTCGGTGAGGTCGGCGCGGGCGGCGCAGAAAAGCAGCAGCTCGGCCAGCGGGTCGAGCTCCAGCTCGGGATCGGCGAGCAGCTCGCGGATCCGCTCGGCGGCGTCGGTCCCGCCCGGCTCGCGGATCGCCACGGTCTCCGGCCCCAGCGCCTCGGCGAGCAGCTTCGCCTGCGTGCTCTTGCCGGACCCGTCCACTCCCTCGAGGGAGATGAACACGGCGCTGCGGCCTCAGCCTTTGGCGGTCGCTTTGGCGCGTTTGCGCCCGCGCGTCGCCGTATCGGCTTTCGAGGCCTTGACTTTCGATTTGGCCGGCGCCGCGTCCTCGTCGCCTTTCGCCGGCGGCTGCTTCTCCATCGCTTCTTTGGCGGCTTTCGCCGCTTCGCGCTCGGCCCGCCGTTTCTTCATCTCCTGCATCGACTCGCAGTCGTCGTTGAGGCAGAGGTTCCAGGGGCGGCCGCGGAAGGGGACGACTTTGAGCCGCGGCGTCTCGCCGCAGATCGAGCAGCGCTCTTCAAGCCGGAAGATGTCGCCGCGCTGGGGCAGCGGGAAGGTCTGGTCGCAGGAATCGGGGCCGCCCTCGGCGCTCCAGCCGGTGCAGCCGACGAAGCGTTTGCCCGATTTTTTCGCGCGGATGATCCGCAGCACGTTGGGCGAGCCGTCCTCCTTGGTCCGGCCCGCTTCCTCGCAGACCTTGCAGGGACCGAGGATGCGGTCCTCGTCCATCCCTTTCCAGACGACTTTGGCGAGTTCTTCGCGGCTCTCGTCGATTTCGCTCCAGGTCTTGTGCAGCAGTTCGCGGCTGTCGCCGACGACGGCGCCCTTGGTCATGTCGCCGGCGGCGATCCGGTCCATCTCGGCCTCCAGCTGCGCCGTCATCTCCGGCGTCGCCATCGCCGGCACGTAGTTCTTGAAGGCCTCGTAGAGGGCGATCCCGGTCTCCGAGGGAACCGGCGGGTTGCCGTAGACGTAGCCGCGGTCGAACAGCTTCTGGATGATGTCGGCGCGGGTCGCTTTCGTGCCCAGCCCGCGCTCCTCCATCATTTCGATCAGTTTCGCCTGGGAGATGCGGGCCGGCGGCTGCGTCTCCTTGCCGATCGACCACGGGTTGGTGGTGACGCCGTCCTCGCCGGCCACCTCGGGCGGCGCCGCCAGCGGCAGCTCCTGGCCCTCCTGCAGGGCCGGGATCTCCTCGTCGGAGGAGCGCGCGTAGGTGTAGATGCCGGCGTAGCCGGGGTCGACGACAACCGAGCCGCGCACGAAGTAGGTCTGCGAGCCCGCCTCGATGTCGGCCCGCGTCGACTCGGTGATCATCGGCGGGCTGAAGGTGGCGAGGAAGCGGCGGACGACGAGTTCGTAGACGCGCTTCTTGGAGCCCTCGAGGGCGCCAGGGTGGATCGCCTGGGTCGGGTAGATCGGCGGGTGGTCGGT
>CAZHLT010000118.1:0-5008 GCA_964533285.1 uncultured Conexibacteraceae bacterium | reverse complement strand
CGAGCGAGCGCCAAGCGCCACGGGCGGGCGAGCGCGCCGAGGGCCAAGCGCGCGCCAAGCACCGAGCGCGCGCGAGCCGAGGCGAGCGCCGAGACCACACTTCTCTCCACCAAGGGGCCGAGACCACCTTTCTCCCCGGATAGCGGAGAGAAAGGTGGTCTCACAAGGACGCCGGAGAGAACCGTGGTCTCGAGGAGAGGAACGGGGCGCCGAAGGCGCTGTTGAGCTTTGTCTCGCTATAGGCGACAAAGCTCAACAGGAGGAGGAAGGACCGAGAGGGTGGCAGTCCATTTCCGGACCTATTCCGGAAAAGGACAGCCACACGAGACACCGAGCGCCCCCGCCCCTCGGGAGCTCTCGGCGAGAGAAGGTTTGGTCTCGTCCCTAAGGAGCTCTCAGCGAGAGAAGGCGGGATCCCGTCCCTTGGGAGCTACGCGCCCATCGCTGGCCGGGGCTCGACGCACTGGCGCCTGCGACGGTCCCGAAGTACGGGACCGTTCCGTTGGGAGGGGTGGGGGGTGCCACTGGACGGTTTGGGCCGCCGGCCCCGCGCTCGCGCACGGGCCACCCCGCGGCGAGACACCCCGGGAGGGGGGTGGACAGGGCCACCCCCCCCCCCCCCCCGCCCCCCCCCGCCGGCGGCCCCCACCACCGCCCCCCGTGCCCCCCCCCCCCCCCCACCCCACCCAAGGCCAGCTTCCGAACTCTCGGCCGTCCCTCCTCACGCCCGTCCCGCCCCCGCCTACCCGCCCAGCTCAGGCGGCAATGCCTTGGGGCCGTCCGGATACAGCGCTGCCAGCTGCTCTGGGGTCATCTCCAGCGTGTTGGCGGCTTCGGGTGGGGCGCCGACGACCAGCCAGAGCTGGTCGGCGTCGGTGTCGTTGAAGGCCTGGCGGGTCGAGGTGGGCTCGATTAGGAGGGTGTCGAGCGGGGCGAGGTCGAGGAGGTCGTCGTCGACGCGGATGCGGCCGCGGCCCTCGAGCAGGACGTAGAGCTCCTCCTGGACGCCGTGGCGGTGGCGGGTCGAGGCCTGGCCCGGGTGCAGCCGCCAGAGGCGGGCGCCCAGGTGGGTCGCCTCGAGCTGCTTGGCGAGGTCGGTGTTCTCGACGCCCATCTGGTTCGAGGGTCGCCAGAAGGCGTCGGCGGCGGGCAGCAGTCGGTAGGCCATCGGCGCCGATTATCGCGCCCGCCGGCCCGGGCCCAGGGTGCCCTCGACCGCCGCGACCGCCGCGGCCGCCTGCGGTAGGTTGGCCGCGGTGTCCGTCCTCAGCGTCAGCGGCGAAAGCAACGAGTCCCTCGTCCTCGACGGCGCCTGGCTGGAAAAGCAGCGCGGCGGCGAGCCGAAGGCGCGCCTGGAGGCCGCCGGCTTCCGCTCCGCCGAGTGGAAGGAATTCGAGAAGCGCACGAAGCTGTTCGGCGGCGAGAAGGTGGCGATGGTCCAGCTCGTCCTCACCTTCGAGAAGCCGCCCTTCGTCGGCCTCGTCACCGAGGCCGAGAAGCGGCCTCAGCTGGAAGCGATCGTCGCCGGGCTCGAAGCCGCTTCCTCTTCCCGGTAGCCCGCGACCAGCTCCAGCTCCCGCTCGTGGCGGGGGAAGAGGAAGAAGACGATCACCATGCCGAGGCCGATCGCGATCATCCCCGCGGCGTAGGTCCAGTCGCCGCCGTCGAGGAACGACTGGCGGGCGGCGCCGACGATCGGCTTCGCGTATTCGGGGTACTTCTCGGCGATGTTGACGGCGCCGGCGAAGGACTTGGTGAGTTCGTTCTGGACGTTTTCGCTGACGTTCTGCGCCTGCGGCGATTCGGCGATCTGGCTGCTGAAGCTGGCGGCGTATCCCGCGGTCAGCAGGGCGCCGAAGATCGACTGCATGATCGCGCCGCCGAGGTCGCGCTGCAGGTCGGCGGTGCCCGACGCCATGCCGGCGCGCTTGACCGGCACCGAGCCGGTCAGCGAGCGCGAGGCCGGGGTTCCGGCGAAGCCGACGCCGATCCCGACCAGCAGGTAGCCGAGCCCGACTTCCCAGTAGGCCGAGTCCTCTTCCCAGAGCGCGAACATGACGAGGAAGGCGAGCAGGCAGAAGCCGAAGCCGAGCAGCAGCACGAAGCGCGAGCCGTGCGACTCGACCAGCCGCGCCGAGCGCGGCGCCACCAGCACCATCCCGATCGCCCCCGGCAGGATCGCCGCCCCCGCCCCCAGCGTCGTGTAGCCGAGCACGTTCTGGACGAACTGCTGGCCGATGAACATCGCCCCCATCAGCGAGCCGAAGACGATGATCCCGGCGCAGGCGGCTACCCAGAAGGTGCTGCGGGCGGCGATCCGCAGGTCGTAGAGCGGGTTCTTGGCGCGGCGCTCGCGCAGGAAGAAGGCGCCGATCGCCGCTGCGGCGACGATGCCGAGGATGATCGCGGTCTGTCCCTCGCCCGGTTCGGGGGCGAGGTTGATCGCCAGCACCAGCGAGGCGACCATCGCGATCGAGATCACCCCGCCCGGGTGGTCGACCGGCTCGGTCGTCTCGTTGACGTGCGCCGGCACCAGCCGCCAGGCCATGACCAGCGCCAGCGCCGCCAGCGGCGCGGTGACGATGAAGACCGACCACCAGTCCCAGACCTCGAGCAGGCCGCCGGCGAGCAGCGGCCCGAGCGCCGAGAGGCCGCCGCCGAGCGCCGACCAGAGCGCGATCGACCTGGTCCGCGCCGGCCCCGACCACAGCGCCGTGATCAGCGCCAGCGTCGTCGGGTAGGCCATGCCGGCGGCGACGCCGCCGAAGACCCGGGCGAGGAAGAGGACCGTCGCCGAGGGCGCGAAGGCGGCGAGGATCGAGGCCGGGATCGTCAGCGCCATCCCCAGCACCAGCAGCATCTTGCGCCCGTAGCGGTCGCCGATCGCGCCCAGGTAGAGGACCGAGGCGGCGAGGCCGAGCGAGTAGCCGACCGCGATCAGGTCCATCGAGACCTGGCTGGCGTCGAAGTCCTTGCCGATGTCCGGCAGGGCGACGTTGGCGACCGCCAGGTTGACGTTGGCGACGCCGGCGACGAGGATCAGCGCGCCGAGCACCCAGCCGGCGCGCTTCGGAGCGCTCGATTCCACGCCGCCCCCGGCTCAGACCTCGAGCCAGGTCCCCTTCGGGCCGAGGTTGTGCAGGGGCGCGCCCCCGACCTCGCTGCTGCAGCCCCACTGCTCGTGGATGTGGCCGAAGACGACCAGCCGCGGCCGCTTCT
Organism: uncultured Conexibacteraceae bacterium; assembly: GCA_964533285.1. GTDB lineage: Bacteria > Actinomycetota > Thermoleophilia > Solirubrobacterales > 70-9 > VAYN01. The sequence continues at coordinate 1,789 of CAZHLT010000118.1, read as the reverse complement.
CCTCGACCCCGGCGAGCAGCGCCGCGCTGCCGAAGCCGCCGTCGCAATGCCCCTGCGGCGGCGAGTGCAGGACCATCACCGCCCGCTCCGGGCAGGCGGCGAGCAGCGCCGTCGCCGCCGCGTCGTCGAGGTCGAAGCTCCACTCCCAGGGGGTGACCGGGATGCCGGCGCCGAGGCCGAAGAACTCGACCCCGTCGATCTCCGTCGTTTCGCCGTGCAGGACCGTCGCCGCCGCCCAGCCGACGGTCGCCTCGCGCAGCGCCGCGTCGGTCTCGTTGTTGCCGGGCACCAGCACGGTCGGCGTCTCGATCCCGCTCAGCGCCGCGATCGTCTCGTCCAGCCCCTCGTGGATCGAGGCGAAGTCGCCGGCGCCGATCACCACGTCGGCCGCGGCCGCCATCTCGACCAGGGTCGCCGCCTGGTCGAGGTCGCGGTGCAGGTCGCTGAAGGCGAGCAGCCTCACGCCCCGCAACCTACCCGCTCGGCGCCGCTCGCGGGGTCAGGTCGCGGCGCACGCGACCGAACTGGCGCGGCCGCCAGAGCCGCCACGAACGGGCCGGCTTGACCCCCTCGTCCGCCGCCCGCGCGGCCAGGTCGAAGTAGAGCAGCGTCTCGCCCAGCGCCACGTAGGGGATCAGCAGCGCGAAGACCACCGAGCCGAGCAGGTTGATCCAGGTCAGCGGCAGCGTCGTGAAGATCAGCGCGAAGGTGAGGAGCGGCCCGGTGACGACGCTGACCAGGAAGAGGAAGAGGGCGAAGCGGACGGTGTGCCACCAGCGGCCGCGGACGACGTCGGCGCTGCCGTGGAAGGCCGCGCGGACGCCCTTGTCCTCGAACAGGATCTCCTGCTTGACGAACAGCCAGGCGACGTATTTGTTGACCGCGAAGGGGATGCCGACGATCGTGATCACCAGCCCCAGGTAGGCGAGGACGTAGAGCATCTGGCCGCCGACCACGCGCCAGAAGCGGTGCCCCATGCCGTCGAAGGCGTCGCGGAAGCCGGGCCGCTCCTTCTCGCCTTCGACCAGCAGTCGGACGAAGACGACGACGATCGCCGCGACCACCGCCATCGCCGCCGGCCGGGCGAAGGTTTCGATCAGGTCGGCGAGCGCCAGGTTGACGCCGGTGCGGTCGCCGCCGCCGACGTCTTGGCTGTTGCCGAGCAGGCCGGCGAGCAGCTGGACGCCGCCGACGATCGGCACCGCCACCGCGGCGACCGGCAACAGCACCCGCCAGTGGCGCCCGTAGAGCTGGCGCGCGGCCCGCGCCATCTGCCCGAACGAGCGCCGCTGGCGCAGGTTCTCGAGGTCGACCGGCGCCCAGCGGGTGAGCCCGACGAACAAGGCGATGATCAGCGCCGCCACCGCCAGCGTCGCGATCAGCGCCGGCCGCGACTCGGCGTCGAGGTTGACCAGTTCGGAGCCGACCGCGACGGCGCTGCAGAAGGCGCCGACCACCGGCTGACCCAGCACCAGCGAGCCGCCCGGCAGCCGCGGGCTGGTCGAGCGCTGCCCTTCCATCCAGGCGAAGGGTTCGCGCCAGACCGTCTTCGTCTGCGGCCCCTGCGGGCCGTTGTTGTAGCCCTTTTCGCGTTCGCCCCAGCGCCCGTAGTAGCTGAGCCAGGCGAACTCCCCCTGGCGCTGGGAGCGGTTCGGCAGCAGCACCGGCGCCGGCCGCACTTCGCGCGAGGGCGGCGAGGTGTTGTCGCAGCCCAGCCCCGACCCGTTCTGGCCGTTCTCGACGTAGACGGCGGCGTCGTAGAAGGTCGCGTGCGAGCCGGCGGCCGGGT
>CAZHLT010000117.1:0-12682 GCA_964533285.1 uncultured Conexibacteraceae bacterium | reverse complement strand
CGTGGTGATGCGCCTGCTGCCGTCGGGAAAAGTCGACCCGGCGTTCGGGAGGCGGGGTCGAATCGTGACGCGCGTCGGCCCTAGTGGAGAGGATGTAGTGGCCGGGCCCGCGGCGCTCGATCCCCAAGGCCGCCTCGTCGTCGTTGGATCGGCAGTGTCGCCGGGCGGGTTACGCGGCGACGTGTTCCTCGCCCGCTACCTGCTCGGGAGCTAGTGAGAGTGACACCTGCCGCCTGGCCCCCTGTCGGGGGCCTGGTCAAGCCCTGCTCCGATCATGGAAAAGAGACCCCTCCGTCCGCTCGCGGTGGCCCCTGGCGTCGACGCTCGCTACGAGCGCGAGGTCGGGTCCTTGCGCGCCGTCGACTTGGACGCCGGCACGATCATCGCGATGCCCCTTGTTTCCAGCGGTAGGAGGACCTCGTCGCCAACATCGACATTCGACCCTCCCCGGGGGGCGAATCCGTGGGGGCTGAGCCCTTCTCTCTTCAGATGGTTGTCCAGTGGGCTTTCGAGAGAGGGTGATAGCATTGATAGCGATTGAGATGGCACAGCTTCTGGTGAGAGGAATCGAGACTGATCTGGTGCGGGCGTTGAAGCTGCGCGCGGCGCGGCATGGGCGCTCGGCCGAGGAGGAGCACCGGCGCATCCTGCGCGAGGCGCTGCGGCCGCAGGGGGGGCCGGGGTCGCTCAAGGAGCTGCTGCTGGCGATGCCCGACGTCGGCGAGGATCGCGACTTCGAGCGGCCGATGGACCGGGGTCGCCCGGTCGAGCTGTGAGCTACCTGCTCGATACGAACGTCATCTCGGAGCTGCGCAAGGGGGAGCGGGCCGACCCCGCCGTCGCCTCCTGGTTCGCCGGGCTCGGGGAGGACGAGATCTACCTCAGCGTGCTGACGATCGGCGAGATCCGCCGCGGAGTCGAGGGCGTGCGGCGCCGCGACCCGGCGGCCGGCGCGGCCCTCGACGGCTGGCTCGGGCGCCTGGCCGAGGCCTACCGGGAGCGGGTCCTGCCCGTCGATCGCGCGGTCACCGAGGAGTGGGGCAGGCTCAGCGTGCCCGACCCGCTGCCGGTCGTCGACGGCCTGCTGGCGGCGACCGCCCGGGTGCGGGGCCTGACCCTGGCGACCCGCAACGTCGCCGACGTCGAGGCGACCGGCATCGCCCTGGTCAACCCGTTCGCCGGCTGACCGGGGCGAGCGGCCCGCTCAGCTGAGGATCGGCTTCAGGTCCTCGGGCAGGATCGCGAGGATGTCGTCGAGCTCGCCGCTGGAGACGTGCCGGCGCAGCAAGCCGGCGGCGGCGCCGGCGGCGTAGGAGGCGCTGGTCTCGCCCTCGAGCCCGGCCTCGGCGGTGAGGCGGTCGAGGAAGTCGGTGAAGCCGCCGTAGGAGACCGGGGTCGCGCTCGGCTTCCAGCCCTGGTAGTAGACGCCGCGGATCAGGGTCGGCAGCTGGGCGGCGAGCTGCGCCGACTCGTCGACCGGCAGGCGGTCGCGCAGCGCGTGCAGGTAGCCGCGGAGGACGCGGTAGGCGTACTCGCGGTCCTTGCTGCCGAGCTGTTCGGCGAGCTCGTCGAGCCAGGCGTTGGTCTGCTCGACGCTGTGCTCGATGATGCTGGTCGCGGACACCCGCCCAGCATCCGCCAGCGGCCGCGACCCGGCATCCGTGGATCGCCGCAGTCCTGGCGCTGCCGAGCGCGGAGGGGCCGACCGCGCCGCGCCGCGTCGGGACGACGGTGGAATACGGATCGTGCCGGGACGGCGGCGGGTTAAGGTCGGTCCTGTGATCGACCGCGTCGCCCTCTTTTTCGATCGCGCGGACGCCGGGCGACAGCTCGGAGAGTCCCTGCGCAGGCTCCGCGCCGAGGACCCGGTGGTGCTCGCCCTCCCGCGCGGCGGCGTGCCGGTCGCCTTCGAGGTGGCGCGGGCGCTGGCGGCGCCGCTCGACATCCTCCTCGTCCGCAAGCTCGGGGCGCCGTTCAACCCCGAGTACGGGATCGGGGCGATCGCCGAGGGCGGCCTGCGCTTCGTTCGCCGCGAGGAGGTCGAGCTGGTCGGCGTCGGCGAGGAGGAGCTGGAGGCGATCGCCGCCCGCGAGGGGGCCGAGCTGGAGCGCCGCCGGCGCCTGTACCGCGGCGACGCCGAGCCGCTGCCGGTCGCCGGCCGCACCGTGATCCTGGTCGACGACGGGATCGCCACCGGCGGCACCGCCGTGGTCGCCGGCCGGGCGCTGAAGGCGCGGGGAGCCGAGCGCGTCGTCCTCGCCGTGCCGGTCGGGCCGCCGGGCACCGCCGAGCGGCTGGCCGGCGAGTTCGACGAGGTCGTCTGCCTGCACGAACCGGAGGGCTTCTTCGGCGTCGGCCAGGTCTACGTCGACTTCGGCCAGGTCCCCGACGAGGAGGTGATCGAGCTGCTGGCGGCGGCGCGCCAGCCGGCGGCGTCCGCCGACCCGGCCGAGCTTGCCGACCCGCCGGTCAGCGAGCGCGAGGTGGCGATCGAGGTCGCGCCCGGCGTCGAGGTGGCCGGCGACCTGCGCCTGCCCGATCCCGTCTCCGGGCTCGTCCTCTTCGCCCACGGCAGCGGCTCCAGCCGCCGCAGCCCGCGCAACCGCCAGGTCGCCGAAGACCTCAACCAGGCCGGCTTCGCCACCCTCCTCTTCGACCTGCTGACCGCGGACGAGGAAGCCGACCGCGCCAACGTCTTCGACATCGGCCTGCTGGCCGAGCGCCTGCTGGCGGCGACGCGCTGGGTCACCGCCCAGCCCGAGCTGGCCGACCTGCCGCTCGGCTACTTCGGCGCCTCGACCGGCGCCGCCGCGGCGCTGGTCGCGGCGGCGCGGCTCGACGGCAGGGTCGGCGCCGTCGTCTCCCGCGGCGGCCGGCCCGATCTGGCCGCGGCGAGCCTCGGCGAGGTGACGGCGCCGACCCTGCTGATCGTCGGCGGCGCCGACTGGCAGGTGCTGGAACTGAACGAGCAGGCCGCCCGGCGCCTGCCGCAGGGCGCCGACCTCGCCGTCGTCCCCGGCGCCACCCACCTGTTCGAAGAGCCGGGGGCGCTGGCGCGGGTCTCGCGGCTTGCCGCGAACTGGTTCGAGCGGTACCTGAGCGGCGGCCGGTGACACCGACGCCGCCGGGGCTGAGCAGCCGCGAGGCGGCCCGGCGGCTGCGCGAGTCGGGGCGCAACGTGATCGAAGAGGCGGAGGGGCCCTCGCCCCTGCGGCAGTTCCTCGCCAACTTCGTCCAGCTCCTGGCGCTGCTCCTGTGGGTCGGCGCGGTGCTGGCCCTGGTTGCCGGGATGCCGCAGCTGAGCGCCGCGATCGTCGCCGTGATCGTGATCAACGCGGTCTTCTCCTACATCCAGGAGCACCGGGCCGAACGGGCGGTGGCGGCCCTGCGGCGGATCCTGCCGCAGCGGGGGATGGTGCGGCGCGACGGCGAGGCGACCGAGGTCGAGAGCGAGGAGGTCGTCCCGGGCGACGTCCTGCTGCTGGCCGCCGGCGATCGCGTCGCCGCCGACGCGGCGCTGGTCGAAGCGCGCGAGCTGCGGGTCGACGAGTCGACCCTGAGCGGCGAGTCGGCCCCCGTCGCGCCGGAGAGCGAGGTCTACGCCGGCACCTTCGTCGCCGCCGGCGCCGCGGTCGCCGAGGTGACGGCGACCGGGATGGGCACGCGCTTCGGCCACATCGCCGCCCTCGCCCAGCAGAGCCACCCGCGGCGCAGCCCGCTGGAGCGGGAACTCGACGGCATGACGCGGATGGTGGCGTTGGCCGCGCTCTCGATCGGCATCGTCTTCTTCGGCGTCGCGGGGCTCGCCGGCGAGATGAGCACGACCGATCGCTTCGTCTTCGCGGTCGGCGTCGCCGTGGCGCTGATCCCCGAGGGCCTGTTGCCGACGGTGACGCTCTCGCTGGCGCTGGCGACGCAGCGGATGGCGAAGCGCGACGCGCTGGTCCGCCGCCTCACCTCGGTCGAGACGCTGGGCGAGACGACGGTGATCTGCACCGACAAGACCGGGACCATCACCGAGAATCAGATGACGGTGCAGCGGGTCTGGGCCGGCGGCCGCGTGGTCGCGGTCGAAGGTGTCGGCTACGAGCCGTTCGGCCGCTTCCGTGCTGGCGGCGAGGTGGTCGATCCGCAGCCGCTGCAGGAGCTGCTGCGCGCCGGGCTGCTCTGCAACGACGCCCGTCTGATCCACGCCGAGCAGGGCTGGCGCGTGCTCGGCGACCCGACCGAGGGGGCGCTGGTGGTGCTGGCCGAGAAGGGCGGCCTGCGCCACGAGCAGGAGGCGGCGCGGGCGCCGCGGCTGGCCGAGATCCCGTTCAGCTCCGAGCGCAAGCGGATGAGCACGATCCACCGCCTCGGCGGCGAGCGGATCGCCTACGTCAAGGGTGCGGCGGAGCTGGTGCTGCCGCGCTGCGCCTGCGGCGAGGAGGAGCGGGCCGCGGCGTTGGCCGCGGCGGCGGCGATGGAGCGCGATGCCCTGCGGGTCCTGGCGCTGGCCCGGCGCCGGCTCCCGGCCGCGGCCGGGGAGGAGGCGGAGGAGATCGAGCGCGAGCTCGAGCTGCTGGGTCTGGTCGGGATGCTCGATCCGCCGCGGCCGGAGGTGCCGGAGGCGATCCGCCGCTCCCTGCAGGCCGGGATCCGCCTGATCATGGTCACCGGCGACAGCGGTCCCACCGCCGAGGCGATCGCCCGCCGGGTCGGGCTGGTGCGGGGTGAGGTCCACGTCATCACCGGGGTCGAGCTGGCTGGGCTCGATGACGACCAGCTGCGGGCACGGCTGGCCGAGCGCGACGTGATCTTCGCCCGCATCGACCCCGAGCAGAAGCTGCGGCTGGCGGAAGTGCTGCGCGGCGAGGGCGAGGTGGTGGCGATGACCGGCGACGGCGTCAACGACGCTCCGGCGCTGAAACACGCTGACATCGGCGTCGCGATGGGCGTCGCCGGCACCGACGTCGCCAAGGAGGCAGCCGACCTGATCCTGGTCGACGACAACTTCGCCTCGATCGTCGCCGCGGTCGAGGAAGGGCGGGCGGTCTACGACAACATTCGGCGCTTCGCCGGCTACCACTTCTGCAGCAACGTCGGTGAGCTCGTCCCCTTCCTCGTCTGGGGGATCTCCGGCGGCGCCATTCCGCTGCCGCTGGTGGTGATGCAAGTGCTGGCGATCGACCTCGGCACCGACCAGCTGCCGGCGATGGCGCTCGGCATCGAGCGGCCCGAGGAAGGGACGATGACGCGGCCGCCGCGCCAGCGCTCCGAGCGCCTGCTCAACCGCGCCACGGTCACCCGCATCTTCCTCGTGATCGGACCCCTGGGGGCGCTGGCGGCGATGTCGAGCTTCCTCTTCGCCTACTGGCTCGACGGCTGGCGCCCTTGGGGACCGCTCGCTGACGAAGGCCCGCTCTACCTGGAGGCGACGACGATGACGATGGCCGGCATCGTCATGGCCCAGGTCGGTGCCGGCATCTCCTGGCGCAGCAACCGGCTCTCGCTGCTCGAGATCGGCCCCTTCGGCAACCGCCTGCTGCTGGTCGGGATCGGCGTCGAGGTGGCGATGGTCGCGCTGCTCTCCTACACGCCCGGGCTCGACGACCTCTTCCACACCGGTCCGCTCGGGCCCTGGGAGTGGCTCTTCCTGCTGATCTGGCCGCCGCTGGTCGTTGCTTCGGAGGAGCTGCGCAAGGGCTTCATGCGCCGGCAGCGGGCCTGACCTGGGTGCCGGCCTCGCCGGCGGCCAGCGCGGCGGCGTCGGCGAGGGCGCCGATCGCGGCGCGGGCGCCGGTCGCCTCGACGAAGCGGCAGGCGGCCTCGACCTTCGGCCCCATCGAGCCGCCGGCGAACTCGTGGCGGCGCAGCTCGGCCGGGTCGGTGTCGCGCAGCGGGCGCTCGCCGGCGCCGCCCCAGTCGAGCCGCACCGCGTCGACGTCGGTCAGCAGCAGCAGCAGGTCGGCCTCGAGGCGGCGGGCGAGCAGCGAGGCGGTCAGGTCCTTGTCGACGACCGCCTCGATGCCCTCGAAGCGGCCCGCCGAGTCGACGGTGACGGGGATGCCGCCGCCGCCGGCGCAGACGACCACGGCGCCGCCGTCGACCAGCGTGCGCAGGCTGCGCAGGGCGGCGATCTCGCGCGGCTCGGGGGAGGGGACGAGGCGGCGGAAGGCGTCGCCGTCGGGGCCGACCGTCCAGCCGCGCTCGGCCGCCAGGCGTTGCGCCTGCTCGGCCTCGTAGACCGGCCCGATCGGCTTCGAGGGGCTGGCGAAGGCCGGGTCCGCGGCGTCGACGACCACCTCGGTCAGCACCGTCACCAGCTCGCGCCCAGGCAGCTCGTTGCGCAGCGCCAGCTCCAGCAGGTGGCCGACCATCCCCTCGCTCTCGGCGTCGAGCACGTCGAGCGGGTAGGGCGCGACCTCGCGGTAGCTCTCGCTCTGCAGCGCCAGCAGGCCGACCTGCGGCCCGTTGCCGTGGGTGACGACCAGCTCGTGCTCGCGGCCGAGGGCGGCGAGGCTGGCGGCGGCGACGGCGACGTTGCGTCGCTGGGTCTCGGCGTCGGCCGGCTCGCCGCGCCGCAGCAGGGCGTTGCCGCCGAGCGCGGCCAGGACTCGCATCAGCTCGTCGGCAGCGAGCCCTCGGCGCCCGGCGTCGGCTCGACCCGCACGCGGCGCGGCCGCCGCGGCCGGAACATCCGCCAGATGATCACCTCGCCGGCGAGCAGGGCGGCGACCGCGATCCCCAGCAGCGGCCCGGTGTAGCTCCATTCTGCGGGCGCGCTCGGCACCTCGGGCCAGACGAAGAGGAGGATCGAGGCGGCGATCACCAGGGTCGTGATCGTCGCGCAGGCGAGCACCACCCACTCGCCGCCGGGCACGCGGAAGGGCCGCGGCGTGTCGGGGTCCTTGCGACGCAGGACGACGACCGCCGGGAACATCAGCAGGTAGGGCATCAGGAAGATCACCGAGCTGGCGGCGAAGATCGCGAAGAAGAGGTTGTCCTGGGTGTCGATGAACAGCGCGGAGACGATGAGGACGGCGGTGGAGATGACGCCGGTCGTGACCAGGGCGGCGACCGGGGTGCGGTGGACGGGGTGCTCGCGGCCCAGCGGCTTCGGCAGCTCGCCTTCGTTGGCCGCCTCGACCGCCGAGCGGTTGGAGCCCATCGTCCAGGTCGTCATGTTCGTGAAGTAGGTGTAGAGGGCGCCGATCCCGAGCGCGTAGACGGCGACCTTGGCGACGCCGCTGGAGCCGAAGATGACTTCGAAGGTGTCGATCAGCCCCTGCACCAGTTCGAGCTTGGTCAGCGACAGCGCCAGCAGGATGCCGATCGTCGCGAACAGGTAGAGGAAGGCGATCGTCGCCCCCGAGGTGAAGAGGGCGCGGGGGATGTCGCGCTCGGGCTTCTTCACCTCGCCGGCCATGCTGGAGACCAGCTCGAAGCCCATCAGCAGGTAGATGATCACCGGCAGGAAGGTCTTGGCGACGTCGAAGGAGGGGACGAAGTCCGAGCCGGAGATCGAGTTGGCGGTGCCGTGGCGGGCGGCGAAGACGATGCCGCCGACGCCGAGCGAGAAGATGATCACGATCTTCAGGATCGCGCCGACGTTGTTGACCCACTTGCCGACCTCCAGGCGCATGATCCCGACCCCGACCACCGCCCAGGAGAGCGCGACCGCGATCGCCACCTGCGGCCACTTGCCCGCCGGCCAGTCGGTCCAGTCGGAGATGAAGAGCTGGCAGAAGACGCCGGCGAAGAGGAGGAAGACCGAGGGCATCCAGAGGGCGACGTTGACCCAGTACCAGTAGGTCGTCCGCGCCGCCCAGCGGCGGCCGAAGGCGCGCTTGACCCAGACGTAGATGCCGCCCTGCTCGGGGTAGGCCGTGGCCAGCTCGGCGGTGATCAGGCCGTAGGGGACGAGGAAGAAGACGATCGCCAGGATCCACCAGGCGATCGTCGCCGTCCCGACCGAGGCCGAGGCGGTCAGCTGGTCGATCACCAGCATTGCCGAAACCGTGAACAGGGTCACGTCGAGCAGCCCCATCACCTTGCGCCTGCCGGTCATCTCTTCACCTCCCAGCCAACCTGGCCGAGGTAGTCGTGGATACGGTTCTCGAAGTCGCGCCGGACGGCCTCGCCGGGGTCCGGCCTCAGGGTCGGGTAGGTGAGCCAGACGAGGATCCCCTTCTCGGCGTGGAGCCGGTTCTCGGCCTGGTCGAAGACGATCGAGCGGGGGCCGTCGATCACCGCGTCGGTGACCTCGACGCCGCGCGAGGCGGGCAGGCAGTGCATGAACTTGGCGTGCGCCGGCGCCCGCTCCAGCAGCGCTTCGTTGACCTGGTAGCGGGGCATGAAGGCGGCGCGGCGCGCGGGGATCTCGTCTTCCTGGTCGACCCACCACCAGAGGTCGGTGTAGACGAAGTCGGCCGCGGCGACGGCGCTCTCGACGTCGTCGGTGACGCTCACCGAGCCGCCCGACTCGGCGGCGTTTGCCGTGGCGATCTCGACCCACTCGGGCGGCGCCTGGTAGGCGGCCGGGGCGGCGTGGACGAAGTCCATCCCGAACTGGGTGGCGATGAACATCGTCGAGCTGCAGACGTTGGTGCGGTCGCCGACGAAGACGACGCGGCAGTTGTGCAGGTTGCGCCCGGGGGGCAGGTGCTCGCTCATCGTGAACAGGTCGCAGACCGCCTGGGTCGGGTGGTTGAAGTCGGTGAGGCCGTTGATCACCGGCACCTCGGCGCTCGCCGCCAGCTCCAGCAGGGTCTCGTGCTTCAGCAATCGCGCCTCGATCACGTCGCACATCCGCGAGAGGACCCGCGCCGTGTCGCCGACCGACTCGCGCTGGCCGAGGTGGATCTCGCCCGGCTTCAGGTACAGCGCGTGGCCGCCGAGCCGGGTCATCGCCACCTCGAAGGAGACGCGGGTGCGGGTCGAGGGCTCCTCGAAGATCATCCCCAGCGCCCGCTCGCGCAGCAGGTCGGGCAGCGCCCGCTCGCGGTCGGCTTCCTTGAGCAGGAGGATCAGGCCGATCAGCTCGCTCAGCTCCGTCCGCGAGAAGTCCTGCGTGTCGAGAAAGTGCTTCACCCGGGGCGATTCTGCGGCGCCGCGGGGGCGCCTGCATCGGGGCGGTCCACAGAGCGGCTGCGGGTTTCCCCCGATAGGCCGCGATCGCCGCTGTCGACCTTTGTGGCCCTGTCGGGGTCCAAAGGTCGACAGCGGCGCCGACTCAGGCGGCGGCGCCGCGGCGGAGCAGCTCGCGGGCCGCCTCGGCGATCGCCTCGGCGTCGATCTCGGCCGCCCGCATCAGCTCCGCCGGCGTCCCCGAGCCGGGCATCTCCTCGACCGCCAGCACGCGCACCGCCGCGCTCGCCCCGTGGGCGGCGAGCGCGGCCAGCACCGCCTCGCCGAGCCCGCCCTGCGGCCAGTGGTCCTCGACGGTGACGATCGCGCCGGTCTCCTCAGCGGCGCGGGCCAGGGTCGCGGCGTCGATCGGCTTCACCGAGTAGAGGTCGACGACGCGGGCCGAGACGCCCTCGGCGGCAAGCCGCTCGGCGGCGACGAGCGCCTCGTGCAGAGTGATGCCGGCGCCGACGAGCGTCACGTCGCCGCCCTCGACCAGGGTGCGGCTGCCGCCGATCTGGAAGTCCTCGGCGGCGTCGTAGACCACCGGCGTGGCGCCCCGCGTGGTCCGCATGTAGGAGATCCCGTCGCGGGCCGCCATCAGCGCCACCAGCTTCGCCGTCTGGTTGGCGTCGCAGGGGTAGAGCACGGTGCTGCCGTGGACCGCGCGCATGCTCGCCAGATCCTCCAACCCCATCTGCGAGGGCCCGTCCTCGCCGATCGAGACGCCGGCGTGGGAGCCGCAGAGGCGGATGTCGGCGCGGCTGACCGCGGCCATGCGGACGAAGTCCTGGGCGCGGCTGAGGAAGGCGGCGAAGGTCGAGGCGAAGGGGCGCCAGCGGCCGCCGACCTGGAGGCCGACCGCGGCGGCGACCAGCTGCTGCTCGGCGATGTACATCTCGAGGTAGCGCTCGGGGTGGGCTTCGCGGAAGTCCTCGGAGTGGGTCGAGTTGGAGACCTCGCCGTCGAGCGCGAGGACGTCGCCGCGGCGGCCGCCGAGCGCGGCCAGAGCGGCACCGTAGGCCTTGCGGGTCGCCACCTCCTCGCCGCGCTCCCAGCGCGGCAGCTCGCCGCCGGGGACCGCGAAGCGGCGCGGCTCGGCGGGTCCCTCGGGCGCCCGCACCGCGACCCGCAGGTCGCGCTTGCCACCCAGCTCGGCGATCGCCGCGGCGGCGTCGGGCAGCGGTTTGCCGTGCTTGCCGGGCAGGTCCTCGACCGCCTTCACGCCCTTGCCCTTCTTGGTGCGGGCGACCAGCATCGCCGGTCGCGTCGCCGCGCGGGCGGCGCTCAGCGCCGCGTCGATCTGCGCGACGTCGTGGCCGTCGAGCTCGATCGCCTCCCAGCCGGAGGCGGCGGCGCGGGCGGCGTAGGAGCCGAGGTCCCAGCCGTGCATCGTCTCGCCGGTCTGCCCGAGCCGGTTGACGTCGACGATCGCGACCAGGTTGTCGAGGCCGCGGTCGCCGGCGTGCTCGACCGCTTCCCAGATCGAGCCCTCGGCCATCTCGCTGTCGCCGCAGAGCACCCAGACGCGGGCCGGCATCTGCTCCAGCCGCGCCCGCAGGGCGAGGCCGACGCCGACCGGCAGGCCCTGGCCGAGCGAGCCGGTGGCGACGTCGGTCCAGGGCAGGACCGGGGTCGGGTGGCCTTCGAGGCGGCTGCCGAAGCGGCGGAAGCTGAGCAGCTCCTCGTCATCAATCGCGCCGGCCGCTTTCAGCAGCGAGAAGTAGAGCGGCGAGGCGTGCCCCTTGGAGAAGACGAGGTGGTCGTTGCGCGGGTCCTGCGGCGCCGCGAAGTCGAGCCGCAGGTGCCCGTCGAGCAGGACCGCCATCAGGTCGGCGGCCGACATCGAGGAGGTCGGGTGGCCGGAGCCGGCGGCGTCCGAGCAGCGGACCGAGTCGACGCGCAGCTGCTGGGCGAGCTCGGTCGCGAAGGCGAGGTCGGCGGTGGTCTCGGCGGCGGTTGCCATGTTCAGCCCTCCCGGGTCGGGTTCCCCGTCCGGCTACCCGCGTGGGCGGGCCTCAATCCGCGAGCGGGGGAGAGGGACCGCGCCGGGCGACCGCGAAAGCCTTGTTTGGCAAAGCCCGCTGCTGGGAAATGAGTTGGCGTGGCAGCCACCGGGTCGCAAGCGGAGGAGCGGGGCTCGGAGACGGTCGAGACCGAGGTCCCGGCGCGCCTCGACCGCCTGCCCTGGTCGCGCTTCCACTGGCTGGTGGTGATCGGGCTCGGGACCGTCTGGATCCTCGACGGGCTCGAGGTGACGATCGTCGGCAGCGTCGGCGCCCGGCTCACCGAAAGCGGCAGCGGCATCGCCCTCGACGCCAGCCAGATCGGCACCGCGGCCGCCTTCTACGTCGGCGGCGCCTGCCTCGGCGCGCTCTTCTTCGGCCAGCTGACCGACCGCTTCGGCCGCAAGAAGCTGTTCCTCCTCACCCTCGCCCTCTACATCGCCGCCACCGTCGCCACCGCCTTCTCCTTCGCCGCCTGGTACTTCTACGCCGCCCGCTTCTTCACCGGGGCCGGGATCGGCGGCGAGTACGCGGCGATCAACTCGGCGATCGACGAGCTGATCCCCGCCCGGGTCCGCGGCCGCGTCGACCTGATCGTCAACGGCAGCTACTGGCTCGGCGCCGCCGGCGGCGCCCTTGCCGCGGTCTTCTTCCTCGACACGGCGCTGTTCGCCGCCGACTTCGGCTGGCGCCTGGCCTTCGGGGTCGGCGCCGCGCTCGGGGTCGGGATCCTGATCGTCCGCCGCCACGTCCCCGAGAGCCCGCGCTGGCTCTTCATCCACGGTCGCGAGCAGGAGTCGGAGGAGATCGTCGCCGCGATCGAGTCCGAGGTGCGCGAGGAGACCGGCGAGGAGCTGCCCGAGCCGGAGGGCTCGATCACGGTCCACCCGCGCCGGCGGATCCCGTTCCGCGAGATCGCCCGCACCGCCGTCTCCCGCTACCCGCGGCGGACGGCGCTGGGGCTGGCCCTGTTCGTCGGCCAGGCCTTCCTCTACAACGCGGTCACCTTCGACCTCGGCACCCTGCTCGGCGAGTTCTTCGACGTCGGCTCGGGGACGATCCCGATCTACATCGCGATCTTCGCCCTCTCCAACTTCGCCGGGCCGCTGACCCTGGGCCGGCTGTTCGACACGGTGGGGCGCAAACCGATGGTCGCCGGGACCTACCTCGGCTCCGCCGTCCTGACCGCGGCGCTCGGCTTCTTCCTGCTCGGCAACGGGCTCACGACCTGGTCGTTCATGGCCTTCGTGATCGCGATCTTCTTCGTCGCCTCGGCTGGCGCCAGCTCTGCCTACCTGACCGTCTCCGAGATCTTCCCGATGGAGACGCGGGCGCTCTCGATCGCCTTCTTCTCCGCGGTCGGCACCGCTGCCGGCGGGATCGCCGGGCCGCTGCTCTTCGGCCACCTGATCAACACCGGCAGTCAGAGCAAGGTCGCGATCGGGTTCTTCGTCGGCGCCGTGGTGATGGCGATCGGCGGCCTCGCCGAGCTCGCCTTCGGCGTCAAGGCCGAGCAGAAACGGCTCGAGGACGTCGCCGAACCGCTGACCGCCGCGGGCGGGGGAGAG